>JANLPK010000137.1:0-4299 GCA_031367205.1 Alphaproteobacteria bacterium
CTAAGCCCGCTGCAAGTCCCGCAACGGCGCAAAGTCGATGAGCACAATCCCCAACGCCGCAATCTGCGCCTTGAACGACGGGTCCAGCAGACAAGCGTGATCATCGACGCGAATCTGCGGGTTGTCAGGGTCGTAAGCGCGCAACTCCGGTCCGTCGTCCACCGGATGCAGATAGACTTCCGTCACGCCGGGCTTCAGCCCCTCAAGGATCGCGGCAAAGGCCGATTTTGACGGCTTGCCCCAGGTCGTCACCAATTTGTCGGGGAAGACCAGGCCCATCTGCGTGGCCGGTTCGCGGCAGGTCAGACCCAGATTTCGCTCGGCGCTAGCCCCGATCATACGAACCGGCAGGTCATAGGACGCCGCCAACTCTAGAAAGAGCGCCGCATAGCGTGGCTCCATCTGCATGGTGCCCATGTGAGCGTCCAGATGGGTCACATCAACACCCCAGCCATAGGCTTGATCTATCTGGACCCGGCACTCCGCCCGCACCGCCTCGAGGTCGGCGTTCTGCCAAATGACCTGTGGCGTCGATGGCATGTAGCCCTCATCATCGTGAAGGCAGGCCGCCCCGGTCAGGGAACGCCAGCGATAGCCGGGATACTCACACGTCAGTGTCAGATGCACCCCAATGCCACCGACTTTGGCCCGCCGCGCACCGTCTAGCGCCCAAGGACAAGGCACCATCAACGTCGAACTGGTCGCGACCCCGTCGCCCAGAGCCTGCTGCGTCGCGCGGTTGGCCGCGGCGCTGGACCCCAGGTCATCGCAATTGACGATCAGCAATTTGGCTTGCGGACCATAACCCAGGCGCTCGGCGAGACTTTGCATCGATATCCCTTCTTAGACCCAGGCCACCATGGGCGGCATCGAAGACAAGATCGTTTCGATGTTTCCGCCAGCCTTCAGCCCAAACATCGTGCCGCGATCATAGAGCAGATTGAATTCCACATAGCGACCACGGCGCACCAGCTGTTCCTGGCGATCTGTGTCGCTCCAGGCTGTGCTCATGTGTGTCGCGACGATCTGTGGATAGGTGCACAAGAACGCCTCGCCGACCGCTTGGGTGAAGGCAAAGTCCTTCTCGAAATCGCCGCTATTATGTCTGTCATAGAAAATACCGCCCACCCCACGGGTCTCCTTGCGATGCGGCAGATAGAAGTACTCGTCGCACCAAGCCTTGTACTTCGGGTGCCACTCCGGATCGAAGCGATCACAGGCACCCTTCATCGCGGCGTGGAATTGTTGGGTATCCTGGGCATCTTCTCTGCGCTGGCGATCCACCATCGGGGTTAGGTCCGCACCACCGCCAAACCAGCTCTCTGCCGTGGAGAGAAAGCGGGTGTTCATATGAACGGTCGGGATCAGCGGCGACCTGGGATGCACGATCAGGCTGATGCTGGCCGACACGTAGGTCGGGTCCTTGTCGGCTCCCGGCATGGTCGCAGCCATCTCTGGCGAGAAGCGTGCCAGGGCTGCTGAGGAATGAACTCCAGCCTTTTCGAACAACCGGCCCTTCAGGTGACCGGCGATGCCGCCACCGACCCCGGTCTCGCGGGTCCAGGGTCGCATTTCGAATTGCCCAGGTTCACCCGGGTAGAGTTCTGCAGGCGCGGCATCCTCCAACCGCTCCAGTTCCGTACAGATTTGCGTCTGCAGGTCTTCGAACCAGGCCTTGGCACGATTACGGCGGGTTTCGATCTCGGGAGATATATTGGTCATGAGCGCACCGCATTAGGGATTTGGCCGGTCTGGCGCAACGCTTCGGAGAGGCCGATGGCGGCAGAAACGGTGACATTGAAGGACCGACGACCCGGGCTTAGGGGGATTATCACCCGGGCATCAGCGGCCTCTTGAACCTCGTCCGGCACTCCGAGACTCTCGCGACCGAACAACAGCACATCATCGGGCCGGAACGCAAAATCGTAGAGCGGCGTCGCGCCCTTGGTGGTGAACAAAACGATTCGGCCCAGGCCTGCGCCGGCGAACTCTGACCACCCGGAATACCGCGTGACGTCCGCCGGATCACCGTAGTCCATAGCAGCACGGCGAATGGCTTTATCAGACAGCGGAAAGCCGCAAGGCTCGATGATATGCACTTTTATCCCAAAACAGGCCCCCAGACGGAGGGCCGCGCCAAGGTTTTGCGGAATGTCCGGTTGAAAAAGGGCGAGCAGCATTCTAAGCGGTCCAGCGACAGGATTTGCGGGGGCAACGGCGAATCAGCAGAAGTGGCTTCGTAAGGCACGACGCCGGGATTTCTAGCTGCGACGGCTTGCTCTAAGGTCAGGTCTTGAGTGACCCTATCAGAACCTCTGATTGGGTCGAGGAAAGGCGGGAGCTTGCGCTCACGTCTCAAACGAAGGGTAGCTTTAAGGTGGCCGACACCGTCGTGGGCGCAACTCCCGAACACCATGCCGATGGGGAAGATCCCAATCGGCGAGATTTCATTCATATCGCCGCTACCGTCGCAGCTCTAGGTGCGGTGGGGGGGCTGGCTTGGCCGTTCATCGATCAGATGAATCCGGCCGGCGACACCCTGGCCCTGGCCTCCGTCGAGTTCGACCTCAGCAAGGTCGCGCTTGGGGAACAGATCACCATCAAATGGCGCGGCAAGCCCTTGTTCATCCGCCACCGCACCGGCGCTGAGATCGCCAGCGCGATCAAGGACGATCACGCTGAGCTTCGCGACCCCGCGACGGACGAGAGCCGGCACAAGCCCGGAAAGGCCGAGTGGCTGATCCTGATCGGCAGTTGCACCCACCTGGGTTGCGTGCCCACCAAGGGCGGTGGCGACTACGGCGGTTGGTTCTGCCCCTGCCACGGTTCGCACTACGACACATCTGGTCGGATCCGGAAGGGCCCGGCACCGAAGAACTTGGCCGTGCCGGACTACACGTTCTTGTCGGACGCCAAGGTTAAGGTGGGCTGAGGATCATGAGCGGACATTCCAACTACGAACCGAAAACTGGCTTTGAGCGCTGGCTCGACACCCGCCTGCCGATCATCCGGCTGGGCTATGACAGCTTTGTCGACTTTCCGACGCCGAAGAATCTGAACTACTGGTGGACGTTTGGGGCAATTCTGGCCGTTTGTCTGGTCATCCAGATCGTTACGGGCATCGTGCTTGCCATGCACTATGTGCCAAACTCCGACCTCGCCTTTGCCTCGGTTGAGCGGATTATGCGGGACGTCAACTATGGTTGGCTGGTTCGCTACATGCACGCCAACGGCGCCTCGATGTTCTTCTTCGCCGTCTATATCCACATGTTCCGGGGCCTCTATTACGGCTCCTACAAGGCACCACGGGAGGTGCTTTGGCTTCTGGGCTGCGTCATCTACCTCTTGATGATCATCACCGGCTTTATGGGCTACGTGCTGCCCTGGGGTCAGATGAGCTTCCACGGCGCGGTGGTGATTACCAATCTGGTGGGCTCATTGCCGATCATCGGTCCGCCGATTACCACCTGGCTCTGGGGTGGTTTCGCGGTGGACAACGCCACGCTCAACCGCTTCTTCTCCCTGCACTATCTGTTGCCGTTCATGATCGCCGGCGTCGTTGGCCTGCACATCTGGGCGCTTCACGTGCCGGGCAACGGCAACCCCACCGGGGTCAATGTGAAGTCAAAGGAAGATACTGTCCCCTTCCACCCGTACTATACGGTGAAGGACGGCTTCGCGATCTCGATCTTCATGATCATGTTCGCCAGCTTCGTGTTCTTCAACCCCAATGCGCTCGGCGACGCCGTCAACTATGTGCCGGCCAATCCCTTAGTCACCCCCGCCCACATCGTGCCGGAATGGTATCTACTGCCGTTCTACGCGATCCTTAGGGCGGTTCCGGACAAGCTGACCGGCGTGCTGATGATGTTCGGCGCGATCGCCATGCTGTTTGTCCTGCCCTGGCTGGATACATCCAAGGTGCGCTCCATGCGTTACCGCCCGACGGCACGGCTTTATTTCTTCATCTTCGCGGTGGTCTGCATCATTTTGGGCTTCTGTGGCGGGCGCCTGCCGGATGATCACATCATTCCCAAGCTCAACACCTTCCAGCTCCTAGACGCCGATCTGAACTCGGTGGTGTGGTTGTCGCGCTTCTGCGCCGCCTACTACTTCGCCTATTTCCTGGTGATCACCCCGTTACTCGGCCTCACCGAGACCCCGCTACCGCAGCCGGAATCGATCAGTTCGCCCGTGTTGTCCCACCCTGCCTCGGCGTCCAAGGGCGCTGCGGCTTCGCCCGAAAAGAGGGGTTGAGCCACCATGCTGCGTAATGGTTTTGTTCTCGCGGCGCTGGGG
>JANLPK010000144.1:0-29128 GCA_031367205.1 Alphaproteobacteria bacterium
CCGCCACACTCACAGGCTTCATCATCGCTACCACCGAAGCAAATGTGTGAATCCCGTAGACCCTGCGGGGGAGGAACGGAACGCCATGCCCCGGCCTGCGGCGTCTAGTGCCCCTTCCCCCACTGCGTGACGGGAAGCTAAGGGCACACAAACGCCTCGCGCCGCGCCCAGACTCAAACCACTGTGGTTCACTCATGCCATCCGCAGCCGAACCCACAGTCGAGAAGACCCCGACCGCCCATGAGGCGGTGCTGCTGCATCAGGCGGTGGCTGCGACCCTCGTCAAGTTTTCCGTTCCCCTGCTGACCACCAATCTGCTCGGCGCGCTGACCGGCACCTGGGGGGCCATCTGGGTCAGTCACATACTGGGTCAGAACGCGCTGACCGCCGTGGCCAATGCCAATATCTTCATGGGCATGATGAACGGCGCGGTGATGGGGGTGGGCTCTGCCGCCGGGATCGCCGTGGGTCAGACCCTGGGTGCCGGCGACACCCAGGCCTCCAAGCGGGTGGTGGCCACCTCGGTCACCTTCATCGTCCTAGCGTCTCTGTTGATGGCGGCAATCGGCCTACTGTTTGCCCCCGCCATCCTGGATTTGATCCACCTGCCCCAGGTCGCTAGACCCATGGCCATCACCTATTTCCAGGTCACCAGCCTGAGCCTACCCTTTGCCTTCACCTTTAATTTCCTGATGATGGTATTGCGCGGCACCGGCGACGCCCGCACCCCGTTCCGGTTCACCCTGTTCGCTATCGCGCTGAATCTGGTCCTGACACCGCTGTTGCTCACAGGCGCTTTGGGCTTTCCCAAACTGGGCATTGCTGGCGCCGCCGTCGCAGCGCTCATCGCCAGTGCCGTGCCGCTCATCGCCTCGATCATCTATATCTACGCCAAGAACATGGCCTTTGCCCTGCGTGGCGAGGACCTGGCTCTGCTGAAGACCGACCCTGATCTGCTGGCCATGTTAATGAAGCGCGGCGCGCCCATGGCCTTTGAGAGTTTTGTGATTCAAGGGGCCTACTTCGTGCTGTTGACCATGGTCAATGCCCACGGCGCGGCGACGGCGGCGGCCTATAGCGCAGCTGCCCAGCTTTGGGGCTATGTCCAGATGCCGTCTGGCGCGGTGGGGGCGTCGATGTCGGCCATGGCGGCTATGAGCATCGGGGCCAACCGATGGGACCGGGTCGGAGAGATTGCGCTGAAGGGCTGTCTGGTGGCCGGTGGCCTGACGCTGATCTCAGCGGCCGTGGTGTTTGGCCTCGGCGACCTGCCGCTCAAGCTCTTCCTGCCCAAGGGGGGTGAGGCGTTGCGGATCGCGCGCGAGATCAACGCCATCGTACTCTTCGGTTGGATCGCGCTCTCCATCACCAACGGCCTGTCCTCCATGGTCCGGGCCAATTCGGCCATGTTAGCCCCGACGTTGATCTATGCGGTGACCATGTGGCTGTTCCGCGTGCCCTTCGCCAAGGCCATGGAGCCGCACATCGGGGCCGCCGGCATCTGGTGGAGCTTTCCGGTGGGCACGATCAGCTCAGCACTCCTAGCCTTGGCCTATTATCGCTGGGGCGGATGGCGCAGCAACGCTCTAATGACCACTGGAGTCGGCAAGAGGGCTTGAACCAAGGCTATTGCCAGGGTCGCAACTGTGTCCCACGCTGATGTGCAACAACAAGACGGCTGGGGAAATCAATGAGCCAAGCTCAGGCGACACCGGGACGAGCCTCTCTAATCCCGTCGGTCTGGACCAAATTCGCCTATGGCTTCGGGGCCGTTGCCTTTGGAGTTAAGGACAACGGCTTCGCCTATTTCCTGCTGTTGTTCTACAGCCAAGTCATCGGTATCGACGCCCGTTTGGTGGGCTTGGCTCTGACCATCGCCCTCTTTGTCGATGCCTTCGTCGATCCCATTGTCGGCTACTGGTCCGACAATTTCCGCTCCAAGTGGGGCCGTCGCCATCCGTTCATGTATGCCGCCGCCATCCCCATCTCGGCCAGCTACTTCATGCTCTGGAATCCGCCCGTAGGCTGGTCGGACGGCGCGGTCTTCTGGTACCTGCTGGTTTTGGCGGTGACGATCCGGGTGTTCATCTCCTTCTATGAAATCCCCTCCACGGCCCTCGCTCCTGAGCTGACCGATCACTATGACGAACGCAGCACCCTCCTCGCCCATCGCTCGTTCTGGGGATGGGTCGGTGGCAACGCCATGTCGGTCTTCATGTTCGCCGTGCTGTTCCCGCTGTTCGTCACTAAGGCTATTCCAGACGGCCGGTTCAACCGCGAGGCCTATGCGACCTATGGGGTGATCGCCTCAGGCATGATCCTAGTCTCAGTCCTGGTCTCGGCGCTCGGCACCCATTCGCGGATTGCCACCCTAAAGAGCCCGCCACCCCAGCGCCGGCTGACACCGCTAACGGTGTTCAAAGAAATATTTGAGACCTTGTCCAACCGCTCCTTTGTTGCGCTGTTCATCTCAGCAATCTTTGCGGCCATTGCTGGGGGACTGTCGGCTGCGCTGGCCTTTTATATCCAAACCTACTTCTGGCACTTCACCACCGCGCAGAGTGGCTTGATCACCACCGGCGTCTTTGTCTCCGCCGTCATCGGCTTCGTTTTGGCCCCGCTGGTCAGCCGAACCATCGGCAAGAAGCGGGGTGCTCTCATCATTGGCCTGATCGCCTTTTTGGGATCGCCCATGCCCATCGTCTTGCGGCTATTCGGCCTGCTGCCGCCCGACGGCGATCCCTTCGTATTTTGGTTCGTGTTCTTCACCACCATGTTCGACGTGGGCCTGATCATCTGTTTCCAGGTGCTGTCCGGGTCGATGATGGCTGATCTCGTCGAACAGGCAGAAATCAAGACTGGACGCCGATCAGAAGGCATCTTCTTTGCCGCTTCGGCCTTTATCCGCAAGGTGGTGGGCGGATTGGGCCTCACCGCTGCCGGCTTTGTTCTCTCCAAAGCCCACCTGGCCGCCGGTGCCAATCCTAGCCAAGTCTCCGCAGAGACCTCCTGGCGACTGGGAGCCTACTACGTGCCGACCATCCTAAGCCTCTGGATGGCCATGCTATTCGTGATGTTGTTCTACACGTTGACCCGGTCTGACCACGAGGCCAATTTACGTACCCTCGACGAGGCGCGGCCTAATCCGTAGCGCTGAGCACTCCGGCCTCGGTCAGGGCAGCCACCGCCGCCTTAGGCAAATCCAGCCATTCACCGAGGACCTGACCATTGTGCTCGCCCCGGGTCGAAGCCGGACCCCGGACCCCGCTCTTGGCGTTGGAGAACCGGTAGGGCGACTGCGGGATCGGGCGCGTTCCACCCTCCCGATCATCGATCTCCACGATGGAGCCGCGATGCCGTAGCGTTGGTTGATCGCGTAGATCGGCCCCATGCCGCACCTGGCCCCAGGCCATGTTGATCGCGGTCATTGCCTCAGCCACCTGATTCCACGTCGTGAGTTTGCTTAGATAGTTCGTCACGGTTTGGCGGCGCAGGGCGATCTTGGCCTCGAGCTCCATGTCGCTAGTGGTCGGGTCAACCACCCCCAGCTTGGTGGTCAGCAACCGCCAGAGAAAACGGAAGTCTCCGGATATCAAAATAGGGCCGGCCCCGGTCTCCCAGACATCACTGGGCAGCCCCATCGTGCCCTCGCTATCCTCCAGCTCGTAGTGGATTTGGTCGTCGGTCACCAAGGTGGCGTCGACCATGGCCATGTCGACGTGCTGGCCTAGGCCCGTGCGCTCCCGCAAATGCAGGGCCGCCAATATGCCCACAAGGCCGTGCAGGGAGGCATTGGTGTCGGCCACTGACAGCGGCAAGTCTTGGTAGGCCACCTTGGCCCGACGCACCGTTCGCGCCAACAACCCGACCTCGGCGTGGACAATCGGGGCATAGGCCGGGCGTTTTGACTCAGGACCGTCCTTCCCAAACCCAGAGATCGACAACATGATCAGTCGGGGATTGACGGCCTTTAGCGCTTCATAGCCTAGGCCCAGCCGCGGCATCACATCGGGCCGGTAGTTCTCAATGAGGATGTCGGCCTGGCGCACCAGATCAAAGACCAGCGCCTGGGCGCCAGGTGCCCGAAGGTCGATCGAGATATTGCGCTTGCCCGCGTTTTGCTGATGGAAATAGCCCGGCGCACCGCCGACGACCTTGCCCCATAGCCGAGTCACGTCGCCGTCCGGCGGCTCGACCTTGACAACATCAGCTCCCAGGTCGCTCAGCATCCGCCCGGCGAAGGGGCCGGCCAACACTCGGGAGAAATCCAAGACCTTCAGACCGGTCAGCGGATAGTCGAGTTCAGAATTGGACATCGCAGGCAGGCCTCTCAGACTTGGTTGCGAGACTATCCCCGAACCAGTCGCAGGATGTCCACCTTTTCCCCAGCCGAGGCCGCCGCAACACCGGCTCGACGGCGCAATAGAGCATCCGCCCCAGCAAACACGCTGACGAGTGAGGAATCTTGATCGCCATAGGGTGTGACCCGACCATCCAACCCAATCTTGGCGCGCATCCAGTGTTCCCGCAGTCCGTTGGCTGGAATGTCGACAGCCGTCGGTGCTTGATGCATCACCGGTTCAGCGATGGTTCCACAATAGGCCGCGATCAGGGGACTCAGGAACAGCTCAGCACAGACGAAGGCCGAGGCCGGATTGCCCGGCAACCCCAACAGTCGCCGCCCATCAGCCAGGACTCCAAAGAATGTCGGTTTGCCGGGCCGCACAGCAACGCTCTCGACGCAATAGCGCAGACCCAGTTCCAGGGCCGCCGTGCGTACCAAATCATGATCCCCTACCGAAGCTCCGCCAAGAGTGACGATGAGATCGCAGTCGGCATCGCGCATGGCCGCGACAACGGCGTCGAGACGGTCTCGAATCCCTGAGCGCTTAGTCGCCACTCCACCCCAGTCCTCGACCATCGCCTTCAGAGCCGGAGACCCTGAGTCATAGATCTGGAACAGCCCAGGCCTGGCCGGAGCCTCGACGATTTCCTCGCCGGTCGAGAGAATGGCGACACGCGGCTTGGCCCCCACCGCCAGCTCCGCGCGTCCGGCCGATGCGGCAAGCGACAGCCGCCATGGGTCGATGCGAGTTCCCGCGGTCAACAACACGTCGCCGGCCCGAAAGTCCTTGCCCGCCCTGCGGATATTGTCCCCCGGCGACGACCCTGGAACGCTCAAGCGCGTGCCGTCCCGGGTGGCGTCCTCCTGGATGACCACGGTGTCGGCCCCGGCGGGCAATGCCGCGCCTGTGAAAATCCGCACAGCCTGCCCAGCCTGTAGCTCACCCTCGAACCCATGTCCTGCGGCGCTCTCGCCGACGATCTTTAGGGCCTGCGGGCGCTCCGAGGCCTGCAGAGCCCAGCCATCCATGGCCGAATTGGTGAAGGGCGGCTGATCGCGAACTGCCGCCACGTCCTCTCCAAGCACCCTTCCCATCGCCTGGGCCAGAGGTAGGGTCTCAAGACCAAGCGTGGCGACTTCGGCCAGCATGGCCGCCCGCGCCGCCTCGACGCTCATCAACTTCATGGCCTGGACCAGTCGCCGGACTTGCCCCCGGTCTTGGTCAGCAGGCGCACATTCTCGATGGTCATGGCCTTATCGGCGGCCTTGAGCATGTCATAGATCGTCAGGCAGGCGACGCTGACCGCCGTCAAGGCTTCCATCTCCACCCCGGTTTGGCCTGAGGTTTTGACCCGTGCGGTGACCGCCAAACCAGCTTTGCCGGGCTCGACCCTCACTTCGACTTTCGACAATGCCAAGGGGTGGCAGAGCGGAATTAGGTCAGCAGTCTTCTTAGCCGCCATGATCCCGGCGATCTCGGCGGTCGCCCGCACATCACCCTTCTTGGCATCGCCCGATAGAGCCAGCGCTAGGGTTTCTGGCGACATCCGCACAAACCCCTCCGCGACCGCCTCACGGGTGGTCACGGCCTTGGCCGACACATCGACCATATTGGCCCGGCCGGTCTCGTCGATGTGGGTGAGCTTGCTCAAACTTCCAACAGTCTTGGCATCAGTTCGACCATATTGCAGGGGCCATGACGGCTATCCAACTGAGCCGAGATGACCTTGTCCCAGCCGTCCTTCACCGCGCCATTGGAACCCGGCAAGCAGAAAACGAAGACTCCGCCGATCAAGCCCGCGGTCGCCCGGCTCTGCAAGGTCGATAGGCCCACCGACTGATAGCTGACCAGGTGGAAGATCACCGAGAAGCCGTCGATCTTCTTGTCGAACAGCGGCTCAACGGCTTCGGGCGTCACATCGCGCCCGGTGATCCCGGTGCCGCCGGTGGTGATGATGGCGTCCACCGTGCCCGAAGCCACCCAGGCGTTAACTTGGCTGCGAATTTGAGCCACATCGTCCCGCACGATCTCCTTGGCCGCCAGCTCGTGACCGGCACCGGTGATCCGCTCGGCCAGCACGTGGCCAGAGGTATCGCTTTCCTCGTCGCGGGTGTCCGATACCGTCAAGACGGCGATCCGCACCGGAGTAATCTTGCGACTCTCATCAATGCGGCCACCTGGGCTCAAGACATTGGAGCTAAGGGCGTTCATTTCGGTGGTGTCTCCCATCGGGCGATATCGGCATAGTCTTGCGCTCTAGGCTCGACCCAGCGTTCGCCGCTCGGGCCGATCTCCTTCTTCCAGAAGGGCGCCTTACTCTTCAAGTAGTCCATCAGAAAATCGCAGGCCTCAAAGGCCGCGCGCCGATGCCCGGCCGCCGTGGCAACAAACACGATGGCTTCGCCAGGCGTGATGCGCCCGACCCGGTGAACGATGGTCACGTCGTGCAGCTCGAAGCGCGCCGTCGCGGCGGCGGCGTGTTCTGCAATCCGCGCCTCCGTAAAGCCGGGATAGGCTTGCAGTTCAAGAATATCGGTCTGCCCGCTCTCACCGCGCGCAAGGCCGGTGAAAGTTACCACCGCGCCGGTTTCCTGACGCCCTGTCGAGAACGCAGTCAACAGTTGCCCCGTATCAAAAGGCTGATCGGTGAGCTGAATCATCCGCCGCTCATCGGAGGCAGGAACGCGACTTCGGACCTCGCCGACAGCGTTGCGTCTCCGCGCACAATGGATTGATCGACGGCCACTTGAACCCCTGGGCCGCTTAAGGCTTCACCCAAACGCTGGTCCTGGGTGGTCAACAGTGACTTGAGTTGGAAGATGGACGTGCTCTCAAACGCCCGCTCGCGCCATCCCGCGACATCGCTCAGCGCGCCAAACAGCAGCACCCGCGCCACAACTAGCCCCCCGTGGTCGACATGTGTCGCGCCACCGCCGGCGCCGAATTCCGCGCGATCTGGAAGTCGTGGCCCAAAGGCTTGGCGTCAACGGCGAGGCGAATCGCGTCGATCAAGCCTTCGTCGCTGGCACCGGCCCGCATAACAGCCCGCAGATCGCTGGCGTCTTCCCGACCCAAGCAAGTGTGCAGTGTGCCGGTGCAGGTCAGCCGCACGCGGTTGCAGGCCTCACAGAAATTGTGGCTCATCGGCGTAATGAAGCCCAACCGCCCGCCGGTCTCCTCCACAGTTACATAGCGGGCAGGGCCGCCGGTCACGTGGTCACTGTCGTTCAGGGTCCAGAAGCTCTCCAGCTCGCGGCGAACATCCTTGAGCGAGAGGAACTGATCGGTGCGATCGACTTCAATCTCGCCCAGGGGCATGGCCTCGATCAGGGTCGCTTCCGCACCGCGGGCGTGAGCCCAGGCGATCAGGTCGGGCAACTCTGCAGCATTGTCGTCCTTCAGAGCCACGGCATTGATCTTGACCTTCAGACCAGCAGCAATCGCCGAGTCCACCCCGGCGATCACCTTGGCCAGATCACCGCCTCGGGTGAGTTTGCGAAACAGATCGGGCTTGAGCGTGTCCATCGACACATTGATCCGCCGAACCCCGAACCGTGCCAGGTCGGAAGCGAATTCTGTAAGCCGCGTGCCGTTGGTGGTCAGTGTCAGTTCTTCCAACGCCCCGGACTTCAAGTGCCGCGACAGGTTCTCGATCAATCCCAAGACACCCTTCCGCACCAAGGGCTCACCACCGGTGATCCGCAGCTTGCGCACACCCTGAGTGATGAAAGCCGAAGCCAGACGGTCCAGCTCTTCCAGGGTCAAGACCTCCGCCTTGGGCAGGAAAGTCATGTGCTCGGCCATGCAATAGACGCAGCGCAGATCGCATCGGTCAGTCACCGAGACCCGCAGATAGCTCACGGTACGGCCAAACCCATCAATCAGGGCGGGCCTTCCGTTTGATGTCGCGGTGTCGTAGGGCGTCATGCGAGCCAACATAGAGAGGAAGGCGCGCGGATGACAGAGGCAGACGCCTTCGAAGTGATCCTTCTTGCAGCTGGCACCGGCAGTCGGTTCGGCGGGCGCAAGCTTTTGGCTCCCTATGACGACGGCGTTTTGCTGGATGCGGCGCTGGCTACGGCCCTGGCGGCGCCGGTGCGCAGCGTGATCGTTGTCACCGGTGCCGACGCCGCCGATGTCGCCCGGGTGATCCGCGATCATGGGGTGCGAACCGGTCAAACCCAGCGCCTTAGAGCGGTCCACGCGGCAAACTATCGGGAGGGTATGGGCGCGTCACTTCGCGTCGGCGCATCAGCATTGCCCGCTGACTCTGCCGGGGTGTTTGTGATGCTGGGCGATATGCCGAAAATCCCAGCTACTGTCTTTTCGGACCTCAAGAATGCCGTCCTTGGTGGCGCGCCGGCGGCAGCGGCCTGCTTCCAAGGTCGGCGCGGCCACCCCGCTCTGATCAGCAGAGACCTGATTCCAGGCCTACTGACCCTCACCGGCGACGCTGGAGCCAGGTCGATCTTGCAGGGGCTGGGCGAGAGACTGGCCCTGGTGGAAGCCCCTGACGACGGCGTCCTCTTCGACGTCGATGTCAGGGGCGATCTCGCGCGCTAGGCCTTCACGAGCGGTAAGCTATTGGTCGCCCTGCCGTTCATGGCCAAGATTGCATTGGCCACGGCTGGTGCAATGGGCGGCAAGCCCGGTTCGCCGATGCCCGAAGGGGCATTGCCGGATGGCAGGATGTGGGTCTCGACGGTCGGTGCCTCGGAGTTCCGAAGCACGCGGTAAGTATCGAAATTGGTCTGCTCGACTACGCCGTCCTTCAGAGTCACCTTGCCGAACAGGGCGGCGGACAAGCCGTAGCAAACTCCGCCTTCCATTTGGGCTCTGATCTGATCAGGCGCGACAGCGGTACCACAATCGACGGCTGCGAACACCCGACCCACCTTAGGCACGCCATCCACCATTTTGACTTCGGCGACCTGGGCGACCACGGACTTGAAGCTTTCGTGCACGGCAACACCACGGGTCCAGCCGGCGGGAGCCGGATTGGCCCAGCCGGCCTTCTCGGCCACCAGTTTCAGCACGGCCGCATGGCGTGTCGCACCGGCCCTTTCATAGAGCGCGAGGCGATAGGCCACGGGGTCCTTTCCCGACCTGTGGGCCAGCTGATCGATGGTGTGTTCCATGACGAAAGCGGTATGGGTTGCGCCCACCGAGCGCCACCAAAGCACCGGCACGCCGAGTTCCGGCATCAGGACCTGACCATCGACATTGGCTGTGGCCTTCAGATAGGGCGAACCCATCGCGCCCTCGACCGTCGATCCGTCGATCCCCTTGCTGGGGATGGGAGAGCCCTTCATTAGCGACTGGGTGACCACCTTGTGGGACCAGGAAACCGGATAGCCCTCCTTGTCCGTCACGACTTTCAGCCGGTGATGGGCCAGCGGGCGGAAATAGCCCGCTGTCATGTCGTCTTCGCGAGTCCAAACCAGTTTCACCGGACGGCCCTTACCGACCTTCTTGGCGATCTGAACGCATTCGCTGGCATAATCAGACTGGAAATTGGCGCGGCGGCCGAATGACCCACCGGCAAACAGAGTCTCAATTTCCACGGAGCCGGGCAGCGTCCCGACAATCTTTGCGGTGTTGAGCTGATCCAGAGTTGGGATCTGAGATCCGAAGGTTAGCTTGGTCTTGCCGCCGCCGACTTCGGCGACGCAGTTCATCGGCTCCATGGTGGCGTGGGCAAGGAAAGGGAAGTCATAGGTGGCTTCGAACACGTCGCCCTCGGCGGGCTTGGTCGCATCCCCCTTGGTCTCAAACACTTGCCATTTAAGCTTGTCCGGCAGGGTGCCCTTGCCGGCCGACCAATCCGTATAGTCCGCCAGAACCTTGTCGCTACCGCGCTTTTCGGCCTTGGACTCGTCCCAAGTGACTTTCAGGGCATCGCGACCCTTTTTCGCGGCGTAGGTATTGTCGGCCACCACCGCAATGCCTGTGGGGATCTGATAGACCTCTACGACGCCTGCGATCTTCTTGGTCTCGGTGGCATCGAAGCTCGCGACCTTGGCCCCGAAACGCGGGGCATGGGCGACCATGGCCACCAGCATGTTGGGCAGTTTCACGTCTTGGGTGAACCGCGCTGTGCCGTCGCTCTTAGCCTGGGAATCCTTACGACGAACACGATCGGTGCCGATCAGGGTGAAGGTCTTTGGGTCCTTCAGGGTTGGGGCTTTCGGCGGCGCAATCTTGGCCGCATCCGCCAATAGGTCGCCGAACCCAGCGGACTTGCCGCTGGTGGCGTGACTGAGCACGCCCTCCTTGACGGTGATCTCAGCTGCGGGGACGCTCCACTTGGCTGCAGCGGCCTCTACAAACATGGCGCGTGCGGCGGCACCCGAATTGCGCAGTTGCATCCAGGAATTAGAAATGGCCGAAGACCCGCCGGTACCCTGCACGCCCTGTTCGAGATTGGCATAGACCTTGGCATTGGCCGCAGCTTGCTCGACCTTCACCCTGGACCAGTCGGCATCGAGCTCTTCTGCCACGATGGCCGCCAATCCGGCATGGTTGCCTTGACCAAACTCGATGTGCTTGGACATCACCGTGACTGCGCCATCGGCAGCGATCTTGATGAAGGGCCCGAAGGCCCCAAAGTCCTTCTTGGCACCAATGGAGAGGATATCGCCCGGTCCGCAACCTACCAATAGGGCACCGCCCACCAGGGTCGCGCCGACCACCAGCTCACGCCGTGTCGCGCCGGATTTCAGATCGTTTGGATTGATGGGTGCGTTCATGATCCTGTCCCTCAAGCCTTGGTTGCTGTCGGCATGCCGGCAGCTTCTTTGATGGCGGCGCGAATGCGCTGATAGGTGCCGCACCGACAGATATTGCCGTCCATGGCCGCATCAATGTCGGCGTCGGTGGGATGGGGCTTGGAAGCCAGAAGCGCAGCGGCGCTCATCAACTGGCCCGACTGACAGTATCCGCACTGCGGGACGTCGTTCTTGACCCAAGCCTTCTGTAGTGGGTGATCACCGCCGAGACTCTCGATGGTCGATATCTTGATTCCCGCGAGGCCTGATATCGGTATGGAACACGACCGTATTGGCGTGCCGTCGGCCAAAACGGTGCAGGCCCCGCATTGCCCAATGCCGCAACCAAACTTCGGGCCGGTCAAGCCCACCTCGTCACGCAATACCCAGAGCAGAGGCGTGTCGGGGTCGGCGTTTACCGCCACCGGTTTACCGTTCACTTCAAGCATCATCGCCACGGGCCAACCCTCTCGAGATTCGTTAATCCTGACGATCTTAACGTTGTTTAGGCCGACGGGTAAATGCGTTCAGGCGTGGCAATTGACGGCAAGACCCCTTAAGTCGAGGCCGCACTCTCGGAGCTTCATTATGATCCGCAACTTTTTAGCGCTGACGGCGGTCCTATCCCTAGCTGGACTTCCCGGCATTGGTCGCGCCGCAGACGGCGCCAAGATATATGCTCTGCAGTGCAAGACGTGCCACCAAGCCAAGAGCGCACTGATGGGTCCGGGGCTGGCCGGGGTTGCTGGGCGCAAGATCGCCGGTTTGACCGATTTCAACTACTCGCCGGCCCTAAGGGCCAAGGTGGGCACTTGGACTGACGCGGCTCTGGATGCCTTTCTGACTTCACCGGCGAAATACGCGGCCGGGGGTCGGATGCCGGCTTCCCTGCCCGCCGCGCCGGACCGCGCCGCCGTGATCGCCTATCTGAAGACCCAAAAATGATCGCCTTCATGCCAGTCGCCGGCTAGGTTGACGGAGTTGGACGTCTTCCCAGCCTTCTTCCCTCTGCACGACAAAACGGTCGTCATAGCCGGGACCGGTGAGGCGGCAGAGGCCAAAGCTCGGCTCTTCGCCGGATCGCCCGCAACCGTGGTTCGGGTGCAGGGCTCAGTCGCTACGGATCCGACGACCTATGACGGGGCGACTCTGGTTTTCATTGCCGATGCTGATGATACCTTTGTCAAAGAGGCAGTTGCGGCGGCGCGGCTTGTCGGGGCCCTGATCAACGTCACCGATAGACCCGAACTCTGCGACTTCACCACGCCGGCGGTGATTGATCGGGGCGAAGTGGTGGCAGCGATCGGCACAGGCGGGGCCTCGCCCCTGCTTGCCGCCATGCTGCGCAATGATATTGAACAGCAGATCCCGGAAGGTGCTGGTCGCGTGGCGGCCCTGTTTCGGCAGTACCAGGATCAGGTTCGATCTAGGATTCCCGATCTTGCACAACGCAGAGCATTCTTGCGCACAGCCCTGAGCGGCCCTGCCGCCCAAGTCGCCTTGGCCGGCGACATGGCGCAGGCTGCAACGCTCTTTGAGCAGGCCCTGGCACATGGCGCGGAGGCCCTTGGAACGGTTCAATTCGTCGCCGATCAAAGCTCAGTCGATCTGCTCTCCCTCCGCGCCAGCCGGGCTCTGGCCTCCGCAGACGTGCTTGTGATCGATCCGGACACCAACCCTGCCATTGCCTCCATGGCGCGTCGGGATGCTGTGCGCTTGGAACAGGTTGACGCGAGCCGCGAACAACTCGCCGCACTGTTAGGACAGGCCAAGCGCATTGTCCGGATCGGGCGCCCAGACCCGTCTTGGATCAAGACTCTGGCAGCTCATGGCATCGTCGTTGAGATCCTGCCGGTCGCGCAGGAAGCTTAGCCGAGCCCAGAGCATGCTCCGCTAATTGGGAACGGGCTTTAGGATTCCAATGATCGATCCTTGGTTTCCGGCAAAAACAACAGACAGGTCACCACCGAGATCGCTGTGAAGGCGAAGGGGTACCAAAGGCCCGAATAGATGTTTCCCACGGCGGCTACGATGGCGAAGGCCGTGAACGGCACAAAACCACCGATCCATCCTGTTCCGATATGATAGGGCAGCGACATGGCGGTGTAGCGAATGCGGGTCGGGAACAGTTCAACCAAGCACGCGGCAATGGGACCGAACAGAGCGGTCGCCGCAATCACAAAGACGAACAGAACGCCTGCCAACCCAGGCAGGTTCATCCGCGCCGGATCGGCCTTCGCCGGGTAACCCGCAGTGGACAGCGCACCCTTGATTCCACCCTCGATCTTGGCTCTCAGCACTTTGGCTTGCGCCTTCGGGAGACCTTTAGCAGACTCAGAAACGACAATGACGCCGCCGACCTTGACCTGCGCTTTTGACCCCACTGGCCCAGCCTGATTGTCATAGGAAACGCCCGCATTGGCGAGCACGCTCTTGGCAATGTCGCAGGAGGACGCGAAAGCCGCCTTGCCTACAGGATCAAATTGCAGCGAGCACTCTGCGGGGTCAGCCACAACAACAACTGGTGTTCGGGCCTGCGCCTCAGCCAAGGCTGGGTTGGCCGTTTGAGTGAGCATGTGAAAGCCTGGGAAATAGGCCGCCAACATCAAGGTCATGCCGAACAGCATCACAGGTTTGCGCCCGATTCGGTCCGAGAGCGTCCCGAACACGACGTAGAACACTGCGCTCACCGCTGTGGCCCCCATCATCAGCAGATTGATGGTGGCGGGATCGACCTTCAGAAATTTGTCTAGGAAGGTCTGGGTGTAGAAGAATGCCGTGTACCAGACCCCGCCCTGGGCCGACATCATCGCAAACAGCGCGATCAGCACGATCTTGAGGTTCTTCCACTCACCGAAAGCCTCGGCATAGGGGGCCTCAGACACCTCACCTTCCGCTTTCATCTTGGCAAAAGCCGGGCTCTCGGAGAGCTTCAACCGCATGAAGATCGACACGGCAAGCAGGCCTGCGGAGAACAGGAACGGTATCCGCCAACCCCAGGCATCAAAGGCCGCCGGCCCGAAATACTTGCCGGTTATCAAGCGCGTGACCAGGATCACCAGCAAAGCCGCAAATAGCCCGAACGCAGCCGATGTCTGGACCCAACTGGTGGACCGCCCTCTGGCACCTGGGGGTGCGTGTTCGGCCACATAGATCGCCGCGCCGCCATACTCACCGCCGAGCGCAAAACCCTGCAAGATGCGCATCAAAACCAACAGCGCTGGAGCAATGATCCCGGCCTGCCCGTAGGTCGGCAATAGGCCTATGGCAAAGGTCGCCCCGCCCATCAAAATCACAGTAACGAGGAATGCGCCCTTGCGCCCTGCCCGGTCGCCGATGCGACCGAACACCAACGCGCCGATAGGCCGAAAAGCAAACCCTGCGCCGAACAGCGCCAAGGCGGCGATGTAACCTGCTGTATCGGTTAACCCCGAGAAGAAGGTTTTGGAGATGACCGTGGTCAGGCTGCCGAAAACGAAGAAGTCGTACCACTCGAATGTGGTCCCCGCCGCCGACGCCGCTACGACAGTGCGAAGAGACGCTGGTTTCTTACTTTCTTCGACTACTGCTTCGACCATGCTGTCCTCCCCGACACATCGTCAGGGTCTAGCATTGCGAGGCCGACCAACGGAAGGCCCAGCGCTTAGAACGCGTTCTCGCCGGTGATGGCCCGCCCCAGGATCAAGGCATGAACGTCATGGGCCCCTTCATAAGTATTGACGGTTTCCAGGTTCGCCGCGTGACGCATGACGTGATAATCGCCGCTAATGCCGTTGCCGCCGTGGATGTCGCGAGCTTCCCGAGCGATAGCCAGGGCCTTGCCGCAGTTATTGCGCTTCATCAGGCTGATGGCTTCCGGGACCCAAGCGCCTTGGTCGATCAGGCGCCCCAGGGCCAAAGCCCCCTCAAAGCCCAAGGCGATCTCGGTCTGCATGTCGGCAAGTTTCTTCTGGATCAACTGACGTGCTGCCAAGGGTTTGCCGAACACGCTACGGGTCTTGGTATAGTCACGACTGGCATGCAGGCAGAAGTCCGCTGCACCCATAGCGCCCCAGGCAATGCCGTAACGGGCTTTGTTCAGGCAGGAGAATGGCCCGCGCAGTCCTGAAACATTGGGCAACATCTGATCGTCGGAAACGAAGACATCATCAAGGGCGATCTCGCCGGTAATCGAGGCACGAAGCGACAGCTTGTTCTGGATCTTCGGAGTTTCAAAGCCCTTGGACCCGCGGTCCACCAGAAATCCCCGAATAACCCCATCGAGTTTGGCCCAAACCAGGGCCACGTCGCTAATCGGGGCGTTGGTGATCCACATCTTTGCGCCGGAAATCGTGTAGCCGCCTGGAGCCCTACGCGCGACGGTCCGCATCGAAGCCGGGTCGGAACCGCCATCAGACTCCGTAAGGCCGAAGCAGCCGATGATTTCGCCTTTGGCCATGCCGGGCAGATACCGCTTTTTCTGGTCGTCAGAACCGAAAGCGAAAATCGGATACATCACGAGTGAGGATTGGACGCTCATGGCCGAACGATAGCCGCTATCGACCGCCTCAATCTCCCGCGCCATCAAGCCATAGGCCACGTGGTTGACCCCTGCACAGCCATACTCCTCGGGCAATGTGGGGCCGAGAAAGCCAAGCGCGCCCATCTCGGTCATGATCTCGCGATCAAAGCGTTCCTCGGCATAGGCAGACACCACCCGGGGCAACAGCTTGTCCCGCGCATAGCTGCGTGCGGCATCCCAGACCATTCGCTCATCCTCGGAGAGCCGGGAGGCCAGATCCAGCGGATCTTCCCAATCAAAGGTCTTCTGCGCCGCGCCAGTGTCCAGAGCCATGGTCTTGGGTCTCCTAGAAGGTTCGCGGGCCTTATGACGCTAAATCAGGTCCCTGTGTAGATGCCAGAGCGCTTCTCGCGGAACGAGGCGATCGACTCCTTCGAGTCGTTGACGGCTCGCCGGGCGATCCCCAGACCCACGGACTCATATTTTAGCGCGGCATGGAGGTCGGCATCTTGGTTATTCTGCAGCACGGTCTTGGCCATCCGCACCGCCAGGGGTGGCCACCGGGTCATCTCGTCTGCATAGGCCACAGCAGCATCCACCAAGTCAGTTTCCACAAGCCTGTTGAGCAATCCAAGTTTCTGGGCCTCTTGAGCCTCGACCATTCGACTGGTGAGCACGAGGTCTGCGGCCACCGCATAGCCGACAATTCGGGGCAGGAACCAACTCATCCCCGAGTCGGGCGACAGGTTTCGTTCTACAAAAGTGGTCTTGAAGCGTGCGCTCGGCAAACCGATTCGAACATCACAGGCCAGAGCAGCACTCATCCCAGCCCCCGCGCAGACGCCGTTAACGGCTCCGATCAACGGTTTGTCAAAATCATGAAAGCTCGTCGCCCATTTGCCGACCCAGCCCATTTCATCGAGCAGGCTATTCTGATCACGCGCGACCTCAGGCGGGGTCCCCGTCAGATCGGCGCCGGAACAAAACCCGCGCCCGGCACCGGTCAGGACCAGCGCCCGAACAGCATCATCAGCCCGCGCCCGCTCTAAACCGGCATAGACGCCCGCTCGTAACTCAACACTGATGGCGTTGAGTTTGTCGGGGCGGTTCAGGGTCAGGATCGCCACCGCCCCTCGGGTCTCATAGGTCACGGCGTCATGGGTCATCTGTGTACTCCTTGCTGAGCCTCATACTGAACCGAAGGGCAGACGTCGCAAAGGCCCTGGAATTCACGGCGAATCGTGGAACCAATTGGCTAGGGTCCGGTTCTGCCCTAGCGGAGGCGCAACCCAATGTCTCGAGTCACGGCTATGACGGTCCTACAGCCCTATATTTGGGTTGCGATCACTGCGTTTTTGGCAGGCATTTCCGGATACCTCGTCTTCCACAGCCTCGCGCGCTAGTGCATCATCCGACAGGTGGGAACCGGTCTTCGGAACGGGCCTAACCTCCGCGAGCCACGAACCAACCATTGCGAAAACCCTTGTCGGCCTTACCGTAAACGAAGGATGTGCCGTCTTCAGCCTCCACCTTTCCGCCGGCCGCAACCAAGACCGCATGGCCCGCAGCAATATCCCATTCCATGGTCGGGCCGTGACGGGGATAGATGTCAGCGGCACCCTCAGCAAGGCGGCAAAACTTGATTGAGGAGTCCATAGGTAGGGGTTCGTCGAACCCGTACTTGTCGGCAAGGCTTTGAACAGTTTCCGGTTTCATGGTGTGACTGACCAGGGCGATTGCCTGCCCCGTAGGCCACTTGCGCGTTCGGACAGGGCAATGGGCGCCACCCGCGCAGCGCTTCATGGCTTGGTGATCTTGCGTGAACCAGGTCTCGTCCGTCGCCGGGGCATTAACTGCGCCTGCCACCGGCTGACCATCTTCAATCAGCGCGATATTCACGGTGAAATTGGGATCACCTCGGACGAAGGCTTTGGTGCCATCGACCGGATCTACCAAGAAAAATTGCCGCCCAATGGCGTCGGGGGTGCCGAACTCGCTGGCATCTTCTTCTGAAATGACGTGGACCCCCGGAAACCTCTCGGCCAGCCGCGCCAAGATCAGGGTCTCAGCTTGACGATCAGCCTCCGTGACCGGGCTCTCGTCAGCTTTGGTATCGACTTGAAGACCGGACTTCCACAAGGGAAGGATTAGCCGGGCCGCCTCTTCGCAGATGTCGGCCAGGATCGGCCCGACATCGGGGCTCACGACGCCAACCTATTGTCGGATGCAGGACTTGGCAGGTGGGCGAGAGGTAAGCGGTCACAGATCATGCCGCTAACTAGCCGCCTAGATCAGTTTGCCAAAGCGCCAAATCAGGCCAAGTTTGGGAAATCATGAGCCAAGCTGCACCGACACACGAGGACTTGGGCCTCGATCAGGCCGCCGCCCTACCAAAGACCGCTGAAGTCGCGGCCTATCTGGCCGCCCGGATGTGTCATGACTTCATCAGTCCGGCCAGCGCCATAGTGTCCGGTCTTGACCTGCTGGAGGACCCGACGGCCCAGGATATGCGCGATGATGCCATGTCGCTTATCACTGACTCGGGACGCAAACTCGCCGATCTCCTAGCCTTTACGCGCATTGCATTTGGCGCATCGGCTTCGGCGCAAACCTTTGACCCGAGAGAACTTGATAAGCTGGCTCAAGGGATTTTCGCGCACATGCGCGCGGATCTCGATTGGCATGTCGCCGCGCCAACACTCAATAAAGCCGCCGCGCGAACTGTGCTCAATCTCGCTCAACTGGCGGGAGCCGCCCTGCCTCGGGGTGGAACAGTCGGAATTCGAATCATCGACACCGACCAAGTCACGAAAGTCATCGTCGAGGCTACCGGAACAAGCGCCCGTTTGCGGCCAGAGGTCCTCGCGGGCCTGCAAGGTGAGGCTATGAAAGAGGGTCTCCACGGCCATTGGGTCCAGGCCTATTATGTCCATCTGCTGCTACAAGACGCGAACGGAAGTGTAACGGCAGAGGTCGGCGAAGAGAAGGTAAGCTTCGCCGCCCATATTCCCCTTTAGGGTCCAAACTCCTCCTTAACCAAAGTCGCGCAAAACAATCTCCCTGGAGGAGATCGTTTGAAAACCTGCCTTTTGGTTGATGACAGTCGAGTTATCCGCAAGGTGGCTCGCCGCATTCTGGAGGATATCGGCTTTGAGATCGCCGAGGCGTCCGACGGAATGGAAGCGCTCGCCTGGTGTCGCGCGGCTATGCCTGACGCAATTCTCTTGGATTGGAACATGCCGGTGATGAACGGCATCGAATTCCTGCGGCGCCTGCGTCAAGAGCCCGGTGGCAGCGGCCCGACGGTCGTATTCTGCACAGTGGAGAACGAGGTCGAGCGAATCCGCGAAGCCCTGCAGGCCGGAGCCCAGGAATACATCATGAAACCCTTCGACGGCGACATCATCGCCTCAAAGTTCGCGGAGGTGGGACTTGTCTAGTTCGGCACGCCTGGGGTCATTGCCATGAGACCCGAAGACTATGGCTTGGTCACCCAACTCTGTGCCTCACATGCCGGATTGGAGGTCGATCCTCGCAAAACATATTTCATCGATAGCCGCCTTGGTCCAGTCGCGCGCCGCGATGGGTTCAATTCCACCGAAGAGATGATCGGCGCGATCCGCCAAGGCCAAGACGAGCGCCTCATTTGGTCGTTGGTTGAGGCGATAGCCACCGGTGAAACCTCGTTCTTTCGGGATCGGACACCCTTCACACTCTTCGCCACGGATATCCTTCCCGACATGGCGCGCCAGCGAAACGGCGAACCCATCAGGGTTTGGAGCGCAGCCTGCGGAGGCGGCCAGGAGGTCTATTCCCTGGCGATGGTGATCGACGAGGTTCAGGGCGACTTGCCACCCGGGACACGGGTCGAGCTATTCGGTTCGGATCTCTCCGACCGCGCCTTAGAGAAGGCGCAAAGTGGGCTCTACACCCAGTTTGAGATTCAGCGGGGCTTGCCCATTCGACGCTTGGTGCGGCACTTCGAAAAGGCCGACGAAAACTGGCAGCTGTCGCCCAGAATACGCCAAATGGTGCGTTGGCGTCGTATCAATCTGATTACGGATATGCCTGCCACCGGGAGATTTGATGTCATCTTTTGTCGCTATGTCCTTTCGTCAATGACGGCGGCGGCTCGGATAACGCTGCTGACGAATCTAACCCGCGCCTTGAGCCCTATAGGGGTGTTGGTGCTGGGTCAGAGTGAAACCAATTCCGAATTGGAAGAGGTGTTCCGACCGACCACGAGCGGCAGTGACATTTTTGAGAGAGATCCGGCTCACGAGGTCGCGGCTTAGGCCCGCTCAGATGCGGCAGCCTGATCAGGGTCGGGCGCCATGATCGGGTCCGCAGCAGTGCTTGTCGGAAAGACTAGGCGTGCCGTCATGCCTTCTGTGGGGTTTTGGATCAGCTCGCAATATCCGCGCAGCTGACGTGCAAAGGCGTTCATCAAGGTTCGTCCAACTCCCGATGACTCGCTGGACGAGGTCGGTGCTGATCCATCGTCGCAGAACGCCAAGATCGCCGCCGTTGGCTGCACTGAGAGACTGATCTTCAGGTATCCGCCCCGACCCGCGAAGGCATGCTTCTGGGCATTTGTGATCGCCTCAACAGCAAACAGGGCCAACGGAGCCAGGAGATCTGGATCAATCGTCAGAGGATCGGCGCGGATTTCCGTCTCTATGTCGCCGCCCCGCGGGCCCTCCGGCGCAACAAGCTGGCCGACGAGCTCCTCAAGAAATGCTCGAAGGTCCACATACTTGATATCCGGCCCCTGATATAGGGTCCGGTAGATCAGCGCTAAGGCGGTGATGCGCTGGCGAGTATCCGACATCGCCGTGCGGGCTGCGGGGTCGGACAGTGCCCTTTGCTGCATATTGAGCAGGGAAGAAATTACTTGCAGATTGTTTTTTACCCGATGATGGATCTCCCGCATGAGCGCATCTTTTTGGGCAAGACTCTCCCGCAGGTCCCCGTCACGGGCCACGATGGCATCGGCCATTTCCTCCAAAGTCTCGGCTAGGTCGCGAATTTCTGGGGGCGATTTCCCAGCCTTGATCGCGCGGACGGAGTAGCGGCCACGGCCATAGAGCGCAGCGATCCGTTGGAGATAAGCGATCCAGCGAACCACCACACGCTCGGTGGCAAGCATCACAGCAACCAAGGCCAAGCCAAATGTTAGGATGGGATAGACCAAGCCCGTCAACGGGTTGAGCTGTGTCCACGAGAAGAGCCCATCGGCTCGGGCAGAAAGAATGACGTAGAGGTCTCTCCCGACTAGCGGCGCGGCAGAATAGACTCTGCGCTCGCGCCGATGATCGGTCGCGTACCAGACTATGGATCGCTTTTCATCCACATCGGCCCGCCAGTTCGCCGGTGGGTCCACAAAGGCCTTCTGATCTGTGACATTCAGGTAGTGCCCGTCTGAACCCGCAAGGCCTACCTCCGCACCGGATGGCAACGTTCGATCGTTCAAGCTGGGTGCCAGGCTGCGAAGGGATATCACCGCCACCAAAGCACCATCAAAGGCGTTGTCGGGCTTGGCCGCTCGCACCGCCGCCAGTACTGCCGGTTCTCTGGAATAGACGGCCCCGGGATCTCGGGTGATTACCAGCCGATCACCGCGCTCCAGGGCCTCGAACCAAACCCGGCGGCCACGCATTGGATCCTGCGGCACATCCCCAGCCGCGCAGGCCACACGACCGATGCTGTCAAATCGGATCAAATTGGAGTAGCCGGGAATCCTGCCCACAACCTGCGCCAGGCGCTGGACACATTGCGCGCCCACCGATCCCGGTGCCAGGGTTTGCAAGAGGATGTCTGCAGCCTCCATCCGCGCTCGGGCGGTGGAAGCGGAACGCTCAGCTGCGGCCGCCAAGCTCTCCCGACGCGCTTCAGCTTCCCGGCGCACCGCCAGGGTGGATTGAACCCCACCCAGTATCAAGACCGGCAACAATGCAGCCGCCAACGCGCCCACCAATCGGACACGAATAGTGGTGAGCGAACCCCAGGCGGTATTGAGCATCGTCAAAATCGTCCATCACCGGACGGTCGCCAACCGTTCGGCATCTTTTAGAATTGCCGCCATGGCCTCGCCGGCGGGCCGACCATCGCGCGCAAAGGCCCCGGCGTCCAGGATTGCCTGAAGCGCCCGGCGCGCTCGACTCACCCGACTCTTGACGGTCCCGATAGCGCAATCACAGATCGCAGCCACCTCCTCGTAGGCGAACCCCCCCGCACCCACCAAGATCAGCGCCTCCCGCTGCTCGGCCGGTAAGGTCACTAAGGCCAAACGAAGTTCATCCAGCGATAGCAAACTCTGCGGGTCATCGATCGCCACAAGCGTGCGTTCAGCCGCGTCTTGATCCAGCTGGACTTGGCGCCATGATCGTCGACGATCCGAGTAGAATTGGTTGCGCAAGATCATGAAAGTCCAAGCTTTCATGTGGGTTCCCATCTGAAAAGATGCGCGGCTTCCCCAGGCTTTCAGCATCGCATCCTGGGCCAAATCGTCCGCCGAGCTTGGATCACCAGTCAGGGTGCGTGCGAAAGCGCGCAGGTGCGGAATCAAAGCCACGAGGTCACGTCGAAAGGCCAAATCTTCGGGTCGGTCCACCACCGGCGCACCCCCCGACATCATTGATCTCCTGCGGCGCGCTGGTCCGCCCGGCGGAGAATCTCGTAGAACTCATCGGGCACGGGCTCGTTTACGACGTCATCGAAGAGCTGTCGCAAACGCACGCCGATCACTTGCTGACGCAGTCGAACTTCCTCGGACTGATCATCCGTCATTTCAATGTCCGATTTGCGGCGCTGTTCCATCATCCGCCAAGCATCCCCACTGCCGAAGGTCTTATCAACTTGACGCAGTCAGACGTTTTCAACGCCCCTAACAGCAATCGGTTCCCTTGATATTCGCAGGCTGGTATTTTTCTTGCCGCCTGGGAACCAATCGCCCGCCACAACGTTCGAAGTGCGGGACGATTGGGCCAAGTCGCCTTGAGCGACACCGCTTGGACCATCGAACACCAGGGAGTAATTTGGCCTTGAGTCTACTTGCCGGCTTGGCACCACACCTACCCTACCTGCGACGCTACGCTCGGGCCCTGTGTGGGGACCAAACGCGCGGTGACTTGCAAGTGCGCCTGACTCTACAAGAACTAGCTACCGGAACGCCGAACAGTAAGCGATCCATGCGGGTGGGTCTTTACCGCGCCTTTCACAATTCCTGGCGGTCATCAGGAGCCGCCATTGACACCGGTTCGAATGACACCGGGTCCGAAGACCAAGCGCCTCAGCGTCGCATTCTAAAGATTACACCCTCGTCCCGCCAGGCATTCCTGCTGACCGCGATGGAGGGTTTCTCCCCTTCTGAAACCGCCCAAATTCTCGGCGTTACGTTCTCAGACGTGCAACGCCTCGTCCGCACAGCCCAAAGCGAGATTGAGGCCGAGCTAGCCACGGATGTTCTAATTATCGAGGACGAGCCCGTCATTGCTGCCGACATCGCAGCTCTCGTCAGTGAGCTCGGCCATTCCGTCATCGATATCGCCACCACCCACGACGAGGCTCTACGGATCACCCATCACAAAAGACCCGGATTGGTCCTAGCCGACATCCAATTGGCGGACGGTTCGTCCGGCGTCGACGCGGTAAGAGATATTCTTGCTTCCTTGGATGTGCCGGTGATCTTCATCACCGCTTTTCC
The DNA here is from genome assembly GCA_031367205.1 of Alphaproteobacteria bacterium. Lineage (GTDB taxonomy): Bacteria > Pseudomonadota > Alphaproteobacteria > Caulobacterales > Caulobacteraceae > Phenylobacterium. Next base: position 23,320 of record JANLPK010000144.1, read on the forward strand.
CGAACGTCTACTGACCGGTGAACGCCCCGAACCGACGTTTCTGATCACCAAACCGTTCCATCCCGAGACGGTGAAGGCCGCCATTGGCCAGGCGCTCTTTTTCCACCCTCAAAGCGCGCGACGCGCAGCTTGACGTTCCGCGTTATGGCAAAAGTCGAGGGTCTTCCCCATATGCACCAAATGACCGCGTTCCGAACCCTGCTCATGACCTTGGCCCTCTCGACCTCTGTTGCCGTCGCTTGGGCGCAGAGCAAGCCCGACGTAATTGAAGGTCGGGCTGTGTTCGGTGCTGACGGTGTCCTGTTGGGAGTTGTGGAGCAGGTCGTGCGTCGCCCCGACGGCCAACCAGCTCAGCTGCTTGTTCGACCGAAGGGCAAGAAATCCGGCAGCCCTCATAGCTTAGCATTTGCGGGCGTCGAGTCGAAACCCGAGGGGTTCATAACGCCGTTGACGCGCGCGGAATTCGACGCCATGCCTGCCGTCGAAATTGTCTCTGACGAACAACAATAATGCGAAGGGCGGGGAACCGCGCCGGCTACCAAGCGTTTTTGATTTGCGGAGGCGGCAAAGCCCCCGAAGCCATGACCGGTCGCCCCACTGGTCCGCTGCCTCCGCACCTTTTCATAAGACTCTAGCGCTGAGTCGGCGGCCTTCCGGCTAGGAATGCGCCGACCAGTGCTGCCGTAATCTTAGGGTTTCGCGCCGCGATGACCCCAACAACACCCACAGCGACGGCGGCGAGGATCGGGTTTTCTCGCGCCAGCCCCAGCGCTCGCGCGGCGAACCCTTCGGGCGCGATCGTTTTGACGACCGATCGGGGCCGAGCCGCGATAATGGCCGCCAGCCCCCCAAGCAAGGCCAGTAAGACACAGACACCCGCCACGCCACCCGCTGCAAAAGCCGGGCCCCAAGCCGGCAACAACACAGCATAGAGAGCAAATCCGAGGGCAAAGACGGCCATTGCCGCCGATGCCGCCAAAGCAGCGATCCCGCAGACCAAAAGGAGCGCGCGCCGCAAAATCAACGGCTGCGGCCGCCGGCAAGCAGCAGTCCCAGCAAGAGACCCACCCCTAGTGCGGTGCCTGCGGCCATCAGCGGGCGTTCCCGAACTCGATCCGCAACATATTGCTGGGCTTCGTCAAGATGTTCCGCCGTAGAGTCGACATAGGTGCGTGACTGAGCGCGAAGTTGTTCGAGACCCTCGGCAACGACTTTCTCAAATCGCTTCGCGGCTTCGGCAAAGCTGCGCTCAGCGTGGGTGACGACATCCTCAGCAGACTCAGCTGCAATCGGGCTTGGGCGTTTGGTGGGCATGGTGTTCTCCGATCCGTTGCGCGATCCTGACCTTTACCTCGTCTGCGGGTCAGGGAAAAGACAGGGTCGCTTCCAAAGGGGAAAATCGCTTCGAGGCCAAACGGTTCCTATCGCGCCTTTCGGCAAGCGCGACTATGGTTGGGTATGACAGAGAGTCTTCCATCGCCGGTTCTCGATGCGCCGCGACTGGAGCTTGCGCTTGAGGCTGCGAAGCTGGGCGAATTCGCGTGGGATCTGACCCGTAGTCTGCTGATAGTAAGCCCGCGTATGGCGCGGATTACCGGCATATCGGCGGGGCAATATTCCACCATAGACACCGACGTTTTCTATGACGCTGTGCATCCTGATGATCGCGCCGACGTGCGGGCCGCGATTGAGACCGCAGTGAATTCAGGTGGACATTGCGATCTGGACTACCGGGTCATTAGGCCAGACGACGGTCGAACAATCTGGATCAGGGCCACCGGAAGTCTGGAGCGCGACGATCAAGGCACCCCGCGAACGATCTGTGGCTTGGTTCGTGATATTTCTTTGCGAAAGGCGGCAGAAGATCAGCGCGCCACCTTGATGGCTGAGTTGGATCATCGGGTAAAGAACGTCCTATCTGCGGTTCAAGTCTTGGCGCAACAGACCGCAAAACGCACACCCAACATCGAGAGCTTTCTGGCGCACTTTTCCGGGCGTCTGAAGGCCATGGCCTCCGCCAATGAACTCCTGACGGCCGCGCGTTGGCGTGGGGCAGCAATCAGCCAGTTGGCCGAAGCGGAACTTGGAGGCATAGCGCCGGGCCAAGCCCATTGGACCGGTCCTGACCTCTTCCTGACCCCGCGTGCGGCAAATGCAATTGCCCTGGCGCTCCACGAATTGGCAATCAATGCCTTAAAGTTTGGAGCCCTGTCGACCGATGTTGGTCAGGTGCATCTGGCTTGGTCCGAAGATGCTGACGGTGGCTTCTCGATGACCTGGATTGAGAGTGGCGGGCCACCGGTCAGCCCCGATCCACGCCTCGGATTTGGATCGACGCTCCTGCGTCAGGTCACGGGTCGAGAGGTTAATGGCAAGGTCGATGTCGCATTTCGAGCCGCCGGCGTCCGGGTCCGACTGCAGGCATCCCCGCTCGTGGTCGTCGAGCGACCTTTGCCGCAAGGTGGCAAAGCTGCGCGTCCGATCCCTGATAAAAGACCAGTGGAGGCTGATCTTTCCCGCTTGGTTGGGGCGCGGGTCTTGGTCGTCGAAGATGCCGTGTTGCTCGCAATGGAGTTGGAGACAGGTCTAGTCGAGGTTGGGGCAATTGTCGTCGGGCCTGCCTATGAGTTGGATGAAGCTCTTGCCCTGCTGGACCAGTCCATTGACGTGGCCGTCCTGGATGCAAACCTCAACGGTCGCGCTGTCACCCCTGTAGCTGATGCCCTGACCGCGCGTGGGATTCCATTCTTATTCGCGACCGGCTACGGCGAAAATGGCGGCGCGCCTTGGGGATTTGATGCCCCGATTATCCGCAAACCCTATGACATTGGTGACGTTGCGGCGGCCGTTTCTGCCCTGCTCAAGGCTTAGGTGTTCAAGAACTCGATCATCGCCGGGAATGCGGCGCGATCTTGGATCATGAACATGTGCCCCCCCTCAAAGAATCGCAGAGTTGAGCCCCTAATCTTCATAGCTAATCCGAGCTGGGTTTCCGGCTTTGCAATCCCATCATATTTGCCGGCCGCAATTAGAACGGGAACACCGATGTTGGTCAGGCGATCCCAAACATCATGTCCAGCCCGGGCCTCCAACTGTCGCCCGGCACCCAGCGCATGATCTAACTCACCCGCAAAGGGAGCCGCCGATCCCGCAGTCAGCATTTCCGCATAGGGGCCTGGGTTGTCCTGGGCCCAAGTCTGATCCAGTCGAGTATCAGATATCGGAATCAGGTGTCGCGCCCGAGCCTCCCCCTGGAGATGGCCGATCTCATGAAAGGGAAACGAGGCTCCACCCGCACCCCCTGGCGAGGTGCAGGCCAACACCAAACGCCGAACCCGATTGGGGTGTCGTAAGACCAGCTCTTGGGCGACCATGCCTCCAAACGATGCCCCCACCACAAGGGCGTCATCCCAACCCTGGGACGCCATCAATGCAGCGGCGTCGTCGGCATAGTCGGCCATGGTATAGCGGTGGTCAGGCTTGTCCGAGCGCCCAAGGCCGCGCTGATCATAGACCAGAACCTCGAAGGCCTTAGCCAAGGGCCCATCCAGCATGCTGGGCTTGTTTCGAAGATCAGCACCGGTGCCGGATATGAACAACAGGCGTTGCCCAACACCGGCGCGCTCAAAATAGAGACGAACGTCATTGGCTTGAACGAAGGGCATGGTGTTCTCCCATGAGGTCGAGGCTGGGTTTGGCCGTTCCTGATATCGAATTTCAACTGAGATCGCCAACGGGACATTGTCACCCTAAAAGATAGCCCAAGGAGCCGGGATTCCGGCCAGTGAACGAATCTCAGGAGAGTCTTAACGTGCGCACGGCAACGCTTGCGGGTCTGGGGATTGTGAGCCGGTTGACACTTGGCGGCGGCGGCATCGGTCAGGGCTGGGGGGAAACCAGCCGCGACGAGGCATCGGCCACGCTGACGTCGGCTATCGACCAGGGAATCGACCTGATTGACACAGCACCAATGTATTTGAATTGCGAGGCGATCATTGGGGAAACATTTCAGGGCGCGCTGCCCAACCACGTGAAGACCACCTCCAAATGTCAGCTGGGCTCGCCCGGTCCAGGTCGAGCCGCCGAAATCTTGGAAGCATCGTTGGCGGCCAGCTTGGCCACGATGCGCCTCTCGCGGATCGATGCTTTCTTCCTCCACTCGAGTTTGGCAGCTGATGATTATGCCTACGCTCGGGGTGACGAGCGCCGCGACCGTTTCTCCACCCGCTGGTCGACCTACGTCGAAGAGGTCGTTCCGACCTTTGAGCGCCTGAAAGCCCAAGGTCGGATCGGAGCCTGGGGCATTACCGGCATTGGTGTGCCGGTAAGCATCCTGGCTGCCCTTGACCATCACATTCGGCCCGATGTTGTTCAGGTGATCTGCAATCTGATGGATTCTCCCGGAGGCATTCGCCAATATGCTGAGCCGCCTCAGCCGCGAACCATACTGGCCAAGGCGCAGTCGCAAGATGTCGGCATCATGGGCATCCGAGCCGTCCAGGCCGGTGCCCTGACTCGAGCCTTGGACCGCAGCACTTCGCCCAACCACCCCGAGACCAAGGACTATGAGCGCGCCGCACCGTTCCGCGCGCTCTGTGCGGCTTGGGGCGAGGATCCGGCGATTATTGCCCATCGCTACGCCCTTGGGATGGATGGGGTCGCTACCGTTGTCTTGGGTGTAAAAAATAGAGAAGAACTGAACCAGGCCCTTGTAGCGGAACAGGCGGGTCCTCTGGAGGCCTCGCAGGTCAAACACATTGATCAGTTGGGGTTGCGATCATGAAGAGCGTTGTTGTCACCGGCGTCTCCACTGGGATTGGTTGGGGTGTCACCAAGGTGCTCATCGGCCAGGGATTTCGCGTCTTTGGGAGTGTCCGTAAGCAGGCGGACGCCGAGAAATTAACTCAGGAGTTTGGGGGCAACTTCGTGCCCCTGACCTTCGATGTGACCGATGAGGCCGATGTCCATGCGGCGGCAGGCCAGGTTTCGAGGGTGCTGGCCGGCGAAACCTTAGCCGGGCTCGTAAACAATGCCGGCGTCTCAGCGGCCGGGCCATTGCTGAACATGCCGATCTCCGAGATACGCCACCAAATCGACGTCAACATAACCGGCGTGGTGATCGCCACCCAAGCCTTCGCGCCCCTGCTGTTCGCGGGCGATGAACGCGCAGGCAAGCCAGGTCGGATCGTCAATATAAGTTCGGTGGGCGGCAAAAACGGCGTCCCCTTCCTGGCTCCCTATAACGCCACCAAGTTCGCCATTGAGGGAATGTCAGAGGCCTTGCGTCGCGAACTGTTGGTGGTCGGGGTCGATGTGATCATTGTCGCGCCTGGATCCGTCGCCACCGAGATTTGGGGCAAGGCACCTGCGGAGACCTTGGAAGCCTATCGGGCCACCCCATTCTATCCGGCCCTGAAAATGATGCATGGCTATATGAGCGACCAAGGCGCCAAGGGTCTGGCCCCTGAGGTGTTGGGCGAAGCTGTGGCTCATGCCCTGACGACCTCGAAACCCAAGGTCAGATATTCAGTGGCCCCAGACCCCTTTCAGACATTTCTGATAGCCAACCTGCCAAGGCGGATGGTCGACAGGATGCTGGGCGGGCGCTTGGGCTTGTTGCCGAAATAGACAAGACTCATGTCTTGTGCGTCGGATCGATCCAGGCGATCCCCTCCGGCTTCTCAACAGGCTCGATGTCCAGATTGACCACCACCGCGTCGCTGTCACTGCGCACCAGAACACACTCAAGGGTCTCTTCGCTTGACGCATTGATCTCCTGGTGCGGCACGAAGGGCGGGACATAGATGAA
>JANLPK010000177.1:0-5246 GCA_031367205.1 Alphaproteobacteria bacterium
GACGATCCGGCCCGCCCGGGCGTCAGCGATGCCTTGGCCGGTGGGGTCGATGATCCCTCCCAGTCGATCAGCGTAGAGCGCATTGAGGGTGAAATCCCGTCGCTCAGCATCGGTCGCCCAATCGGTGGTGAAAGCGACCACGGCGCGGCGACCGTCCGTGGAGACGTCTTGCCTAAGGGTGGTAACTTCAATCGGTTTGCCCTTAGCCACAGCGGTTATGGTCCCGTGAACGGCACCGGTCGGCACGGCCTTGATCCCGGCAGCCTGCAGCGCCTGGGTGACCGCGTCGGGCGTCAGGGTGGTGGCAATATCGACATCGCTGATCGGGCGATTGATCAGGGCATTCCGCACGCAGCCGCCCACGAACCGAGCACATTCGGCACCGCCCGCGGCTTCCAAGGCGTCGAGGACGGCACTGACCTCCGGCGTCGTCATCCAGGGGCGTTGGCCGAGGCCGGCGTCATTCATCTCAACTAACCTCGCCATAGAGCCTACGGTGCAGGGCTCGCAGCATGCCCGCCGTCGCGCCCCAGATATATTGATCATTGTGGGTCATGGCATAGAAACGACGCTTCTCGCCGGTGGGCATTTCCCGCTCATGTTCCTCGTGATTGGAGAGGTCCATCAGGAAATCGAACGGCGTCTCGAAGATATCGGCCACCTCGTCGGGATTGGCGATCAAGCTGTGGTCAGCATCCACAAAACCCACCACGGGTGTGATCAGATAGCCGGTACCGGTTTGATAGGGCGAGGAGTGGCCAGCCAGGGTGACGAGGGCGGGGTCGAGACCAACCTCCTCCTGCGCCTCTCGCAACGCGGTCTGCCAGGAATTTTCGCCGGGGTCTTGGCGACCGCCGGGAAATGCGACCTGCCCAGCATGGCGGCGCATGGTGTCCACGCGGCGTGTCAAGAGCACTGAATAGCCGTGTTCCCGCTCGATCAGCCCGATCAGCACAGAGGCCGGGGTGAGTTCGTCTTCGCTGTCAGGACGCTGGCTGGGCGATAGGTCATAGTCAGAGCTGCGTTGTGCTGCAGCTTGGTCCTCCAAGGGATCCAAACGCCCGGTTACCCACGCGCGGAACCCGGCGGCGTCGAGATCAGGCGGCGTCACAGGCGATGAACTCCCGCCGGGCCGATGGGAAACCAGGCTCCGTTGGAGGCCACACCCAAGCGCGGTCCCTCAGGGGTCTCGCGTTCCCGCGCCAACTCTACCAACTCATAGAAGACCGGCCGGGAAATCAGAGCCTCAAGGCCGCGTCGGACATGCAGATAGGGGCGGGGCGCTCCGGTGGCTGGATCCATCTCGACGCGAATCTCGTTCTGTGGCCCGGCCTGCACCTCATCACCGACATTGGTGAGGAACTTCAGGGCCCCTCCGACCTGGTCAACGCGCACGGCGATAAAGGGCGCGTCCTCGACGGTGATTTTCATTTTTTCCACCGGAGTCACCAGGTGGAAGCCGTCCGGGTCTTTGCGCAGGACGGTGGAGAAGAGGCGCACCAAGGCTTCGCGGCCGATGGGCGAGCCCTCATGAAACCACAGGCCATCCTTCTTGATGACGATGTCGATTTCGCCGCAGTGGGCGGGGTTCCACAGATGCACGGGCGGCAGGCCGCGACCCGGCGCTTGCTTGGCCGCGGCGATAACGCCCTCTAGTCCAGGTTTTCCGACCGACTCCACCATGAGTCTATAGGTAGGCGCAGTGGCCGCGCGGCTCAACTGCCTCGCGGGATTAGGCCGTGACCGTGCCGACTAGAGGTGCGGATGCACCGCGCACCAGAAGCCTTCGGCGATCGACCGGACCGGGCATCACGATTGCCGCTGCCGGTGCTGCGGAGAAGCTGAAGCGTGCGAAATAGGGCTCGTCGCCGACCAACAGCACCACCGGGAACCCCGCGGCCTCTGATGCGGCACAGGCGCGCGCCACCAGCTGGCCGCCTAGACCCGAACGCCTCTGCTCAGTGTGTACAGCCAGGGGACCAAGAAACATCGCGGGCGCGCCGCCGATGTTAACCTGCGACATCCTCACCGACCCCAAGAGGGTGTCTCTGTCCCAGACACAGAGCGAAAGATCGGGACGGAAGAGGGCGAACTCCCGAACTCGCTCTGAGACCTTGACGAAGCGACCTGGGCCAAAGGCGTGGTCCAGCAAGGCCTCAACAGCGGGCGCGTCGTTCGGGGTCTCGGGGCGAAAGTCCGGCGCGGCGGGCGCGGAGGAGGTGAGGGACATCAGCGAACTCGAAAGGCAAGGTCATGCGGGACCGCCGCCAGGACAAGCTGGGGCGGAAGGTTCAGGAGTTCAGCCCGGTTCGTCGCAAAACCTGCATCGAGATCATCTCGGTGTTATCGAAGGCGCGCTGATAGGGCGCGACTGGTTGCAGGTCAACTGCGGCTTCCTGTGCAGGCGATCCCAGTATAGGACCCACTCTCTGCAATCCGAAGGGTCAGGCGCTATGTTCCGATGGCTTAGAGACCGGTCACCCGTGATCTCACCGGCGATTGCGCCCATCGCTCCGACACCTGATGACGGCCAAGTCAGCATCTCATTCCGCAAGTTTGTCGACGAGCTGCCCAGTGCGCAGATGGCGCTCGATATCTTCAAGGATCGCTGGGCTAGCAGCTTGCCCGACAGCCGGGGAGCTTTGGTGGCTGGCGGCGCAGCCCTGTTCACTGACGACCTGCGGCCGCGACAGGCTGGTCAGATATTCGGCAAGGGTTCGGGGCGTCTGGATGGGTTCACGGTGATCGAGCTTGGTCCGCTGGAGGGCGGTCATACCTATCAACTTGAGGGGCTCGGCGCAGAGGTGATCGCCATTGAGGGCAATGCTGAAGCCTATCTGAAGTGCCTGATCATCAAGGAGATTTTTGACCTGAAGTCTAGGTTCCTGTTGGGGGACTTCATCAGGTATCTGCAAGCGACCGACGACCAATGCGACATGCTGTTCGCCTCGGGCGTGCTCTATCACATGGTCGAGCCGCTCAAGCTCATCGAGTTGATCTGTAAGGCCAGCGCCCGGTCGTTCCTCTGGACCCACTTCTATGACGCGGAGCTGTGCCAGGGCTATCAGTCAAAGAGCGTCAAGCATGCTGGATTCAAAGCCCAGCACTTCCGTAAGGGCTATGGCGACCAGTCGCACGGCAAATTCTGGGGCGGGCTGGCCGACAGCGCCTGTTGGCTTCAGCGTGACGATATCATCGGGGCTTTCGCGGCCTTCGGGCATGGCCAGCACCAAGTCGTGGAGACCAATCTGGAGCATCCCCACGGCCCCTGTTTCACCGTGGCGACATGGCGGTAAGTCGCGTTACGCCTTGACGTAGGGCTCAGGGCGGGGTCTGACGCCCCATGGCCAAGGAAACCGTCTATATCGTCCAGGCCTATGTCGCCGGTCGAGGCCAGAGCCTGCGGGCTGAGCAACAGGTCGGATGCAAGGATGCGGCTGAGGCTCTGCGTAAGGCCGAGCGCTTGGCGCCCCTAAGACTGGGTGTGGTGGCCTTCGCGGCCTCCGCTGATGTCGAGATGGGGGACTATGACGAGAACCCGGTGGTTCTATTCAAAGCCGGACGCCTGCCGCCACCCTTCGACGAATAGGGTGCCTGGGCTCTTGGCAATCACATAGGTCGGAGCCATGAGCTTCGACCATCAAAGGAATATTCAGATGGCGCGTAAGCCGAACTATCAATTCGAACGCATGGAACGCGACCGCCAAAAGGCCGCCAAGGCCGCCCAGAAGGCTGCGGCCAAACAAGGTGAGCGGGCCGCAGAGCAGCCCGAGCCCCCGGCCGCAGACGAAGACGAGGCTGAGACGTGAACTATAATCACGAGACCGTCGCCTTAGACGGTGAGTATTTCGACGGTTGCGAGTTCCGCGACTGCCGGATGGTCTATGCCGGCGGCAAGGCTCCCACTTTTGTCGACTGCAAGTTCGACAACTGCGACTGGCGGTTTGACGGCTCGGCAGGGGAGACTCTGAACCATCTGCGCGCCATGTGGGCAGCCGGGGCCAAAGCCCAGGTGCAAGCCATGATCAAGGACATCACCGGGGCGGTGAAGTAGAGTCTCAATGCTCCCCCGCTGGGGGAGCTGGCGCGAAGCGCCTGAGGGGGTGGCTCGCGCAGACTGTGGGCTTCAACCCCCTCCGGCCCTTCGGGCCACCTCCGCCCAATTCGCGCCTGCGGCGCTGGGGGAGGATTTAGGCGACGAGCCACTTTCGGGGCCAGGCTCGGCCCAGAGACCGCACCTCACGCTCCAGCAGGCCTAGGCGCTTCATTCGGGCCGGGGTGAGTTGGCCCAGCGTTTGGACCGGTTCCTGGCCCTTGAAGGGGCTGGAGGTGATGTCGCCAAGGGTCATGGCGGCGTCCAGGGCGGTCCATTCGGCCTTGGCGCGATCTTCGAAGCCGATGGCGTAGTAGTGGCGTAATGGCGCGGGTTCTCCGGCCAATTCCACCATCACCCCGATTACCCAGCCGGTCACAAACGAATCCTCCGCGAGGGGGTTGTGTAGCCGCAAGGCGACGGCTTTGTCGCTTGCCAAGCGACCATGTCGGGGAGACGGTGGGGTAACGACACTTGGGAGGCCCCAATGGCCCGCATCGAAGTCATCGAATATACCGACGCCGTTTGTTCCACCGCCTGGGGGGCCGAGCCGTTCTTCCGCAAGCTGGACTGGCGGTTCGGCGAGCATCTGACTTGGCGCAAGGTGATGGGCGGCCTGGTCGGCAATGCCGCCACCGGCAAGGAGAGCTGGGACCGGGTCAGCGCGGCCGAACCCATGCGCAAATACTGGAAGCGGGTCTGGCATCTGACCGGCATGCCCTATCCCAACCCGATGCACCTGATGCTGCAATCCACCGACCCGATGGGCGCAGCGGTCAAGGCGGCTGAACTGCAAGGCAAGGAGGTGGCCGAGGCGGTGCTGCGCCGGTTCCGTGAGCGGATCTTCGTCGACGGCATCGGCCCGCAGACGCCCGACGAGTTTGCGGCCGCCACGGTGGGTGTCGCAGGACTGGATCAGGCCCGCTGGCGGGTTGATCAGGCCAAGCCGCAGGTCGCCGCCGCCTACAAGGCCGACTGGGATGAGAGCCATGCGCCCAACGATTATGTGCGAAACCTGGTCCACGACAGCCCGATGAACGGCGAACTGAAACATTCCGAGGGCCACGACCGCTACGCTTACCCCACCATAATCTTCCGGGGTGGACCCGGTGGCGACCAGACGGTGGCCGGCTGGGTGGAGTACGAGGACTAT
>JANLPK010000097.1:0-5102 GCA_031367205.1 Alphaproteobacteria bacterium
TCAGGGTCAGCAGATCACTCCAGGCCTTCTTCTTGGCGGCGGGCTGGCGCAGCAGGAAGGCTGGATGCAGGGTCGGGATGGCCGGGAGTTCGCGCGACCCATCGGCAGATTTCCACTCGAACCATCGCCCGCGCAGGGCCAAAATCCCCTCCTCGCGCTTCAGCATGGCCTTAGTCGACGGTCCGCCGACCAAGAGCAGTATCTTGGGGTTCACCAACTCTATCGCCCGTTCGAGGAAGGGCGCGCAGACAGCTTGCTCTTCCGGCGTTGGATTGCGGTTGCCGGGCGGTCGCCAAAATACCGAATTGGTGATGAACACGCGCTCGCTTAGGCCTGCGGCCGCCAGCATTCGGTCGAGAAGTTGGCCTGCCCGCCCGACAAAGGGTTCGCCGCGAGCATCCTCTTCCTGGCCAGGGCCTTCGCCGATCACCATCAGAGGGGCGTCGGCAGCGCCGCGATAGAAGACCGATTGCCGCGCTGCGCCCTCGAACTTTAGCGGACAACCGTCAAAGGTCTCGATGGCGGCTTTTAGGCTTTCGAGGTTGGGGGCTGCCGCTGCCAAACGCACGGCCTCCGCAACTTGAGCGGACACATCGACGGCTGAAGTGGCCCGCGACCCGATGGCCGCCACGGATGCGACTTTCCGTGTCGGTGGGGCAGGGGGCAAGATTTTGCCAGCTGCGATCCGGTCGAAGGGTTCGTCCAGCAACATGGCGTCCACGCCAGCCTCGGCCCAAAAGGCGAGCAGGCTCTCGGCATTCGCGGTTGCAGGGTTCATGGTGGTCCGAAATCGATTATGCTCGCCATTGGCGCTTGACCGGCCTTAGGCAAGCTATTGATAAGGCTCTAGAGGCGACAACACCAGTCGGGCGGGAGTGCGAATATGAGCGACGGGGCAGAAACCATCGAACGCGAGGCGATGGAATATGACGTGGTTATCGTCGGCGCGGGGCCGTCTGGCCTATCTGCCGCGATCCGCTTGAAGCAGTTGGCCGAAGCCGCCGGAACGGAAATCACCGTCGCGGTTCTGGAAAAGGGCTCCGAGGTGGGTGCGCACATCCTTTCTGGTGCCGTGATCGACCCCATCGGCATGAACGAGCTGCTACCCAATTGGAAAGAGCTGGGCATTCCGCTGGAAACCAAGGTCACACGCGATAAGTTCGTGATCCTGGGGCCGCAGGGTGAGTTGGATATCAGCTGGTTGCCTTTCCCAAAGTGGATGCTGAACCACGGCAACTATATCGGCAGCTTGGGCAATGTCTGTCGCGCGCTGGCCACCCACGCCGAGGGCTTAGGTGTTGAAATCTATCCGGGCATGGCCGCCTCCGAGGTGGTCCATAATGAGGACGGCTCGGTCAAGGGCGTCGTGGCCGGGGTGTTCGGCATCGGCAAGGACGGAGAGCCTGGCCCGGACTTCCAACCCGGCATCGAGCTGCACGCCAAATACACCTTCATTGGCGAAGGGGTTCGCGGCTCGCTGTCGAAGCAATTGCAAGCCAAGTTTGGCCTCACGGAGGGCCGAGACGCACAGAAATTCGGTATCGGCATCAAAGAGTTGTGGCAGGTTCCTGATGCCAATTTCGAGTCCGGCCTGACCCAGCACACCTTCGGTTGGCCTCTGGATAACGCCACAGGCGGCGGCAGCTTCATGTACCACTTCGGCGACAACTATGTGGCCATCGGGTTTGTGATCCACCTCAACTACAAGAACCCCTGGATTTCACCGTTCGATGAGTTCCAACGCTTCAAGACCCACCCGACCATCAAGGCCTATTTGGAGGGCGGCAAGCGTATCGCTTACGGCGCGCGCGCCATTACCGAGGGCGGGCATCAATCTCTGCCACAGCTCTATTTCCCAGGTGGCGTGCTGTTGGGCTGTTCGGCGGGCATGGTCAATGTGCCGCGTATCAAGGGCAGCCACAATGCGGTGAAGTCCGGGATGATGGCCGCCGAGGCCGCGTTCGCCGCCATCTCAGAGGGTCGGGCGGGAGACGAGTTGTCGGCCTATGAAGATGCCTATCACAAGTCTTGGGTGGCCAAGGAACTGAAGAGCGTTCGCAATTTCAAACCCCTATGGTCGCGGTTTGGGACCATTCCGGGCATTGGCCTTGGCGCGGCCGACGCGATCTTGGCTAATTTATTCGGTGGATGGTCGCCTTGGGGCACCTTGAAGCACGGCAAGAGCGATGCTGCGGCGACAGGGCTGGCCAAGGACTTCAAGCCGATTGTCTATCCCAAACCGGACGGGGTTTTCTCGTTCGACAAACTCTCGTCGGTTTTCCTGTCTTCCACCAATCACGACGAGAACCAGCCGGCGCACCTGAAGCTGAGGGACGCCTCGATCCCGATTTCAGTAAACCTTCCCAGGTACGGCGAGCCCGCGCGGCTTTACTGTCCGGCAGGGGTCTATGAGGTGCTCTACGATGAGCAGGGTCAGAACCCGAAATTCCAGATTAATTTCCAGAACTGCGTCCACTGCAAGACCTGCGACATCAAAGATCCATCGCAGAACATAAATTGGACAACGCCTCAGGGTGGAGATGGGCCGAACTATCCCAATATGTGATGGCGCTTGCCGGGCAGGCGGAAACCGTGAGACTCAGACCCATGATCGCTTCCCGCCTCCTCGTGCTCCTGACCTCTGCGGCTCTCTTGGCGTCGTGCGCCTCGTCGCCGGTGTCCTCGTCTAGGCTGCTGGCATCGGAGGATTTGGCGAGCTCGTCCTACGGCCTGTTCCTAGCAGGACATAACGCGCTCAATAGTGGGCAGGGCAAGACGGCTGGTGCGTTCCTCGAGCAGGCAAGGGCGGACGGGGACGACAGCGAGGGCCGGATCAGCGAGCTGGCATTTACGGCTGCGCTGTTACAGGGCGACATCAGCCAAGCGGCTGCATTGGCCCCGAACGGACCCAACGCCACGGAAGCCGGCAAGCGCATGGGCCGCTTGGTGCTGGCAGTGGAAGCCTTGGCGCAGGATAGGCCCAAGGTAGCGAGGCCCCTACTGGAGTCGGAGACTGTGGGGTTTCCCCACAAATCCGCTGCGGCACTCTTGGCACCTTGGGCTGCCGCCATGGCCGGAGAAGTGGACAACAGTCTGGTTCGCCCCCAGGTGCGCAGCGACAATGTGGTCGACTATTTTGGACTACTGGGTCAGGCCCAGCTCTATGAGCGTGCCAAGCGCTATGATGAGGCGGAGACCGACTTTAAGACCCTTACGGGTGGTGATTACTCAGCAGAGCGGATGTTTCTAGGCTACGGCGGATTTTTGGAGCGGCGCGGACGCAGGGCCGACGCGCTCGCGCTCTATGGCAAGGGGCTGACTCAGTATCCTCGGGACAATGCCCTCGTAGCGGCGCAAGCCCGCGCAAGCGCCGGTCGCAAAGCGCCGCCCCCCCCGACTGTCAAAGAGGGTGCGGCTTTGGCTGTGATGGCCTCATCGACCACCATGATCAACGCCAAACAAGATCAGCTGGCGTTGGCCTATCTGCATCTGGCCCTACGGTTGGATCCCGCGCTCAACGGTGCTTGGCTTATGGTCGGCGATGTCTTGACCTCGGCGGGAGAAACAGAGGCGGCGCGACTGGCCTATGCCAAGCCTCCGATCGGATCTCCCGAATTTTCGGGTGCGCGCGCAAAAATGGCCTGGAGCTATCAAGCCGCGAAGAACCCCGAAATGGCATTGAAACTTGCTCGGGAGGCGGCATCAAATGGTGACATGGATGCCAAGATCACCTTGGCCGATTTGCTGCGTACCAACGATCAATTCGCTGAGTCTGCCGAGATTTTGACGCCGCTTATCGCGGCCAGTCCGGATTGGAATCTGCTGTTCTCGCGGGGTATTGCCTATGATCGCCTGGGTCGATGGGCGGATGGCGAGCGCGATCTTCAAGCAGCGCTGACCCAACGTCCGGATGACCCCGAGATTTTGAACTATCTCGGCTATTCCTGGATTGATCGCGGCGAGCATTTGGATGTCGCCCTGGGCATGATCCAGAAGGCCTTGGGCGTGAACCCCAATTCCGGAGCCATGGTCGACAGCCTAGGGTGGGCCTACTATCGGCTAGGCGACTACAAGAAAGCCGTCGAGAGTCTTGAGCGCGCCGTGGAGATGCAGGCTGGCGAACCCGACATCAACGACCATCTGGGTGATGCGTATTGGCGGGCGGGACGTCGTGACGAAGCCGGATTCCAGTGGCACCGTGTCCTGACGCTCGAGCCCGACGCTAAGTTGAAGGCTGCCGTCGAGCAAAAGATCGCTCATGGTCTGGATGGACCTACCCCCGCCACCCGCGTCGCGACAAAGTAGCCGGCCATGGCGCGAGAAGCCTTCGCCGCCGCCAAGATCAATCTCTTCCTGCATGTCGGTGCGCCCGGCGCGGATGGCTATCACCCGCTGTGCAGCCTGATGGTGTTCGCTGATGTGGGCGATCGGTTGGAGGTGCACGAGGCTGAAGCGCTAGGTTTGAACATCGTCGGCCCCTTCGCCGGTGAGCTTTCCGGGCCAGGTGCGAATCTGGTCCTGCGGGCGGCGAGGGCGCTCAGCACGCGCCTTGGCCACGATCTGCTGCCTCAGGGTCTAAGCCTCGACAAACGTCTGCCGGTCGCCGCTGGGCTGGGCGGGGGATCCAGTGACGCCGGAGCTGCTCTGCGCTTGCTCCGCGAGGTCTGGGCTCCGGATTTCTCAGACGCGGACCTAGAGGCTGTCGCGGCATCTTTGGGCGCCGATGGTGCCGCCTGCCTTTGGGGGCGACCGGTCCTGGCGCAGGGGCGTGGTGAAAGACTGAGCAGTCCGCCCGGCTTACCTGTGATGGACGCGGTGTTGGTCAATCCTCGGGGTGGCATCGCAACGGCCGATGTCTATCGCGCCTTGGACGTTTCGGGCCGGTTCGGCGACATTGCGCCTCCGATGATGCCCGACACCTTCGAAAGTGTTGAGGAAGTTGCCGGTTGGTTACGGGGTACGACCAACAACTTGCAGCCAAGTGCCATAGAACTTGCACCCGAAATCGGCGACGTTTTGGCCACCCTGGCTGACGAGCCCGAGACCCTAATCGCCAGGATGTCCGGCTCTGGTGCCACCTGTTTCGCCCTCTGCTCCGGAGA
>JANLPK010000247.1:0-2201 GCA_031367205.1 Alphaproteobacteria bacterium
AGCTGACCACGTCCTGGCCGCCGATATCGACAGCTTCTGCGGCGCAGCCCTGTTGCTCAATGCACCTGCCAATGGCATCGAGGTCGCCTATACCGACGCCAACCTGCTGGACGCCCAAGAGATCGACGTCGATGTCATACTTGCCGGCGACATCTGCTACGAAAAGCCGATGACCGATCAAGTGATGGCTTGGCTCAGCGCTGCACGAGATCGCGGGGCGACGGTGTTAATCGGCGATCCGGGTCGCAGCTATTTCCCCAAGACCGGTTTGACCAAGCTGGCTGAATACCAAGTGACCACCACGCGGGAAATCGAAGACATGGCGGTCAAGAAAACCAGCGTCTGGACTCTCAACGGTTGACGCTCTAGGTTAGAACAAACTAGCAACTATAAGGTGGTTCCGTGCGAGACGATGGCAAGATCGACTATATCGAAATGCCCGGCGGTAACCTGCCCGCCACCAAAGCCTTCTATGGCGAGGCCTTCGGCTGGACCTTCACAGACTATGGCCCCGACTACGCCGCCTTTGATGCCGCCAGCAGTGGCCTGGACGGCGGCTTTGACCGCTCTCCGAACGACGCGGTCAAACAACCCCTCCCGGTTCTGTTCGCCCACGACCTAGAGGCCATGCTGGCCAAGGTGGTCGCGGCTGGCGGCGACATCATTCGCCCGATCTTCAGCTTTCCAGGCGGACGGAGGTTCCACTTTCGAGACCCAAGCGGCAATGAATTAGCGGTGTTTACGCAGACTTAAGCAGCCTGCGGTTGAAGTGGGCCAGATATCGGGGATCATAGTCATGGGTAATTTGCGGCATACGCTTGGTGGAGTTGGCCTTGTGCTTGCTCTATTGGCAACGGGCGCGGTGGCCCAGCAACCCTCCGAATTGTCGGTGCTCGAAGACAAGGCTCCGCCAGATATAGTCGCCAAGCCTCTGCCTCAAGGCTCCAAGCCGCGAAGCGTTTCTCTGGCTAAGGTCGGCGACAGCCTCAAGCATGGTCGGCCCTGGGCGATGGTGCTCTGGGGCCGCAAGTGCGGGTTCGATAACCTGGACACCTGGGACACCTCCAAGCAGGGATATTCCAAAGACCCTTCCATCGAGCGGCTCTTCCGCGATGAGTTGGTTACCCTGGGCTTCTCTGTAGCCGGCGACCCCAACAACTTGTTCAAGGGCGACGAAGACGACGGCGCAGATTTGCAAATCGGGGCCTTGGTGACCGACATCTCGATCTTGGCCTGCGGTGGGATGACCTTACGGGAGAAAAATCTCGATCTCGACACTTCGACAGCCTATGGCGCTGCCCAAATGTCAGTGGAGTGGCAGGTCTATTCTCCGGTTGAATCTCGTGTCCTGGCCAAGATACCGACGGTGGCACGGATCGATATTGACGACGCCCAAACCCATGTCGTCGATGCCTTAATGCAGCTGGTGTTCACAGCAAATGTGCGGGCGCTGGGGGCGTCGGACGCCTTTCGCACCACGGTCTTGGCCGCCGGTCCCTCGGTCACCGCCGCGCGCATTCCCACTGCGGCCGATCCCATCATGATCCAGCAGGCACCGTCCGTCACAAGGCCGCTCTCTGAAGCTTCGGGCTCGGTGGTCGCACTGTTCACCGGCGACGGCATGGGCAGTGGGTTTCTGGTCTCCCGAGACGGTCACATCCTGACCAACCGCCATGTGGTGGGCGCATCGAAGTACCTAAAGGTCAAATGGTCCGACGGCGTTGAGACGGTCGGCGAGGTGCTGCGAACCGATGTCGGCCGCGACATTGCGTTGATCAAGACCGAACCTCGGGGCCGTCAGCCCTTCGCGCTTCGACGTGGCGGTGTGCAAACCGGCGAAACGGTCTTCGCAATCGGCACACCGTTGGACTCACGCCTGCAGGGCAGCCTGACCAAGGGCGTCGTTTCCGCAAATCGCATTCTTGAGGGTTATAGCTACATCCAGAGTGACGTCGTGGTGAACCCCGGCAACAGCGGCGGCCCGCTGCTCAACGCGACCGGCGATGTGGTTGGCGTAACCGTATCGGGCATCGGCCAAGACGTGGCACCCCGCGGCATCAACTTCTTCATCCCCATCGATGACGCCATCTCGTTTCTGTCGTTGAAGGTCTCAGATGCAAAACCAGAGCCATCCCGTGCGAAATAGCAAAAGGTTGGTGGTCGTCAACTTCCTGTTGATTTGGCCGATCGCCATAGGAGGC
>JANLPK010000255.1:0-2142 GCA_031367205.1 Alphaproteobacteria bacterium
CAACCAATAGTCGAACCAGCGGATTTCATTGCTGAAGGCCCCGGGCAGGGTGTCTTGTCCGGGATAGGCTAGGTCGCCGCTCAACGGGCCGTGGCCGAAAGGCCCCATCATCAGCTTCTGATTGCCGCGCGCGCCCTTGGCCCCTTGGTTCTGCAGATAGGTGAAGTTGGATGTGTTGCCCTGATTGAAGATGTCGTACCAGCCGCCAACATTATAGATCGGCACCTTGATGTACTTGCGGTTGGTGCTCATGGAAAACCGGTTCCAGATCACGTCGTCGGTGGCCCGCTCGCGCAGGGCTTGGATCTCGGCCTGCGAGACGCCCTGGCCCTTAAGCCAACCGATCGTATCTTTCTCCTTGATAACCCCGCCCATGAAACTGGACTGCAGCCGATCGAAGGGCGCGACAACCACATAGGCGGCGGCCAGATGCGGCGGCGCGGCCATGGCTGCGGCATTCGATGTCACGCCAAGCGCCGAGGCCCCGGTGATGCCGACCTTGCCATTGGACCAGGGCTGAGTAGCCGCCCACTCAACGCTGTCATAGCCATCCTCAATATCGTTGACATAGGCCGCATAGAAGCCCTGCGAATGACCCTTGCCGCGCACGTCCTGCAGCACGAAGACGAAGCCCGCGTCGGTATAGTGCTTGGCCTGGGCGGCTAGAGCCTCTGGCGATCCACGACCATCCTTCAGATAGGGCGTGCGGCTGAGCACCACAGGCCACGGTCCTGCACCCTGAGGCTTGAACACATTGGCCGCCAGCTTGGTCCCATCGCGCAGGGTGGCGAATTCTTCGGTGGCGCCAGGCGGGGGTTGGTAGGTCGCGGCGGCGGGCCTGTCGGTGGCGGTTTGGGCAGATGTGTCGACTGGGGCCAGGAGTAGGCCGAGGGCCAGGAGGGCTGAGGTTTTCACGGCGTTTCCTCTAGGCTGGATCAACTGCGGGAAGTGCCAGGACACTAAACCAATCGAATCTCGCGACGCAAACGCGGTCGTCATCATTCGTCAGTCTTGACCGTATGGGTCGGAAATCAACACCGATCTGAGCGTTAGCGTCACGCCAAGTATCTGATATAGAACCGTCAAATCGGGAAGACCGGGCAGGTCAAGGCTGTCAGCGCTGAGTATGTACATCCCTGCACCTTCACCCTGAACCGGCGTGCCTTCGCGATGACCCACCAGCGCCAGTCGAGATTTCATCGCTAGCCATGCATGACTCAGTGCTGGCCACTGGTTTTTGGCGTCGTTTATTTTTCGCGTAACCTCCGGAGGTTCGACGATCTCAAAGCCTCCTGGAGGGCGCGCGAACAACACTTCAGAGCGAGAGCCTTGCGAGTTCGCGCTGTGCCCACGCAAGATCGTCCGGGCGAGTTTCCCTGACAGCTACAGAACCCGCAGAAACTGGCATCTGCGCAAATTGTGGCGTCTCTTCCCATAAGACATCGTGTGAAGCGTCGCTGGCTTCCACGGCAGTCATACGACACACCGAGTTGATCACTTGGTTGATCAAATCTATCTCCTCGGCAGAGAACACACTCACAGGGGGTTCTGACAAAGAGTAGAATTGTCTGCGATTGCCCGCAGGGGTTGGTACGCTCTGCTCGGCTATTGCCGCTCGCGCCTTGAGAACCGCAATAGCCTCACGGCCACCGATTGGCACCGGCCCGTTCTGCAGACGGAGATAAGATTCCAACCCCGATAGTGACCGACCCCATCGCCGATAGGATTCGCAATCGACCCACCAAAGAATCTTGTTCAGCTTGGTCGCGCCAAGCTGATCTGGTGGAGTGCGTGCGATGACATAGTGAGTCAACGCCGCTAGTCGCTCATAGGGGTGGTTGCTCATTTCAGCCCGAATCGTATCACGGTCAAGAATCGTGCGCTACCGCCAGTTAACGCCCTGTCAAGACCCTCTTACTACCGAATGAACTAGAACACAACAAGAACATACTATTGTTCACATGGGTTTAGGGTCGCCCCTAATGCGCATCATCCCAATTGCTCGCCGCCCGCGCTTCCACCACTAGCGGCACAGAGATCGCCACAGCTGGCTCAGCCGCCTGCTCCATCACCCGCTTGGCGACCTTGATCAGTTCGTCGGCTTCGGCTTCGGGGGCCTCGAACACCAGTTCGTCGTGGACT
>JANLPK010000308.1:0-16834 GCA_031367205.1 Alphaproteobacteria bacterium
TGCTCCACAGCGCGTTTGCCGTCCGGCTTGCGACGCCCTGCATAGTTGGAGACGAAGCCGCCGCCCTGGCTGTGGCCGGCGAGGAAGATATTGTGATTGCCGGTCTTCTGGGAGATCAGGCCGATCATCGCATCGACGTCAGCGGCATAGGCCTGGAAGTCCCAGTCGGCCATGAAGTTGAGGTCGCCCTGGCTGAGGGGTTTCCACTTGGCACTGGCGGTGGCGGGACCGACCCGGCCAGGTGAACCCGCCGTGGTCGAGGGCTGAAGGGCGTCGGCCCCAAGATAATAGTTCAGGGCGACCTTGGGGTCCTTGGCCTTGCGAGCAGCGGTCAGGGCAGATGTATCGGCAAGGTTGGGGCCGCGACGTTGCAACACCCAGACCTCAACGCGACAGGGCTTGCCGTCACAGGTACGACTCTGGGCCTTGTGCACCAGCTGACTGGCTAGGAGGAGCCAGTGCGGCGGGGTTGAGGAAAAGCCCGGCAAGCTGACGATCACCGCATTGGCGGGCTTGGGATTGTCACCGTCGGCGGCTGCGCGCACTCGCAGGAAGGTCGACGTGTTAAGCACCTTGGGCGTTCCAGCGGCCGCGAAGCCTTGGATCTGGTGATATTCGGTCGCTACGTCGGGGTAACCGGGGACTAAGCTCTTGGAGTAGTCGCCGGCGGCGGCCGGCAGGGCAATAACAAGTGCCGCAACAGCCGATAGGCCCAGGGCTCTAATGGTCATGACGTTCCCTCCACGGCCCGGTTGAGCTAGGCACGATTGAGGAGAGTCTAAACCGGGAGACAGCCGCAATGTCGAGGCCTAATGCGCGAGCATCGGATATCTAGACCCCGGTCACGTCTTCCCAAAACCGTTTGGCCTTGCCGATGAAGTTGGCGGACTTGGGGTGTTGTTGTTCGCCGCAGAGATCGGCCAGTTCGCGCAGCAGCACCTTCTGCTTGGCATTGAGCTTGGTGGGGGTTTCGACGAAAAGCTCGACCACAAGATCACCGCGCTCGCGGGAACGCAGGGAGGGCATGCCTTTGCCTTTCAGGCGAACCGTGCGGCCGGTCTGCGAGCCCTCGGGCACCTTGACCTCGATCCGGCAAGTGCCGTCACAGTCGGGGCCACCCATCAGGCAGGGAGCTTCGATCTCGCCGCCCAGAGCCGCAACTGTCATGGGCACCGGCACGGTGCAGTGGAGGTCCAAACCGTCGCGTTCGAACAGCTCGTGAGGCGTAACGCCCAGGAAAATATAGAGGTCGCCGCGTGGGCCGCCGCGCGCGCCGGCGTCGCCCTCGCCCGCCAAGCGGATGCGCGAGCCGTCATCGACCCCAGCTGGGATACGGACCTGCAGCGTGCGTTCCTTGCGAACCTGGCCATGACCGCGACAGGTTTGGCAGGGGTCTGAGATCACCCGGCCAGCGCCACCGCAGCGGGGGCAAGCGCGCTCCACTGAGAAGAAGCCCTGGCTGGCGCGAACCCGCCCTGCCCCGCCACAGGACCCGCAGACCGTGGGGCTGGTGCCGGGCTTGGCGCCGGACCCGTCGCAGGTTTCGCAATTGATCGAGGCCGGAACCACGATTTCGACCTCGGATCCGGCGCAGGCCTGTTCGAGACTGATTTCAAGATCATAGCGCAGGTCTTGGCCTCGGGCCGGGCCGCTGCGTTGGCGGCGTCCCCCACCAGCGCCGAACATGTCGCCAAACACATCTCCGAACACTTCTGAGAAGATATCATTCACATCGGTGAAGCCGCCCTGACCACCCTGCGGGCCGTTTACCCCGGCATGGCCGAATTGGTCGTAGGCTGCGCGCTTCTTCGGGTCAGACAAGATCGAATAGGCTTCGTTGAGTTCCTTGAACTTGTTGGACGCCGCCTCCGAACCGCCGTTGCGGTCGGGGTGATGCTCCATGGCGAGCTTGCGGAAGGCCGCCTTGAGAGTCGCGTCATCCGCACCGCGCGATACACCCAAGATTTCGTAATAGTCCCGCATCGAAGGTCAGGCGCTCACAGGATCACTAAGGGAAAGGTGGGCGGTTCTGGCCGACCATGCAAGGTCGGCCAGCGCCAAATGGGGCCCTGATAGCGGCTAAGCTATCAGGCAGACGGCCTAGGCCGACTTCTTCTTCTCGTCGTCGTCGCCGACTTCCTCGAACTCGGCATCCACAACGTCGTCTTCGGCTGAGGCTTCGGGCGATTCACCTTCCCCACCCTGCTGAGCAGCATACATGGCTTCGCCGAGCTTCATCGAGGCTTGGGCAAGGGTTTGGGTCTTGGCCGCGATGACCTCGGCATCGTCGCCTTCCAGAACCGACTTCAGATCGGCAATGGCTTCGGTGATAGCGTCCTTCTCGGTCTGACCCACCTTGTCACCATGTTCAGTCATGGCTTTTTCAGTGGAATGGATCAGAGCTTCACCGTGATTCTTGGCTTCCACCACGGCCTTGCGCTTTTCGTCATCGGCCTTGTTGGCCTCGGCTTCGCGGACCATGGCCTCGATGTCGGCATCGGAGAGGCCGCCATTGGCCTGGATGCGGATCGACTGCTCTTTGCTGGTGGCCTTATCGCGGGCCGACACATTGACGATGCCGTTGGCGTCGATGTCGAAGGTGACCTCGACTTGCGGAATGCCGCGCGGGGCCGGCGGAATGCCGACCAGATCGAACTGACCCAGCATCTTGTTGTCGTGGGCCATCGGTCGTTCGCCTTGGAACACCCGGATGGTCACCGCTGACTGGTTGTCATCGGCCGTTGAGAAGGTCTGCGAGCGCTTGGTGGGGATCGTCGTATTGCGCTCAATCAGCGGGGTGAAGACACCCCCCAGGGTTTCGATGCCCAGGGTCAGAGGTGTGACATCCAGCAGCAACACGTCTTTGACATCGCCTTGCAGCACGCCGGCTTGAACCGCTGCGCCGAGCGCCACGACTTCATCGGGATTGACCCCGGTATGCGGCTCGCGACCAAAGAATTCCTTCACCGTCTCGATGACCTTGGGCATCCGGGTCATGCCGCCGACCAGGATCACTTCGTCGATGTCCGACTTCTTGAGGCCTGCATCCTTCAGAGCTTGCTCGCAGGGCCCAACGGTCTTGGCGACCAGATCCTCGACCAGAGCCTCAAGCTTGGCGCGGGAGATCTTGACGTTGAGGTGCAGCGGACCCGACGCATTCATTGAGATGAAGGGTAGGTTCACTTCATAGGTCGTGGTGAAGGACAGTTCCTTCTTGGCCTTTTCGCCCTCTTCTTTGAGGCGTTGCAGGGCCAACTTGTCCTTACGCAGGTCAACGCTGGTTTCCTTTTTGAATTCCTCGGCCAGGAAATCGACAATTCGCATGTCGAAATCTTCGCCGCCCAAGAAGGTGTCGCCGTTGGTGGACTTCACCTCAAAGACGCCGTCGCCGATCTCGAGAACCGACACGTCGAAGGTGCCGCCGCCCAGATCATAGACCGCGATCTTTTTGCCTTCGTTCTTGTCGAGCCCATAGGCCAAGGCCGCGGCTGTCGGCTCATTGATGATCCGCAGAACCTCAAGGCCGGCAATCTTGCCGGCGTCCTTGGTGGCTTGACGCTGGGCATCGTTGAAATAGGCCGGAACGGTGATGACCGCCTTCTCAACCTTTTCGCCCAGATGCTGTTCGGCGGCTTCTTTCATCTTTTGCAGGATGAAAGCCGAGACCTGCTGGGGGGAATAGTCCTTACCCTGGGCACGAACCCAGGCGTCGCCGGTCGGGCCCTTGACGATATCATAGGGCACCATGCCCTTGTCCTTCTCGACCATCGGGTCGGCGAAGTTGCGGCCGATCAGCCGCTTGATCGCAAACAAGGTGTTGGTAGGGTTGGTCACAGCCTGGCGCTTGGCGGGCTGGCCTACCAGCCGCTCGCCGTCCTCCATGAAGGCCACCACCGAGGGGGTGGTGCGCACGCCCTCTGCATTTTCGATGACCTTGGGCAGCTTGCCGTCCATGATCGCAACGCACGAATTCGTCGTGCCGAGGTCAATACCGATAATCTTGCTCATCTTTGAGTCTCTTACTCGCTCCATTGTGGCAGACCGCGCATCTAGAACCCCGTCGCCAGGCGTTCTGTTTTTTGTCACGATCCCCGGTTCGATCAGGGTCTCGGGCGGTTAGCCTTAAAGCAAACCGCCGTCGAGTTGCGATATGGGGGGGCCGGACGCGGCTGCAAGGGCGAATGCCCTCAAATCTGTTTTGGCTTTATCCAAATCGAACCCTGCCAATCGGCCAAAACAGCGGAATAGGCAAGGCTTTCGAAGGGTGTTGTCTGGCCCCGCGCCGCCAGAAAGCCGTGTTCGACGATCATCGCCTGCTGCTCGATATTGAAGTCCGCCATCCTGAGGCTCTCCGACAGGGCATAGTCATAACTCTCAAGCCTGTCCCCGGCACGAAGCTTGGCCCAGAGCAGGTTGATACCGCACTGGGCCTGCCAAACATGGACCAGCTCATGGATGAACGCAGCCTGGACCGCCAAGGGCGCAGTTGAAAAGTCGCGCAAGGCGAAAGCAGCGGGCCACACCACCAACCGCCCCCCTGTGACAAAGGCGCGAGGCCAGAGGGGTAAGGCAAATATCCAGATGCGGTCGAGATCGAGTGCCGAGCCGAAGACTTCGCAGGCAAGGTCTCGCTCGCCGGAGGCCAACTTCCGAAAAGCGCCAGGTGACATGGCGGCAACAGGATCCATTGGCGCTATATGGGCGATTATGAGTTCGATTTCGACCCTGGGATTCCGACTGCTGCCACAGCATCTCTCGCCAGACACCCAAGCGCGCTTACTGGCGGAAGTTGTCGCGCGAATCAAGGTCGCGCCGCTCTATCGCCCGATTACGCCGGGCGGAAAGCCCATGAGCGTGACGATGACCAATTTCGGCCCCTTGGGATGGTGCACCGATGCACGGGGCTATCGCTATCAGGCGACACACCCCATGACCGGCGAGGCTTGGCCCGACATTCCGCAAATCCTGCTCGATCTCTGGCGTCAATTGGCCGACCCTGAGACTCTGCCCGATGCCTGCCTCGTCAATGTCTATGATGCCATGGCCAAGATGGGTCTGCACCAGGATCGCGATGAAGCCGACTTGAGCCAACCCGTCCTATCGGTGTCACTAGGCGACACGGCGATTTTTCGGATCGGCGGCCACACGCGGACCGACCCGACGCGCTCGGTCCGGCTGACATCGGGAGATGTATGTGTCTTGGCCGGAGCCGACCGAATGGCGTTTCACGGGATAGACCGGGTGGTGGCGGCATCCAGTCGCCTGATCCCCGGAGGCGGGCGCATCAATTTGACCCTGCGCAAGGCAGGCACTTGATCAGTCGAGGTTCATCAACTGATTGCGCCTCAGTAGGCGCAGGAAATTTTCTAGGTGAGCCCGATTGGCCCGCACCGCCTTGGTAACGTCGGGTCGACGCAGGGCGGTATCGACCACCATGATCCGCCGTCGAGGATCGCGTTCGAGAAAGCCGGCCTCCACCAGCTTGTTGATATGGCGGCGCACCGTCTCTCGCGGCATGTTGAGCGAATTGGCAATTGCCAAGGTCGAGACCGATCGACGCAGATTGGTCGGCACGACCCCATCATCATCAAAGAACTCTGATGATCGTCCATACGGAATATGCCCGATGCTGGCCTGCAGGACCGAGAGAAACACCATGCCAAGGGTCAAGTCCCCCCCAAAAAGCGTCGCAAGCTCGCCCGAAATACGCAGCAGATAGTCTGCGCTTGCGCGCAAAATCACTCGGTCTATGGCAATGTCATTTTCAGACACGGATGTTGTTCCCCAGCAGAGTGTCCCTCGCTGAAGGCCCCATCATAGCGTTGGCCTAAGCAACTTCACAGCTCGGTGATTTTCAAGGGGGCAGAAGCGCGTGAATGATGCGCGGGATGGTTCCCTGGCGCGTTGCCGGTGCTAGGACTGTCTCACGCCTCAAATGGAACCCTGCATGCTTCGCTCCTTGATTCTCGCCCTGGCTTTCGGCATGGGATTTGGCCCCTTCGTTCAGGCCGCTGATGCCGTGCCGCCGATTGCCTATCATCAGCGCACCTTGGCCAATGGCTTGAAGGTGTTCACCGCGCGAGACACCACCACGCCCAATGTGACAGTCCAGGTCTGGTATGGGGTGGGATCAAAGGACGATCCCGTCGGGCGCTCAGGGTTCGCACACCTCTTCGAACACATGATGTTCAAAGCCACCCGCGACTTTCCCGCCGAAAGCATGGACCGGTTCACTGAGGATGTGGGTGGGTTCAACAATGCCTCGACCTATGACGACTTCACCAACTACTACGCCGTCGTTCCCGCCAATCATCTGGAGCGCTTGATCTGGGTCGAGGGCGAGCGGCTGGGCGGCCTGGTGGTCGATGACGCCAACTTCAAGTCCGAGCGCGATGTGGTGAAAGAGGAGCTCCGCCAGCGGGTGCTGGCCACCCCCTACGGTCGGTTGTTCAACCTCTATCTGCCCAAGGCGACCTATCAGGTTCATCCCTATAAGCGGCCCGGCATCGGCTCCATCGAAGAGCTGGACGCCGCGACCCTGGATGATGTGCGCGCCTTCCATCACACCTATTATCGGCCCGACAATGCAGCCCTAATCGTCGTGGGGAATTTCGATGAGACCCAACTCCAAGCTTGGGCTGATAAGTATCTCGGCGTTCTGAAAAACCCAGACCAGCCGCGACCCTTTGTGACCGCCGTCGAACCCGCCCGGACCAAGGCCGGCACCTATGCAGCCTATGGCCCCAATGTACCCCTGCCCGCCGTGGCGATCACTTGGCTGGGTCCGAAGGCGTCGGATCCCGACGCCCCCGCATTGAAGATATTGGATGCCATCCTGTCATCGGGAAAGTCATCGCGGCTCTATAACGGCCTAGTCTACGAGCCGCAGATTTCGGCGGAAATATTCTCTCTTGCCGACATGCCCCAACAGCCCGGGATGTTTGCAGTCGGTTCCATCATGGCCAGCGGACACAGCCTGGACGAAGGCGAGAAGGCGCTTTTGGAGCAGATCAAGCGCCTGCGTGATGGCCCACCAAGTGCTGCGGAACTCTCTGAGGCCAAGAACGAGTTATTGGCGTCTAAGCTGCGGGAGCGCGAGACCATTGATGGTCGCGCCTTTGCCGTCGGCTACGCCTTGCTGACCAGCGGCGACCCGGCGCAGGCCAACCGAGAGCTCAGTGATCTGCAGGGTGTCACGGCACTCGACGTGCAACGGGTCGCGCAGAAATACCTGACCGAAGACCGCCGGATGACGATCCGCTATTTGCCGGAGAGCGAGCGGCCCAAGGGTGAGGTTGCTCGGGACGAGGCTGCATCACAAGTGGCCTCGGTGAAGTATGTCGGACCGGTCAGTGAACTGGCTCCGCTAGCAGCTCGCCAGGCCCCGCCGGCCCTGGCCAAGCCTGTCGCGGCGACTTTGCCCGTCCCGGTGGAGAAGACGCTTGCCAACGGATTGCGGGTCATTGTGGCCCGCTCCTCCGACCTGCCGCTGGTCACCGCCGACCTCACCATCAAGGCCGGTGCCTGGGCCGATCCGCAAGGACTGGCCGGGGCTGCAAATATGACGGCCAGCATGCTGACCGAGGGTACCAAGACACGGGGTGCCCAACAGATTGCGGCCTCCATTGAGGCCCTGGGCGCGACGCTGGAGTCCGGGGGCAGTCAGGACTCTACGTCGGTGACGCTCAATGTCATGCCGGGTAACTTGGCTCGCGCCATGGTGATCATGGCCGACGTCGCGCGCAATCCGGCCTTTGCCGAAGAGGAGCTGGGCCGTCAGCGGGCCCAGAGCCTGGACGGGTTATCAGTCTCCTATCAACAACCCGGATCACTGGCGAGTTTTGCCGTGGCCCCAGTGCTATTTGCGGGGACCCCCTTTGGCCATGTGGTGGGCGGCACACCGACCTCGCTGACCAATCTGAAGACCGCCGATCTGGCCAAGATTCATCAGGCCCTCTACCGGCCCGACAATGCGGTGCTCGTGCTCACGGGTGCCATCACGCCGCGCCAAGGCTTTGCTCTGGCGCAAAAGGCCTTTGGGGATTGGAAAGCCCCTTCAACGCCCGCGCCAAAATCTCCGGCCATTATCGCCAGGGCCCCGGCCCGCAATATCGCCATCGATCTGCCGGGCACCGGCCAAGCGGCCGTGAGCATGGCGCAGGCCAGCATCGCGCGCAATGACCCCGACTATTACTCTGGGATCGTTGCCAACTCCGTCTTGGGCGGCGGCTATTCGGCGCGGTTGAACGCCGAGATCCGGGTCAAGCGCGGCCTGTCCTACGGAGCGGGGTCGTCGTTGACTGCGCGGGGCACCACCGGGGTTTTCCGCGCCCAGGCCCAAACCAAGAATGAGTCAACGGCTCAGGTGCTGGATCTGGTGCAAGCCGAGTTGACCCGGCTAGGCAGCGAGCCCGCCAAGGCCGAGGAGTTACTGGCGCGCAAGTCCAGCCTGATCGGAAATTACGGGCGAGACTTGGCGACCACCGAGGGTCTGGCCGACGTCTTGGGCAAGCTGGCGATCTATAATGTGCCGCTCTCCGACATGAATGCCTATGCGGGCAGGGTCGACGCCGTCAGCGCCGCGCAAATCCAAGCCTTCGCTCAGACCCACTTTGCCACCAGGGAAATGAGCGTGTTGATCGCCGGCGATGCCAAGGTCTTCGCCGGCGATCTGCGCAAGCGGTTGCCGAGCCTGGAAGTTATCCCCGCCAGTGAGCTGGACCTGGATCAGCCGTCGCTGCGCAAGGCCAAGTGATGAGCGAGTTCCACTTCGATGGTTTGTCGCTGTTTGGGCTGCTCGCCGTAACCTCCAGCCTGCTCTGCTATGTAATGGAGGCCAGGAGCGTCTGGTGGACCCTGGGGTTTGCGGGGGCCAACCTCGCCTCGGCGCTCTACGGATTTCTACAGGGGGCCTGGCCGTTTGGACTGATCGAGCTGTTCTGGGCCGGGGCAGCGCTGATGCGTTGGCGGGGGATGGATTAAGGGAGTTAGTGCCTAAACACCCGCACG
This sequence comes from Alphaproteobacteria bacterium, assembly GCA_031367205.1. Taxonomy (GTDB): domain Bacteria; phylum Pseudomonadota; class Alphaproteobacteria; order Caulobacterales; family Caulobacteraceae; genus Phenylobacterium. Next base: position 9,010 of record JANLPK010000308.1, read on the forward strand.
CCAGTGAACACCATGGCTAGGCCCCGCTCATCGGCGGCATCGATCACCTTCTGATCACCGATGGAGCCGCCGGGTTGGATGACGCAGGTGCAGCCGGCGTCGGCGGCTTGGATCAGGCCGTCCGGGAACGGGAAGAAGGCTTCCGAGGCGCAGGCTGAGCCGGTGAGGTCCAGGCCGAAATCGGCGGCGCGGAGGGCAGCGATCCGGGCGGAGTCTTTGCGGTTCATTTGGCCGGCACCTACGCCGAGGGTTTGTCCCGCCTTGGCATAGACGATGGCATTGGACTTCACATGCTTGGCGATGGTGAAGGCAAATAGCATGTCGCGGATTTCTTCTTCCGTTGGCGCGCGCTTGGTGACCACGGTGAGGTTGGCGGGCGTCACGCGGGCGTCGTCACGGCTCTGGATCAGGAAGCCGCCGGAGACCGACTTGAAGGTCATGCCCGGTGCCATCGGGTCGGGCAGGCCGCCAGTGGTGAGAAGACGGACGTTCTTTTTCTTAGCGAACAGGGCGACGGCGTCAGCGTCTGCGTCGGGCGCGATGACCACCTCCGTCAGCAGTTTGACGATCTCTGTAGCGGTGGCGGCGTCAAGGGTTTGGTTGAGCGCAATGATCCCGCCAAAAGCGCTGGTTGGGTCGCAGGCGAGCGCCCGTTCGTAGGCCTCAACCATGGTCTTGCCCGTTGCCACGCCGCAGGGATTGGCGTGCTTGATGATGGCGCAGGCCGGGCCTTGGGCCGGGTCAAACTCGGCGATCAGTTCGAAGGCCGCGTCGGTATCATTGATATTATTATAGCTGAGTTCCTTTCCCTGCAGCTGCTGGGCGGTAGCGACGCCGGTGCGGGGATTGGGGAAGCGGTAGAAGGAGGCCGACTGGTGCGGATTTTCGCCGTAGCGCATGGTTTGAACCAGTTCGCCACCAATGACCCGGTGGCGCGGGGCAGTTTCGCCCAGGGCATCGGCAAACCAAGCCGAGATCGAGGCGTCGTAGGCTGCCGTTCGACCATAGGCGCGGGCAGCCAGGCGTTTGCGGAGCTCGAGACCCGTAGTGCCGTGGGTGTGCAGCTCGGCCAGCACCTCCTCGAGATCGGCGAGTTCGGTGCAGACGGCGACATAGCCGTGGTTCTTTGCCGCTGAGCGGATCATAGCCGGACCGCCGATATCGATGTTTTCGACGCAGGTCTCGTAGTCGCCGCCGCCAGCGACGGTCTGTTCAAAGGGGTAAAGGTTCACATAGACCAGATCGATGCCGCCGATGCCGTGATCGGCCATGGCCTTGGCGTGGTCCGGCGCATCACGCACGCCGAGCAAGCCACCATGGACCAAGGGGTGCAGGGTCTTGACGCGACCGTCCATCATTTCAGGGAAACCGGTGACATTGGAGATGTCTTTCACCGCTAGACCAGCGGCGGCGATGGCGGCGCGGGTGCCACCGGTGGAGATCAGTTCAACGCCAAGGGCGGCCAAGCGTTTTGCGGCCTCGATCAAGCCGCTCTTGTCGGAGACCGAAAGCAGGGCGCGTTTAACGGGTGCGCGATCAGAGGGTTTGGGGAAATCAGGGGCGGCGGGCACGGCAGTCTCCTTGGTTGGTCAAAGGAAAATGCCCAGGCGAGCGGCGTCTATGGTCCTTGGGCTTCCCGGTGGTCGCCCACCTTTATCGCCAGTCACCCAAGTTCACGCGGGCTTTAGGCCGGTGAAGCGGAGTCGGTCAAGTGTCCTCCTGTGCCAGTTTCCAGCGCACCTTGGTTCCGGCATCGGCCCGCACATGACCGCGCAGCACGATTTGTTGGGTTCGCCGGGCTACACCGCCTTTGAAATATCCCGAAGCCTCAACGGCGGTTTCCTGAGCATCTGAGCGCAATCGCCAGGCGGTCTCATCGCCCGACACGCGCAGTAGAGCACTCTTGCCGTCGCGGGCCAGGTTGACCGCCACCTGCGGATGGACATGGAAGCGGATGGCATAGGGGATGAACCGGCGGTTTGCCGCCGCTGCCGAGTCGCCCATGGGCGTCACTCGGTCTTCGCCGCGCAATTCGTCACCGAGCAAGTCCAAAAACAAACGCCGTTCGTGACGCATTCTGTGACGTTTGGCCCAAGTCTCGTGGGACATTTCCAGCCATACGGCACCCTCAGCCTCATGGCGCCTGACCTCTACAGCCCCAGCAGGGCCGACGAGTCGCGGGCCTAACACTCGAGATTGCCAGCCGCGCAGAGGTGCCCCACACCCTCCGTCTCCCAGGGAAAGGGTTGAGGCCGAATCCGACATGCGCATGGCTTGGGGTCCCACAGCCTGGGGCGACCAGCCACTGTTGACGATCAAGCGTCGGCCGCGGGCCAGAGCCTCGAACGCCAGGGGTTGAGCGCAGGCGGCTTGGCTCCAACTGCCAGTTGGAGGCGCAGCCGCATCGACCACGATCTGAAGCTTCGCGCCGTCGAGGCGGTGATAGCCGTTGCGAGGTTCCGGCCAGACCCTGACTGCGTCATAAGTAAAGGTGCGCTCGACCGCGCGGCCTTCGCAGGACTCCCCGCCTTGGAATTGCGGTATTGACCCGTCTGCCAGGGCAAAGAAGCGCGCGATACCCTCTAGGCGGTCCATCGCCCCGACCATAATGTCAGAGCCGACCATGCCGCGCTTGCCCAAGGCTTGGGCCAGGATTCGCAGTAACGACGCCAACTCCAGGGCGGCCTGCGGACTTCGACTTGTGTGACCTCCGTCGGCGTGAACCGTTTCAGGCAGCGCTCGATCCAGCCAGAGCAGGCCTCGATCCACAAGCTTTTCACCCGCCGCCCCGAATAGGGCCGTGCCGCAGATCGCCACGATGGCGGCCCGTTCTGCAGCCCTCGACGGTTCACAGGGTGTCCACAAGAGATGTCTCGCCTGACGCGCCAAATCCCGACCCATAAGATCTCGATCGGCGGCTGCGGCTGCGGGGCTGATGATCCCCACGGCATAGGCGAGGTTCAGCACCCTTTGCTGAAGCACCGGCGGCGACCAGGAGAAGCGATTCCAGCGGCCAAACACCCGGCTCCAGTCAAGGATCAACCGTAAGGCTTCCTCATGGGCCTGTGGACCGACCGCGATCAGATCCGCCAGCCAATCCATGCGGTGCAAAGCAAGGGCGAAACGCTCAGACGGATTGGGTTGATCCCAAGGATCACCGCGCCCCTCCGTATCCAAGATTGAACCTGCAAGCGCAAAGCGACCGGCGAGTATTTCCCGGCCGACGACAAGGTCGGCTGAGCGTGGATCACGGGCTGCGACCAGTAGGCCCTCAGGCGACGGGCCGCTCAGCATCCACTGATAAAAGGGCGAGCCGGCCCAGAGGCGGCCCAGCCCGTTGCGCACAACAATCCATGCCGCCAGGGCACTGGTTCCGCCGGGAAGGTGCGTCATGTCCGCTAGCCCTCCCGTCATCGCTGTTGTTCCTAGCCGCCGCGGAGCGCCGCAATATTTGCGGCATAGGCGGAGGGTCCGCCTTTGAACACGGCGGTGCCGGCTACCAAGGCCGTGGCCCCGGCCTCGAGGCACAGTGGGGCGGTCTCCGTGGTCACGCCGCCATCGACCTCTAAGTCGATATCGCGGCTGCCGATCATGGCTTTTAGGGCGGCGATCTTGGCGACCTGCGAGGTCATAAATTTCTGGCCTCCAAATCCCGGATTGATCGACATCACTAGGATGAGATCGATGTCGTCGAGCATCCACTCGATCACCTTGGGTGACGTCGATGGATTGAAGACAACGCCGGCCTTGCAGCCAAGTTCCCGAATGCGCCGAATGGTGCGGTTAAGGTGAGGTCCGCTCTCCGGGTGGACGCTGATCATATCGGCACCGGCCGCCGCGAAGGCCTCCAGATAGGAGTCAACTGGGGCGATCATCAGATGAACATCCAGCGGGATCGAGACGTGGGGCTTTAGCGCCCTCACCACATCGGGACCCAGGGTGATGTTGGGGACGAAGTGGCCATCCATCACGTCGATGTGCAGCCAGTCGGCCCCGGCAGCCTGGACGGCGCGGGCCTCCTGCCCCAAACACGCGAAATCTGCGGCCAGGATCGAAGGCGCAATGATCGGAGGGCGTGAGCTCATGAGACCGACTTAAACGGCGTCTCGGCCTGCGCCAAGACTAAACCGCTGTGCGTCGGAACCGGGCGATGAAGAAGCCGTCGGTGCCGCCGGGAAGATGGTGGGGCAAGATGCGCAGGGTGCCGTCGGGGCGCAGACTCTGGGCAGGTGCGCCGCCTTCGCCTGGGTCGATCGGCTGGAGTGTAAAGTTCGGTGTTTGGTTAAGGAACTGAGCGACCTGGCTCTCGCCCTCCTCGGGCTCAAGCGAGCAGACGCAATAGATCAACTGGCCGCCGAGCTTGACCCGGTTGGCCGCCGACTCGAGCAGACGGGCTTGGACGGCACTTAAGGCCGCGATGTCGCCAGGGCGGGCGGCCCAGAGGACATCGGGGTTGCGACGATAGGTGCCGGTGGCGCTACAGGGCGCGTCGAGAAGGACCGCATCGAAGCTACGCTTGTCGGACCAGGTTCCGGCCTCGGCGGTGACGGTTTCGGCGGTCATGCCCATCCGGCTGAGGTTTTCCGCCACCCGTTCAAGGCGGGCAGACGAGCGGTCCAGAGCCACTACGCCGGCTCCGGTGGCGGCCAGTTGCAGGGTCTTGCCGCCGGGCGCAGCGCAGAGATCGAGCGCGGTCTTGCCGGGGCCAAGGTCGAAGAGCCTGGCAGGGATGGCGGCGCTGGCGTCCTGAACCCACCAGGTACCGTCCGCGAAGCCTGGCCAAGCGGCGATATCGCCGCGCAGGGCGCTACGCCAACTGCCGCCGGGGAGCGGTTGGCATTCGAGGTCTTGCGGAGGACTTGCCGAAGCAAATTTGGGGGTTAGATCGGTGGCCGGTTCATGGACGATCTGGGTGGCCATGGCGCGGGCGGCCTCGAACCCGAACGCACTGCGCCAACGGGAATAGAGCCAAGGGGGGGCCAGGGCGTCAGGGTCGGTGAGATCTGGCGGGTTAGCGGTGAGCGCCCGAAGCACGGCATTGACCAGACCCTTGAAGGGTCGCGTCTCGCCGACAGCAGCGGCCAAGTCCACACTGGCCCCGACGGCTGCATAGGCCGGGGTGCCGAGCACCACAGCCTGGGCGACCCCCAGCCGCAGAATGTTGCGCACGGCTTCCGGAGGAGCTTTGTTGAGCTTAACGTCAAGTGCCCGGTCTATTGGGCCAAGATGGCGCAGAGTGGCCATGACCAAGGCGTGGGCAAAGCCACGGTCGCGAGGGGCAAGACCGGAAAAGCTGGGGCGCGACGCGGCCTCTTCCATGCCTGAGCGTCGGGCAAGTGCCGAACTCAAGAGATCAAGGGCGGCGCGGCGGGCGGGCAGACCCGCAGGATCATGGGAAACATCGGTCACGGGGCGCTGGTGCGCGCTTCTGAGGCGCTGAGCAAGGGCCGGGTTGGCGAGAGACTGGCCTTTGGGCCGTGCGCGCGCTATTTTTGACCTATGTCTGAGAGCCTCCCTCCCAATGCCGCCCCAGGAAAGGCCTTGAGTCCAGAGGCCCGCCGAGCCCTGGAGGAAGCCCTGGTGCGCCACGCCGCAGAGGCGCTGGACTCAGTCCCGCAAGAGGAGGGTGGCCCTCGCGGCCTGGAACCCACCCGGTTCGGCGATTGGGAACGCAAGGGCATCGCCGTCGATTTCTGATCGGACCGACTTGGGGGAATCGGACTCGCCCGAGAGGGGCAAGCTGTCGCGGCCTACCCGCATCGTCTCTAGGCTGGTGTCCCATAGCTAGGGATACGCCACATGAAGCTCCTTCTCTCCAGTGCCTTGGGTCTGGTCTTGGCCGCCGGTGCCGGCGTGGCCACCGCCCATCCGGCTCGTGCGCCCGGCGGCGACTGCTGCCGCCAACCGGCACCTCGCGTTCAGTATCAACCTGCCTACCGCGCCTATGAGGAGGGTCGCGACGACTGCTGCGCGCCGGTTCCGCAGCGCTATGCACCTCCTCCTCCGCCCGTCTATTACGATGATCGCAGCGATTGCTGCGAGGATGGCGGGTATGGCGAGGATCGCTACGGGCCAGCCCCACGTGCGCGCTATGGCGACCGCGACAGAGGCGCGATGCGGGTTCGCAGCTACGGCGGCGCTGAACAGCATTGGGGCGACTGCCGCAATGTGCGCTCGGGCGAACTCTGCGACTGCGACGATGAAGGCTCCGACGGTTATGTGGTGACCCGCAGCTACGCCTACGGTAGCCGCGACAGCTATGTGCAAGATATGGGCGGCTACAGCGGTGGCTACCGAACCCGCGGCATGATCATAGGCCCCGATTTCTTCTACGGTGACGGCGGCAGCGTCGGGCCGATCCCGGACGGCGGCTACGTCGGCGGCGGTGGCTATTCCGTTATGAGCGGCGGTGGCGGGGGCTCATCCAGCAGCTATTCCAACGCCAGCGCCTACTCGTCTTCGAACACCAGCGTGTCATTCAGTGGCGGCCACGGCGGAATGGGTGGGCACGGCGGCATGGGAGGCCATGGTGATATGGACGGTCACGGCGGCATGATGGGTGGCCATCCTGGAATGGGTGGCCATAGCGGAATGAAGGGTGGCCACGGCGGGATGGGCGGCGGCAAGTCCGGCGGTGGCGACTAGGGCTTAGGCGATCCCGCGCGGATTTTAGCCAGCGCGGCCTTGGCCTCGGCCCTAGCTTTGGGGTCGGCTATGACTCGTCCGGTGATGTCGGAGATCAAGACCGGTCGGGCGCAAGTGCGCGTACGCCAGTCCCACCAGTTACCGCCGGACTCACAAGCTTGGCCCGGCCAGATCCAGCCTAGGTGAATTGCCAGGACCAAGACGCTCAGCAGCACGAAGGCCCCGAGGAAATATAGCTTCTGGCGGTCTATCAGCGATTTCATGGATCTGGTCGTTTTGTGGTTTCGTTGAAAATGCGGCAGGCAAAACACAGGCACGCGCTTGCAAACCGCGTCGGAACGGTTATGCCCCAACCCGTCGAATTTGTTGCAATGCAATTTGAGGCGCTAAGCAAGCCATGAAGGTTCTCGTACCCGTTAAGCGGGTCATCGACTACAACGTCAAAGCCCGGGTCAAGAGCGATCAGACCGGCGTCGACTTGGCCAATGTCAAAATGTCCATGAATCCCTTCTGCGAAATCGCCGTCGAGGAGGCGGTTCGCCAGAAGGAAAAGGGGGCCGCCACCGAGGTGATCGCGGTTTCCATCGGCCCGATCCAAGCCCAGGAAACCTTGCGCACCGCCCTGGCCATGGGGGCCGACCGGGCCATCCTGATCCAGACCGATGCCGACCCTGAACCTTTGGCGGTGGCCAAGCTGCTCGCCGCAGTGATCGCCCAAGAGAACCCCAACGTGGTGATCATGGGTAAGCAGGCTATCGACGGCGACAACAATGCCACCGGCCAAATGCTGGCCGCCCTGCTCGATTGGCCGCAGGCGACCTTCGCCAATTCCATCGAACTGTCAGCGACCGACGCCAAGGTCGGCCGTGAAGTCGATGGCGGTATTCAGACCATCGACGTGACCCTGCCCGCGATCATCACCGCTGACCTGCGCCTCAATGAGCCGCGCTATGCCTCCTTGCCCAACATCATGAAGGCCAAGAAGAAAGAGCTGACCATCACCGAGGCCGGCACGCTGGGCGTTGACATGGCCCCGCGCCTGAAGGTCCTGAAGGTCACCGAGCCCCCCAAGCGCGGAGGTGGGATCAAGGTTGAGACCGCCGCCGACCTCGTCACCAACCTCAAGACCGCCGGGGTACTCTAATGGCCGTTCTGGTTATTGCTGATCACGACAATGCGT
>JANLPK010000334.1:0-7995 GCA_031367205.1 Alphaproteobacteria bacterium
TCCTACTGACCACCGCACTGCTTATCGCCACGTCGCCTAGTCATGCCGCCGAACCAGGCTGGGCCCACTACGGCGGCGACGCGGGCGGTCAACGCTATTCCCTCGCCGCCCAGATCAATGTCGGCAATGTCTCGCGCCTGAAGCCAGCCTGGTCTTTCTCCACAGGTGACCTCACCACCAAGGGTGTTGCCATGAAGCGCTCTGCCTTTGAGGGGACGCCGATCCTAGCGGGCGGGCGGCTTTATATCTGCTCTCCCTTTAACGAAGTCAGCGCCCTAGACCCCGGCACCGGAAAGGCGCTCTGGCGGTTTGATCCGAGGATCGACACCAAAGTCCATTATCCCAACGACTTTGTCTGTCGCGGGGTCGCCTATTGGCGCAATCCGGCGGCTCCACCGAATAGTCCCTGCGCAGCGCGGATTTTCATGGCCACCAATGACCGACGGCTCTTTGCCTTGGACGCCGCCAGCGGACGGGCCTGCGCGGGGTTTGGTCCCGACGGTTGGGTACCGGCTATGCCGGGGATCACGGTTTCCCGCCCGGGCGGAGCGCAGATCACCTCCCCGCCGGTAATCGTTGCGGGCACCCTGATCTTAGGTTCGTCCATCGACGACAATCAAAAGGTCCGCGAGGCTTCGGGGGCCGTCCATGGCTTCGACCCGGTGACCGGCGCGCTGAAATGGACCTTCGACCCGCTGGCTGGCGCGCGTCCTGCCGTGATCGCCGGGGCGGCCAATGTCTGGGCACCCATGTCTGTGGACGATGCGAGGGGTCTCGTCTTTCTGCCGGTATCAAGCCCAAGCCCGGACTTTTACGGAGCGGCCCGGCCCGGCAACGCGGGCTATGCCAATTCCGTGGTTGCCCTCAAGGCCGCCACCGGGAAAGTGGCCTGGGCGTTCCAGACCACCCATCACGATGTTTGGGACTACGATGTCCCGGCCCAACCAACTCTTGGTACCGTGACCTATAAGGGCATCACCTCCCCGGCTGTGATCCAAACCACCAAACAGGGGCTAATCTTCACCCTCAATCGCGACACCGGTGTTCCGATCATCCCGGTGGTCGAGCGCCCCGTGCCGCAAGGTGGAGCCTTGGGCGAGACTCTGTCACCGACCCAGCCCTTCCCTGTCGCTCCGCCCCAACTGGCCCCGCACCAGATCAGGCCGATAGACGCCTTTGGTTTGACCCCCTGGGATCGCAAGGCTTGCGCCAAGCTGATCGTCAGCGGACGCAATGAGGGCATCTACACACCGCCGACCACCGGAGGCACCATCCTCTATCCCTTCACCGGCGGTGGCTCTAACTGGGGCGGCATCGCCTACGACCCTGGCTTGCAACTGGTGTTCGCAAATACCTCTTCAGCCATCCACATGGTGACTTTGGTTCCAAAGGACGAGGTTGCAGCCCTGGACAAGGCCAATCCAGACTCAGAGATCAGCCCCAACGCTGGCGCACGTTACGGCATGCGGCGCGACATCCTCATGTCGCCCATTGGCTTGCCCTGCAATCCCCCGCCCTGGGGTGAGCTGAACGCGATTGATATGCACAGTGGCAAGATCCTTTGGCGCGTTCCCTTTGGCACCACTGAGGATCGCGCTCCTGGAACTCAGTTTCTGCTCAAGAATATTGGAATGCCCAGCTTTGGCGGCCCCATCGTGACGGCCGGCGGACTGGTGTTCATCGGCGCAGCAATGGACAACTATCTTAGAGCCTTCGAAGCCCGCACCGGACGCGAGCTCTGGAAGGGGCGATTGCCCGCCGGGGGTCAAGCCACGCCCATGACCTACGTCTGGAAGGGCCGCCAGTATGTGGTGATCGCCGCAGGCGGACACGGCAAGTCAGAGACCAAGCTGGGCGACAAGCTTGTGGCATTCGCACTGCCGAATTAATCCCGCCAAAGCTCGGCGGTCGTTTTAGGGCTGGCGCATTGCCGACTTCCCGTGAAGTCTGGTGACTATGAACAAATTGACGCTCCGGATTCTGGTTGGCCTGGTGGCCGGGTTGGTGCTGGGTGGGTTCCTGCCCGACCTTCACCTATCCTTTCAAACCCAAGTGATCGGCATCGCCGGGGCCGTTGGTGGAGTTTGGCTCGATAGCCTGCGGATGACCATCATCCCGTTGGTATTCTCACTCCTGGTCATCGGCGTCGCCCAGGCAGCCGAAACCGGTGGTCGGGGCGGATTGCCGGCGAAGGTCTTGGTCGCGTTTGGCGCCCTGCTTCTGGTTTCCGCGACGGTCTCGGCCATCGCAACGCCTTTACTCTTGCAGGCCTGGCCCGTACCCACCGCCGCCGCTGAGGCCCTGCGCGCCACCGCGGTGGGGGCTGCCGAGACCATTCCCGCCGCGCCGCCATTGGCCGATTGGCTCCGGTCGTTTGTGCCGTCAAATCCGGTGAAAGCCGCAGCTGACGGGGCCATGGCCTCGATCGTGTTCTTCGCCCTGGTCTTCGGGCTGGCCGCAACCCGGCTGGAGGAGGCGCGCCGGAGTATGGTTTTTGGTTTCTTTGACGCCATTCAAGCCGCCATGATGGTCGTCGTAAACTGGGTGCTGCAGATCGCGCCGCTCGGTGTGTTTCTCTTGGCTGTTGTTGTGGGGGCCAAGACGGGGTTCGGCGCGGTCGGTATCCTGAGCCAGTATGTGATTGTGGTCTCGATCATGTGCTTGACTAGCGCCGTCTTGGGCCTGGCAATGGCCATCCTGGGCGGTCGAACGGCACCGAGGAAACTGTTCCCCGCCCTCATTCCGGTGGAGGCTATGGCGATCTCGACCCAATCTTCCCTCGCCTCCCTGCCGGTCATGCTTGAGGCGACCGAACAGCTCGGCATTGAGGCTCGAGTCCGCGGTTTAGTCTTGCCCATGGCGGTCGCGCTTTTCCGGATCAGTAGTCCGGCGGGCAATCTCGCCGTCGCCATCTACATGGCCCACATCTACGGCGTTCACCTCGATCCCGGTCGGCTGGTGGTAGGGGTCCTGGTGGCCGCGATGGTCAGCCTAGCCGCCGTCGGCGTCGCCAGCTCCATTACCTTCTTCACCACCCTGGTGCCGATCTGCATGGCCATGGGGGTGCCGATGGACCTCCTGCCGCTCTTGTTGGCCGTCGAAACCTTGCCCGACTTTTCCCGCACGGTCGGAAACGTCACCGGTGATGTCGGGCTAACGGCATGGGCCTCTCGTTGGGGCGCGGCCGGAAGGGTCTAATTCCGGGTCTTCCGCTTCAACGCGATATAAAGCGCACCCTCCCCACCATGGCGGCGGTGGGACTCCGATATCCCCGCGACCACCTCGCGCAATCGGGGTGCGGTGAGCCATTCCGGGGTCATCCGTCGCAGGATGCCGTCGCCGCGTAACCCCTTGCCGGTAATCACCAAGACGGCCCGCATCCCCTCATTCCACGATCGGAGCACAAAACTCTCCAGGACGACTTTGGCTTGTTCTTGGGTCATGCCGTGGAGATCGATGTGAGCTCCGATCGGGTCGCGCTCTCGGGCAATGCGGTGCTTGCGACCCGGCTCGATGTCTTGCACAGGTCCCCGCCGCCGAACAGGAGCTGGGGCAGTGGCGGATGGATCAATTCGCGCCGCAGGAGCATCGGGGTCAATCACCGCCCGGGGTGCGCCCGTCACGCTGGGCACCACGCGGCCCGGCATTGGGTGAACCGTGGCCGCCACCATTGACCACAGCCTAAGTTCTTCGGCGCGAACCGGCCGCTTCACGGGCGCGGCACCAGGCGATGGAGTTGCAAGGTATGGCGCACCCGGCCGGCTTCCGCCCCCGCCTCCTGGCCTTGGCCGAGATAGAGATCAGCCCTGACCTCACCCTTAATCGCCCCACCAGTGTCCAACGCCGTGACCAGCCGCCGATAGGTCGGAAACGCGCCATTGAGGATCGGCGCGACGCCGTCGATCCAATAGAGCTCGCCAAGGGTATGACGCGACAAGTCCACCGCTATGGCACGGCCCGCCGGCAGTGGTATGCCTGCGGCTCCGACCGGCGGAAGGCCGTCGTCCGGGGTTAGTCTGAAAAACACATAACGCGGGTTCAACCGCATAATCTCTTCCGCCGCTGGTCCGCGATGGGTTGCCAGCCAAGTTCGGATCGCGTCACCCGAGGTGTTCCCGGCCGCCAACAAGCCCCGGTCGCGCATGGCATTGGCAATCCCCGAAAACGGGCGACCATTGGTCGCGGCATAGAGCGCCTTGACCCTTCTCCCATCGGGATAGATCAAAACACCAGAGCCTTGGACTTGCAGAAAGAAAAGCTCCTCCGGTCGCAGCCATGCCAGGGGCTCGCCGGCCCCGTGGGTCTCGATCCAGGCGCGGTCAGGATAGGGACTGAGGGGAGCGCCCCGCACGTCGGTGCGTAGATCATTCGGCCGCGAGCGGAGCGGGGCGGAAAACACGGAGTCCGGCTTGGCTCGGGCCTGGTATTCCGGCGCAAAATAGGCCGTCAGAATGCCCTGGCCACTGACGTTAACCGGTCGGAAATTGTCCTCGAAAAAATGCCGCGCTTGCTCGCTGTCGGGTAGATCCTGACTCTGAGCACGGCGACAAATGGCCGCCGTCGCAGGGTCGCGGGCCGCTGAGCAGGTGGCGCGATAGGCGTTGAATGCGCTCACATGGTCCTCATCGGTCCATCCCGGCAGAGCGGAGAAGCTTTCAAAGTGTAGCTTAGTCGGTTTGGGGTGATCAATCTGCGCGGGTGCTGAAGGCCTGGGTCGCATCGGGACACCTGTCGCGCAGCCGGTAAGGATCAAGGCGATCGCCAGGAACACACCCGGACGCAGCAACAACCTCAAGCCTCCGCCACACCGACATGAACCAAGACCCAGTTCAGGTCTTGGCTCTTAAAGTTGCGTTCAAAGGTCCAGAGCTCGGCCGTGCGCTGGTCATCGACGCCCTCACCTTCGGGACCCTTGGTGCGTCGCCGAAGTTCAGCGAGAAACCGGACGGTCAGACGCGCAACATCACCCTGGAGGTCTGACTTTTCCAAGTCCGCCCGCGGGGGGTGGACAAACTCGACCGTTTCGGAGCGACCCGCAGCTTCCCGGCTGGCTATCGCAGCGCCAAATCCCGCCATAATTTCTGCCGAGACGAGTGGAAGCAGCGCGTCACGTTCGCCGCCGGCAAACGCCCGCACGATCGTTTCATAGGCACTGCGGGCACCGACGAGGAACTTCGTGAGGTCGAAGCCTGCATCGCGCGCCACAATCGCTGCCAACCCAGAGAGCTGGACACCAAGACCCAGCGGGTCATCGGTTGACACCTCTGAGTGCGGCGCAGAACCCTCCGTCAGCTTCGCCCCTTCCCTGGGTTGTCGGCCGACGCGGCGACCCAATACCGCATAGAGCTGATAGAGCACCACGCCGGCCAGCGCGCCGAAGATTATGAGTTGTGTCGTCACGGGCGGCATTGGTCAGGGGCACACTTGTTGGCTGGGTCGTTTCCCACGTCGGCCCTGTCATTGCATCGTTTGGGCCTTCATGATAGCAGCCGCCGCCTTGAACGAGACTAAAAAGCTAGTCCCACGAACCGTCGGAAAGTCCCAAAGATGAGCGAAGCCGATACCCCATCCGCACCCGTCGCCAACGGCGAGGGCCAAGTTGAGCCCGGCATCCGGATCCTGAGCCAATTCATTCGGGACCTCTCCTTTGAGAATCCACGGGCACCCGATGTCATGCGCGCCGGGCCGGTTCAGCCGCAGATTGACATGGGCGTTGAGATGAATGCGCGCGGTCGCGAGGACGGTTTCTTCGAAGTCGACATCAAACTTTCGGCCCGCGCCAGCCGGGAGGACGGACCGATGTTCATGGTCGAGCTGCTCTATGGCGGACTCTTCTCAATTGAGGGCGTCGCGCCTGAAGATATGGAGCCGGTCCTTTTGGTGGAATGCCCTCGGTTCCTATTTCCGTTTGCCCGCCGGGTCATCGCCGACGTGACGTCTGATGGCGGCTTTCCGCCGTTCCTCCTCGATCCCATCGACTTTGCCGGCGTCTATGCCGCGCGTAAGGCTCAAGCCTTGGCCGAGGGCGTCGTGGTGGGGAACGCCTAAGAACTATATTTTTTCCAGAGGGTTTCGTTCTTCAGACCCTCTCGGATGAATTGGGCGTGCGCGGCCAACTCTGCCTCCGTCACCCGGCGCGTTAGGGGGCTTGCCCTTGGCCCATAGAGGGTCTTGGGTGCCGTACCGACCGGGGGCGTCTCCACGGCGGCGGAGAGTTCCAGTCGGCGCTCTCGCCCGCCCTTGAGCTCGAGATAAACCGCCGCTAGCAGACGTGCGTCGATCAGCGCGCCGTGTTTTTCGCGCTCTGACAGCGATATCTTGAAACGCTTGCAAAGCGCGTCGAGGGAATTGTGCATGCCCGGAAAGCGCTTACGGGCCAGGGCTAGCGTATCGACCCAGCGGGGTTCCGGCACAGCTGCCAGCCCGCAAGCTTCCAGCTCCCAATTGACGAAGGCCCGGTCAAAACCGGCATTATGTGCGACCACCGGCGCGTCGCCGATGAACTCCAGGAACGCTATTGCGACCTGTGGGTCGGCGAATTTCGGTTTGCCGAGCAGAAAGGCTCTGGACAGTCCGTGAACCTTTTCGGCGTCCGGCGGCATGTCACGCTCAGGGTCGATATAGACGTGGAAGTTTCGGCCCGTCGGGATGAAATCCTCAATCTCGAGCGCGGCCAGTTCCACGAGCCGGTGTCCGAGCTGCGGCTCAAAACCGGTGGTTTCGGTATCCAGAACAATCTCGCGGGCCATAAACCTACTTCGCGCTATTTGGCTTCAAGAGCAACACGGCCGTCCCGAGGCTCTCGATGTCCAACACCTTTCTGCGGGCCGTTAATGCATTGATTACCCGTATTGGGGGTAATGAGTCGTTGCAAACACCTCGCCATGGTGGTGCGTTGAAAGCCTAAGCTATGATTGCTCAAGCCGTATCTACCTATCGTGCCGTCGGCTCTCGATTGGGGCTGCGGTGGCTTGGAGACCAAGACCTGAGCGCTGTCAGCAGGTTTGGCACCGCGTCCAATGAAGTCGAGCTCCGACGCGTCTTTGCCGAAACGGGCTTCCGAGCCCTAGAACAGGGTGCAGTTGCGATCGACGCACTCGCCGATGAACGACTCATTGGAACAATGCAGTATTTCAAGGCCAGCCCAACCATTCACGGCCTGGAGTTCGCCTACGCAATCCACGACGCATCAGATCGAGGCCAAGGTTTTGGCGCGGAGGCCCTGGGGTTATTGTCGGACCTCATGTTTCGAGAGCGGCAAAATTGTGCGAGACAACAATTGATCATTGAGATCACCAACGTCGCATCCTGGAAGACAGCGGAGCGCTGCGGGTTCCTGCGCGAAGGGCTATTGCACGCCTCTGGTCCGACAGATTTGGGCGAGAACTACCTCTATGCCCGAACCCGCGCTGATTGGACTCGCCTGCGAAGGGCTGACGTTACGAGATCAACCTTGCCGCGCGTCGGCGGCTACCGTCTGACCCGTCGATAACTCTAAAGGCACCCCTGCCCGGCTTGGTCTCTGGAACAACAGGCCTCCGGCGCAATGCTCCGTTGTCGAAACTTAACCCTACCCTTTAACCACAAAACCACCCAAAGCGGGGATAGTGGAGTGACGCAGACAGAATTTCTGCGGCTCTAAGGCTCGATGCTCCAATGCTCACTCAGCTTCGTTCTGCTTACCTCATTGTCGGCGCTAAACTGGGTCTACGTTGGATTCAAACTGGCGACCTGGATGAAATCCATCAGTTTGGTCCGGCTACTGACGGGGTGCAGCTTCGACGGGCCTTTCAAGAGACGGGCCTATATTCGCCTGAACAAGGCGCGCTGGCTATCGAGACCCTAGCCGATCGGAGGTTTATAGGAACCCTTCAGCACTTCCCGCCCGGTCCCACACTCCACGGCTTGGAATTCGCCTACACTATTCACCGCACTGCGGATCGGGGCTTGGGCTACGGGTCCGAGGCCCTGGCTCTGTTCTCAGAGTTCATGTTC
>JANLPK010000337.1:0-3498 GCA_031367205.1 Alphaproteobacteria bacterium
CTAAATCCCCGCTCCGTTATCCTGCGCCGCCAGCGCCGCCTCGTGCGCTGCCGCCTCGGCTGTGATCCAGCTGAGGAACGCTTTCACCTGCGGCAACCGTCCCTTTGCCTTCGGGTGAACCGCGTAATAGGCGAAGTCGACAGCGGTGGAGATCTGTAGCGGCGAGATCAGCCGCCCCGCGTCCAGGTCTGCCTGCGCCAGAGTGCGCTTCGCCAGCGCCACGCCGCGACCGTTGACAGCGGCTTCGATCACTAGGCTCGATTGGTTGAAGCGCGGACCCCGAGCGCCATCCACGCCGCGCTGGCCGCGCGCGGTCAGCCACATGGTCCAGTCGGGGCAGCTCTCGTCGCGCTCTGATGAGCCGTCATGCAACAGCACATGCCCGGCCAAGTCTTCCGGCGAATTCAACGGGTTTCCGGCGTGGAGTTCAGGGCTCAAGACTGGGATCACCGTCTCGCCGATCAGGCGTGCGACCTCCAAACCCGCATAGTGGCCGGCCCCGTATCGGAGCGCCACATCGACCTCACCGGTGGTCATGTCCACCAGCTCCAACCCGGCCGAGAGCCAGACATCGACTTGCGGATAGGCCTTTTCGAACAGGCCCAACCTGGGAACCAACCACTTCGCCGCAAACGAGGGCGGCGCGGTGAGCGTCAGGCGACGGCCATCCACGGCGGCGGTGAGCATGGAGGCGGCTTCCGCCAACCGGTCAAAGGCCTCGCGCAGGGCGGGAAGGGCAGTTTGAGCCGCGTCGGTGAGCAACAGACCCTTGGAGGTGCGCTTGAAGAGCGGCGCGCCAACATAGTCTTCCAGGTTTTGGATCTGCTGGCTAACCGCGCCTGGCGTCACCGAGAGTTCGTCCGAAGCCCTGGAGAAATTCAGATGGCGGGCCGCTGCCTCGAAAGCGCGCAATGCGTTTAAGGGGGGCAATCGACGGCGTTCAGTGTTGCGTTCCACGAGTTTTCCTGACAGCCCAGGCAGAAGTCCTTGCTTGCGAATTGGGGCCTCTCAACCGATTTTGCAAGCGTCGGACGATGTATATAAGCAAATCACCGTTCGGCGGCATAACCGCTGACCCTATTAGAGAAGCTATAGTCGATGCCTCGCCATCCGTCTGTGACATCAAAGTCGGGGTTGGTCGTGCTGAACGGCACATCAACTGCCGGGCCGGGGGTAGTTTGGCTGGTCGGCGCCGGGCCAGGCGATCCTGAGCTCTTGACCGTAAAGGCACTCCGGATCTTGGGCACAGCGGACGTGGTGGTTCATGATGGGCTCGTGTCAAACGAGATCCTGGACCTAGCTCCGGCCAAGGCAAACCGCATCTCGGTGGCCAAGCGCAAGTCGCGCCATTCCTACGCCCAAGACGAAATCAACAAGATGCTGGTGGCCTTCGCGCTGGAAGGCCTGACGGTCGTGCGGCTCAAGGGCGGCGACCCCTTCATGTTCGGGCGTGGGGGAGAAGAGCTTGAGGCCTGCCGTGCGGCGGGGATCGAATGCCAGGTGGTACCCGGCGTCACGGCGGCCCTGGCGGCCAGCGCCGGGTCTGGTGCCCCGCTGACCCATCGCGGCTTCGCCCAAGCGGTTACCTTCGTCACCGGCCATGCAGCGGCCGGCCTTGAGCCTGATCTGGACTGGGCCGGCCTAGCGCGCGCCAATCAGACCGTGGTGATCTATATGGGGCTCTCCACTGCCGCCGCGATTGCTGCGCGCTTGATGGCAGCGGGCCGGGTCGGCTCGACACCAGCGTTGATCGTCGAAAACGCCAGCCGTTCCGACGAGCGGCGGATTGTCACGACTCTGAGCGACCTCGCCACCTCCGCGAAAGCCATCACCGGCCCGGCCCTGCTGATCGTCGGCGAAGCGATGGCCCTGGCTCAGGCTGGCGGCGACCCTGTCGAATTGGTAACGACGCGCCTCCAATCGGGAGCGCAGTCTTGAAAGCCATCACCGCCAATCGCCTCTCCGACGGCGACGTCGTGTTCTGGAACGGCGGCCAGTGGGTCGAGCGGTTCGCCGACGCTGAGCTGTTCGCCGATGACGACCCCCAGGCCGAACCTACAGAAGCCGCAGCCCGCGCCCAGGTGACCGTGGTCGTTGACGCCTATCTCATTGACCTGATCGAGAGCGAAGGTCAGTGGGTGCCGCTCAGCTACCGGGAGCGTATTCGAGCGCTAGGCCCCACCAATCATCTGGCGCACGGCAAACAGGCAGAGGGTGGGGCGACCATCGCGGTATTGCAACATGCCCACGGCGCGGCCCGCTCCACCGGCCGCGTCAATCTGATCAAGCGTAAGTAGGAGGAGGGGTCATGTATCATTACGACAGCCTCGACAAAGAGATCATTGCCGATCGGTCGGCAGAGTTTCGCGAGCAGGTGGCGCGCCGCTTGGCCGGTGAGCTGACCGAAGACCAGTTCAAGCCCTTCCGCCTGATGAACGGTCTATACCTCCAACTCCACGCCTATATGCTGCGCGTGGCGATCCCGTTTGGCTCGATGGATAGTCGGCAACTGCGGGCTTTGGCCGATATCGGTCGCAAGTATGACAAGGGCTACGGCCACTTCACCACACGCACCAATTTGCAGTTCCACTGGATCAAGTTGGCCGACACCCCCGATATTCTGGACGACCTAGCCGCAGTGGACATGCACGCCATCCAGACTAGCGGCAATTGCATCCGCAATGTCACCGCCGACCCCTATGCCGGGGCGGCGGCCGATGAGATCGACGATCCGCGGGTCTGGGCCGAGGCCATTCGCCAATGGTCGAGCCTGCATCCGGAATTCTCGTTCCTGCCGCGTAAGTTCAAGATTGCCATTACCGGAACGATCAAGGACCGCACCGTCGCCAAGGCCCATGACATCGGTCTGATGTTGCGCCGGGGTCGTGATGGTGAGCTGGGATTTGAGGTGATTGTCGGCGGCGGTATGGGCCGCACACCGTTCATCGGCCCGACGGTTAGGGAGTTCCTACCTGCTGATCGCCTGTTCTCATATTTGGAAGCGATTCTAAGGGTTTATAACCGTCACGGTCGCCGGGATAATATCTACAAGGCCCGCATCAAGATCCTGGTCTCGGCTCTGGGGCGTGATGAATTCGCGCGGCAGGTCGAGGAGGAGTGGGTAAAAATTGGTGTTGCGGGCGATCTGCCCGACACTGAAATCGCCC
Organism: Alphaproteobacteria bacterium; assembly: GCA_031367205.1. Taxonomy (GTDB): domain Bacteria; phylum Pseudomonadota; class Alphaproteobacteria; order Caulobacterales; family Caulobacteraceae; genus Phenylobacterium. The sequence goes on from JANLPK010000337.1 coordinate 3,168, forward strand.
GAATCCGCGGAGCGTTCGCGCAGAAGGCGTTCGAGGCCTTGCCTGCGAAGTCCGAAGGCTACGATGCTGCAATCGCCTCTGATCCAGCCTTCGCGCGCTTCGCCAGAAACAACCTGAAACCGCACAAGCAGCCCGGCTACACAATCGTAGAGGTTTCGCTCAAGGCCATCGGCGAGACCCCTGGCGACGCCACTAGCGACCAAATGGACCTGGTGGCCGACCTAGCTGAGCGCTTCGGCCAAGATGATATCCGGGTGACGCATGAGCAAAACCTTGTCTTGCCGCACATCAAGCTGGATAACGCGCATTCGGTCTTTTTGGCCCTGAAGGC
>JANLPK010000106.1:0-18134 GCA_031367205.1 Alphaproteobacteria bacterium
TTCGCGCGTAAACTTGGTGGAGGTATCCACCTGCCCAGGCATCACATCGGACGGACCGGGTTCGAGCAAAACATCGTCGAAGGTAAGCCCTTCGCGAATCTCCATGAGACTCTCCATTTTGCAGGGGGCGTATAGCGGTAGGTGGGGGGCTGGGGCAAGGGGCGAGCGCCTATCTCGCCAAAATGACATTAAGACTCTGGATCGCTCTCGAAAGCCGCCTCGAAATCCTGTCCTCCGTAGAAGACCCGCAAGATCGTGACCTCGCCCTCTCCAACGCAGAACACAATCGTCGCGCGGCGTTCAAAGCCAATTGTCCGCAGGCCAGGCCCCAGATCGTCACGACGGCTTCCGCGTTGCGGAAAATACACAAGGTTCTCGCAGGCTCTCTGAATGCGCAGCACATAACGACTTGCCGTTTGACCACCCGAGTTTTCGGCGATGTAATTGTGAAGGCTTATAATGTCGTCGGCGGCGTCCTCCGAGAACGTGAGCTTACTTTCCCGGCTCATGTGCCGCTATCCAAGCTTCATGGTGCGACCGGAGCCGGTCAAACACCGCCTTCGCCGGGAGCCTTGGCCGCGGATCATCCAGCGCCTCCTGCACCTTCACCCGCATCCAATCGGCTAGCGCCGCCTCCTCGCGGTCCAGCGCCCGAAGCCCGGCGCGCAGCACCTCGCTGGCCGAGGCATAACGACCTGACTTCACCCGCTCATCAACACTCGTCTTCATCGCACCGAGTGTGACGGTGACCGGCTGGCTGGCGCGTGACATGGCTTCACCTGATTGAGGCTGTGACTATGACAAAGTCATACTAAATCGGTGATTTCCACGCAAGTCGTCAAACCCCTCGCGCGCCGAATCTCACCCCACCGCTCCGTCCATGAGAGCAAATGCGTACGGTCCCTCTTTCAAATCAAATGGGGTTGAAAAGCGTGAATTGGATCGGCCTAGGCTTTACTCCCAAGTGTTTCTTCGGCATTTTTCCATCATGGTCTCGATAGCCGCTTATGATCATGTCGTTGCCGAAATTTATGAGGCGGCGCTGGTTCCTGCGAACTGGGATGTCGCGCTTACGTCACTCGTTAATCTGTTCGGCCCGCGCGAATGGGAAGTGGCGATGCTGCTGTGGGAGCGGCTTGATCCGCCTATGGGCCGCTTCATCGGCACGGCGGGAATCAACCCACTGGCGTACGACTCCTATTTGACGATGTTTGCTGGTCGCCATGAGTGGTCGGTGCGGAGCCATCATATGAAGCTCGGCGCGGTGGCGCATAGCGACGAGTTGATCGCCCGCGATCACTTTCTCAAAACCGCATTTTACAAGCATTATCTCGGGCCGTGGGGCTTTGAGGTTGCCCTGATCGGGATGCTAGATCGCCAAGGCCAAGATCATATGGGGATTGTCTGCCCCGGTCCGCCTGGTGTCGATCCAGGAGAGATGCGCACGGCGATTGTTCGGTTGACCCCGCATTTCCAGCGCGCGGCGCGGATCAGCAGGCGCATCGGTGAAGCGGATTTGAGGTCTACAACGGCGGCACGCCTGCTTGATAATTCGCCCTACTGCGTCTTTGCGCTCAGCGCTGATCTTGAACTGCTGCTCGCCAACCAAAGGGCTGAAGCTGTGCTGGACAGCTCAGTGGGCATTTCACGCCATCAGGGACGGCTGAGGCTAGACGATCCAAAATTGATGGCATCGTTAACCGCCATGGCACGCGGCAAGAGCACCGAACGCACCTTTGCCTTCACGCTTGATGACGGGCACGGCGAGCGCTTGTTGATGACGGCGTTGGCGGTTGATCAATTGCAGAGTGATAAGTTTGCCAATGATGCCGGAGGCACGGCGCTGATGATCATCGGCGGCCAGCGTATCCATGTTTCGGAAGCAACCGTCGAAGCTTTGCAACAAGGTTTTGATTTTACAGCCGCTGAGGCACGGTTGGCGGCGCATTTGATCGAAGGATCTGGTGTCGATGGCTATGCGCGCGCGCGCGGCGTTTCGATCAATGCGGGCAAGTATCTGCTCAAAAGCATATATGCGAAAACCAGCCTTTCTAATCAGGCCGCACTCGTCTCGCTCTTGCGCGAAGCCCCCCTGGGCTGGGGCACGCCGCTTTCAATCACCTGAGGGCATCGCCGCACTTTTGAAAAGTCACCGCGCTATCTGTTCGGGTAGTGCGCTCATCCGCTCACTCGGACATCGTCTGCCAGACAAAAGAGAAAAGCGGGGCCGCGATTTCCTGCAAATTGCCAAGGAGTGTAGCGATGAGAGTATTCAGCCGAGCCACAAGAGTGGCATTCGCTGTCGCCTCGATTGCGATGATCGCTGCTTTGCCCGCGCCAGCGGCGGCGGCATTGCTGCTCGGGAATACCGTGCAGATCAGCTACGAATTCCCAGCCAAAGGAAGCGTAGCCGAGGGGCCCTTCGACAATCTGGTGGGCACAACCGGCGACACTGTGTTCTCAGGCGGTCGCATCATCGTATCACCAAGCGACACGCAGCTACGCATCCACAGCGATTGCATGAGCAATCTGGGTTGCATCTTTGTGCCATTTGCCTTCAACGGCATTCACCTTCGTGACGCCTTGGGCACGATCACCGCCTTTGCCAGTGTGACGGTGAACGGTCTCACCACCCTACCGGGGTTCGACAACAGCCATATCAGCTTCGATGCGGACAATATCTTCCTGGATTTCGGCGGTCTGTCGGGTGATCCATATGATGTGGTGGTCGACATCCGCACCGCAGGCGGCGTCCCTGAACCCGCCAGCTGGGCATTGATGATCGCGGGCTTCGGTCTGACGGGCGCAGCGATCCGGCGGCGGCGTGGGAAAGTGGGGACGGAAGGTGGTCTTACGGCATGATGGTGACTCTGCATCAAATCGAGACCTACCCTTTGACGCCGCTTCGACCCAAGACCGAGAATAAGAGAAGGTGCCCGCGCCGGGATCGCGCAACCACCACCCCCGGTGGCTACGGGCTGATAGCCGCGCAAGCCCCTAAGGCCGCCCCTTAAACCCCGTCGCCACCAGATAGGTCTCCGAGCTATCGGCCCGACTAGCCTTGGGTTTCAGATTCTTCACCTCGGTGAAATGCTTCTTCAGCGTGGCGATCACCACCGAGGTCTCCCCGCCTTGGAATGCCTTGGCGATGAACGCACCGCCGGGCTTCAACACGGTCACGGCGAAGTCCACCGCCGCCTCGATCAGGCCCATGATCCGCAGGTGATCGGTCTTGCGGTGGCCCACGGTGTTGGGAGCCATGTCAGACAGCACCACATCGGGCGCACCCCCCAACAGCTCAATCAACAAAGGCCCGCAGGCCGGATCAGTGAAATCCATCTGCACGATGGCGGCCGGCGGCAAGGGGTCGACCGGCAACAGGTCCACGCCGACAATCTGGGTCACGCCACGCTCAATGGCCACCTGGGTCCACCCCCCGGGAGCCAAGCCCAGATCAATCACCCGTGCGCCGGGTTTCAACAGCCGAAGCTTGTCATCGATCTCCGTCAACTTATAGGCCGCGCGCGACCGATACCCGTGTGCTCGGGCCTTGGCCGCAAAGGGGTCATTCACCTGACGCTCGAGCCAAGCCTGCGAAGACGGCGTGCGCATCCGCGCGGTCTTCAGGCGCGCAGGCTTGCCCCGCCCCTCCTCCGTGCCGCCCGTCGGCGGTTTGACCATGCGTTTGCGGGGCGGCGGGTCATCACTCATCACACAGCTCCACGGCCTCGACGGCGGCGGCGTTTCCGCCCGCCCGCGTCCGACATCAATGACATCAGAATGCCCTCGCGGAGGCCGCGATCGGCCACCCGCACTCGCGTGCAGGGCCACAGTTCCTGCACAGCCTGCAGGATCGCCGCCCCTGCCAGTACCAAGTCCGAGCGATCTGGCCCTATGCAAGGCTGCGCCGCGCGGGCGGCCGGGCTCAAATTCAACAAGAGAGTCGCCGCCGCCTCGCACTCGTCGCGGCTCATCCAAATGCCGTCCACGCGGGCCCGGTCATACCGCGGCAGGCCCAAATGCATCCCCGCCAAGCTGGTAATGGCCCCCGAGGTGCCGATCATGTGGGCATGGTCAGTGTCAAAGATCGGTCGCATCGCATCAGCATGACGGAAGGCCTCCAAGGGCACCTTCACGTGCTCGACCATGGCGCGGAACCAAGCCTCCGTTGCGGCCTCGCCTTCTGGGAATTTCTCGGCCAGAACCACCACGCCGATAGGGATCGACAACCAGGCCTTGATCGGCAATTTCCCGGCCGCAAACTTGGCGATATCCCCGTCCAGGCCACCGCCCGTGAGGTCGACCCAAGAGAGCTCCGTCGATCCGCCGCCCACATCGACCACCAGAGCCGCCTTGGAAGACTTATCCAACAGGTTCAAGCATCCGGCGACCGAGAGCTGGGCCTCCTCCCGGGGAGTTATGATCTCGAGCTTCAGCCCCGTTTCCTCGGCCACCCGCGCAATGAATGCCGGCCCATTCTCCGCCGAACGGCAGGCCTGGGTCGCTATGGCTTTCAGTTTCACCACCCGACGCCGCCGCACCTTTTCCGCGCTGATCTTCAGGGCCGCCAGCGCGCGATCCATAGCCACCTCTGACAGGCGGCCGCTCTGGGACAATCCTTCGCCTAAGCGGACGATGCGGGAGAAGGCCTCAACAACTCGAAAGCTACGTCCGGCAGGTGCGGCAATCAGCAGTCGGCAATTGTTGGTGCCGAGGTCCAGTGCGCCATAGAGCGGCACCTCGCCATCAGACCTCTCCCGGCCGCTCGTCAGGGCACCGGGCGCGCGCAGCGCCTCAGACATGGACCGCCTCGTCCTTCGCAGGCGTCGAGAGACGCCTCATTTAATTGCACAGTAGACGAAGCATTGGATTGTCGGAAGGCGTTGTCTTGCGATTGGAGCTGTGATGATTACGTTCACCTCCCGGTTATGTGATGTGGTGTAGATTCTTTTTCATGGACGCTCGAGCTGAAACGACCGTTGGCCGAGGCCTTGAGCCTCGATCCGAAACCAGCATGGACCTCGGTCCCCTGGCGATTGAGGGGGTGCGCCTGGCGAAGTTCGCCATTGGCGACGTGGTCAAGCACCGGGTCTTCGCGTTTCGCGGCGTGATCTTCGATGTGGATCCAACCTTCAACAATACCGAAGAATGGTGGATGTCGATCCCAGAGCATGTGCGCCCGCGCAAGGATCAGCCCTTCTATCACCTGCTCGCCGAAAACGACGAGAATGCCTATGTGGCCTATGTCTCCGAGCAAAACCTATTGCCCGATGAGAGCGGCGAGCCGGTGGGTCACCCGCAGGCCCCGGTGCTGTTCGCGTCATTCGACGGTGATCACTATACCTTGAAGCCCGGTGTCAGCCACTAATCAGCGCATCGGGGACGGTTGGCGCAAAAGCGTTCCGCAAAGCTAGCTAAATTCGCGCAAAATCGAACAGCACTTGCGCGCGGTTGGGTTCATCCTGCGCCCATGCGCGAAGACTGGACCATTGCTCAGAACTGGCAGAACTATCGTCCTGAGGATCATCAGACCTGGGACAGACTCTACCACCGCCAAACCGCATTGCTTCCTGGCCGCGCCTGCGCACCTTTTCTGAGTGGGTTGGATGCTCTCGACTTGGGCCAAGGTGGCATCCCCAAATTCGAAACGGTGAATGCCGAGCTCGTAAAGCTAACCGGCTGGCGCGTGGTGGCTGTGCCGGGCTTGGTCCCTGATGAGGTGTTCTTCGATCACTTGGCGAACCGCCGGTTTCCAACGGGTCGGTTCATTCGCAATCCCGACCAGTTGGACTATCTCCAGGAACCCGATGTCTTTCATGACCTGTTCGGTCATATCCCAATGCTCACCGATCCCATTTTCGCAGACTATATGGCGGCCTATGGCGAGGGTGGCCTTCGCGCTAAGAGTCTCGGCCAGTTGCACCACTTGGCGAGGCTCTATTGGTACACTGTAGAGTTCGGACTGCTCGCCGGCGATGATGGTCTGAGAATCTACGGAGCCGGTATCGTGTCCTCCCATTCGGAAACGACCTACGCCTTGGGATCGCCAACGCCCTCGCGGCTTAGCTTCGATCTCGAGACAGTGATGCGCACGCCCTATCGAATAGACGATTTGCAGCAGATCTATTTCGTGGTCCCGTCACTGCAGGCTCTACTGGATGCGACGCTCGAAGATTTTGGATCCGTCTATGACCGCCTGTCGCACCTGCCCGATTTGACTATAGTGGTGCCGCCGAGCGCTGGTTCAAATCCTTGAAAGCCGAGTCGATCTTGGCTCTCTGTTCGGGGGAAAATACCCGGTATCGCTGGGTTTTCACACCCGCTGCCGCTGTGATATCGGCTTGGGTCACATATATGATCCGCCCCTGAAACCCGCCCACCACCGGCTGTCCGTGAACCAAGTGCAGGCCCTCAAGTTGCACGGCGCAGGTCTCCAGGTTTTCCACACCGGTGGACAGTGGCCTAAAATCCTGCTGACCGTTCATCGCCGGTGCCAAGCGCCAACAAACGCCGGCGTTGCGAGGCACCTCCACGGCCTTCGTGCAGGCTGCGACGCCAAGCCCCAAGAAAAGCGCCGTTCGGCCCCACCGCATCATGTGATCCCCTAATAGTCTTTGCGCCAACGCACAGCCAACTTGCCATCGCCCTGCCCTGCGATCTTCGAAATAATCGAAAGCGAATGCCCAACTCGCCACTCCACCTGCGCCGCCGTGCCGTCACGGCCACCACCGGTCAATTCCAAATAGACATCGTCGGTTAGGTATTTTCCACCCGATACCGTCACTCCAGACTGCCCACCGCCGCCAAGTGACAGACGGTCCAGTCCGGCGAAAGTCTTAAGATTGCCGATCACATCAAACCCGCCGCCGCCCGCCAAGGACGACAACGCTGACGCCAATTGCGCCGCCTCCAATGGCGACAACTGAGATGCTGATCGTCCAAACAAGACCTGACTCAACACCTCGTCATTGGGAAGCACGGGTACCGATGTCAGAACGATTTCGGGTTTGGCCGCAGTGCCGCGAATTCGAACGACCGCCGTCAATGCCGGATCATCACGGGTCGCTGATAGGTCCAGGTGGATATCACTGGGGTTGCTCGCCAAATAGACCACACCGCGCTCGTCGAACACAAAGCGCTTGCCCGCAAAGTCGTAGTCACCGCGGATCACCCGAGCATTGCCGCTCAGCCTCGGCTGGGCTGTCGTGCCGCCCACGTGGGCATCAAGCGATAGCTCAACGTCCAACCCCCGACCCTTCAAGAAGATACGCCGCGGGGCCTTTAGGCTGACATCTAGGGCCAAGCTTGTAGCGGTGCTGCGCGTCGGTGCCGCTAGGCTACCGCCGACCGTCACGGGTCGATTGATCTCGACGACCTCCATGGGCACCACACCGGACGGTGTCGGAGTCTTGGCGGCCACGTCGGCCCGGTCGATACTCAATGCGCCGGCCAATCGAGCCTTGCCCTCGACGCTACGGTCCAGCGTGACCTGACCAGTGGCCGTCGCCGTAGCCAGTTCATTGTCAATCAGGCGAAAGGCCTTGAGGTCCAACCGCAATGTACTGGCACCGCCTCGAACCAAGCTTACGCGCCCATGTCCTGTGACAAGGCCGCCGTGGCCGTCGTTCCCCTCGGCTTGATCCAGATTTATCGTATTGTCGGCCAAGCCTGCTGTCAGACGGAGGTCGCGCAGAGACAGACCGGTGGACGCGTCGGAGAATTGCCCTGACTCCATGGTGGCGTGGCCCACCGCCCTCATATCCGCCAAAGTCCCACCCAGAGTTCCATGCAGCTTAACTCGCCCCGCCAATCCACGCTGCCCTCCGACAAATAGATCCCAGAGAGGTTTGATTTCGCCGTCGGCTGACACTTCGCCATGCAGGGGCTTCCGGCGATTGATCGCGACACGAAATGGCATTGCAGAGGTTTCTGCGGGCAGGAAGAGGTCGGCTGTGGCCTTGAGGCCTTGTCCATTGGTCAGAACGCCCTCGAGATTGAGCTCCGACCCTGCCAAACGCCCCGTCAGGACACCGCCCAACCCTTCAGAAATATCAGCGCCTCGTCCGCGAACCCCTTCTAACTTGGCCTCGAACCCACCTGACAAAGCCGAGCCCTGACCTGCCAAGTGCAAACTGCCGTCAAATTGTCCTGTCAGATCCTGATCTACCATCTCCATGCCGAGATCCTGGACCCGCGCGTCGAGTCTTGCGTCCCCATTGAGCCAGCGCCCATCAAGTGAGATGCGACCTCCGTCCGCCGCAGCTAAGCGAACCAACGCGGTCGTTTTTCCCCCGCCAAAGTGAAATTGCGCCGGTTCCGTCGTTCTAAGCGAGCGCCGACCACGACGCCCTTCCCCCGCAAATTCGGCATGCCATCCCTGATCCGCCTCGGTCAAAATGCCGTTGCCTGCCAAAGACCAGGGACCGCCCGAGGTCGCACCATTGGCCGAGACGACATAGGGTAGTCGTGAGAGCGGACCGTCCGCTGACAGCCGTGCCGCACCAATCTCCAGGCTGCGACCCGGCAACACAGCGTTCTGCGCACTAAGATCAATGTGGGCCGTCGCGCCGTTCACACCGTCGAGAATGCTTAGCCTCCCTGACGCGCGACCATCGTCCAAAAACGCGCCCTTGGTCATCGCAAGGGCGAGATCGGCACGTGAACCGCCGCCACCCCTCAGGCTCACCGAGCCGGTGCCTGAAAGTCCCCCGCCTTGAACCTCAAGGTTCGTGAGATCCAGACCCCCAACCGGTAACCGAAACTCCGACTTGGCGCGCGCCGCGCCGTAGGCGCTCGCCGAATTCAGCATCCATGAGCCTGCAACACCTGCCGCATCTCGCTGGAAAGTCAAAATCAGATGCGCATCCTTCAACGGAAGCTTCGGAACATCGATAGCATCGAAGTCGGCGACCAAATCGACACGCGGCCGCGAGAGCGTTCCGATGACTGCGCCCGTGCCTCTTGCCCGACCGGTAATCTCGACTGGTCCGGCTTGAAAGGGGCCATCCGCCGACCAATCCAACCGAACCCGCAAGTCGCTCTGCGACGAAATGACCCCTGCCGCAGACGCCTTGATTGCTGCACCGGCCAGACTGGCCTGTGACAACGAGACCTGCCCGCCGACAATACTCCCTCTCGCTTGCAGCTGAGGGGTTCGTCCGATCAGCCGATCAATCTGCGCATAGCCAGTGGTGAGCCCAGAACCCGCCGCAGTCGTCGCCAGCAACCAGGGCTTGCCCGGGCCCGATTGGGCTGCGCTCCAACTCGCCGCCACAGCTCCGCCCGCACCGCGCCGGACACTGGCCAGATTGGAAACATCGGCATGTCCCTTGAATGACAGTCCACCCAGTAGCCCGCGATCACCCTGAGCTTGAACCTTCAGTCCCGCCCCATCTATCTGCAGGTCCTTCAACAGCAGTCGCCCATCCGCAAGACGGGATCCTTCAAACCGCGCCTTAGGCTCAGAGCCAAGCAGGGCAGCCACTAGGCCGGTGCCGCCACCGCCCCTCCCGAGCAAGCCTCCTTTGAGGGTAAGTTGATGCTCTGCTTGCAGGACCTCGAGGGGGCCCGCGACGCTGGCCAATTCATAGGCGCCAACGCCAAAGCGCCCTACTTGCCCTTGCCCCAAGAACTTCCAATCCTGAACCTTGCCCTTCAGTGTACCGGCAAGATGCACCACCCCTGTCGCCGAACCGCCCGTCAGCGCTGAAAGCGATTTCGCATCGGCGACGATTTGCAGACCCGCAGTACCCAGTTCTCGCTTCCCTAGATCACTGAGTCCACGCCCGGTGACCGTTAAGTTGTCGGCCGTCACCTGAGCCGCCAAGTCGTAGAGCGAGTTCGCGGTTTTCCGACCAGAGACTTGAAAGTCCAGCTCCGGTCCCAAACGGTCGGCAAGGTCCCGTGTCAAGGACGAAACCGACAGGGCGATGCGTCCCTTGGCCATCCCTCCGGCATCAACCCAGCCACCCTCGACAGAGATGGGGTGACGGCTACCGGAGGAAGTCTCAATGTTGATCTGGCCGTGCGAAGCCGCGCCGCCGACATTGGCCCTTATGAGCAGCGGCATGTCCGCCGCCAGTCCAAGTGTGCCCGCCAACGCCCCGCCCTGCGCCTCTGTCACATCGGCATGAATCGCCAAGGCATGCCCTGTCGCAAGGTCCATATCCAGGTTTAAGTGGTCGCCCCTGTGCAGCAGGCTCTCAGCGGCTAATTGAATGACCGGACCGCCGCCGCCCCGGGCCAAACCGAACTTTCCGCGGACATTAAATAAGCCGCGGCGGAGACTCAGAGCCGGCATCAACTCAAGGCGCGTCGAGATGGCGTCGATCTGCACCGAAACGGGCAGGTTCCTGGACTTTTCTTTCGGCGTGAGGGTCGGGCGTCTGTGAACCTTCACATGGTGCGCGACGATTTGGTCCACATGAAGGTTTCGACTGAAAAGCTGCATCAAGTGCCACGACACACTTAGGTCATCGGCGCTTAGCCAAACGCCCTTTTCGTCAGCGATCGTCAGCGACTTGACGGTGAACTTGCGCCAAATATCGCCTTCCAATCCAGCGATACGCAGTCTGCCCAATCGACCAAGCTTAAGGCCGCTGGCACTCGCCTCAATCAACATGCGTCCCTGAGGCAACAAAACGCCGTAGCGAGCGCCAAAGAGACTGCCGATCAGCAGCGCTGAGACCACGGCAAAAACAATCAGCATAAGCTTCGTGAGTGGCCGGCTTTTCACAACCACATCAACGCCGTGTTCGATGGCGGATTCGAGGTCGGAGGGCGCTGTCAAAAGCTCTGCCCAATGCTCAAATAGATTTGAAACTTTGGGTCGTTGGATCGCGCGTTGAGCGGAATGCCCAAGTCCACCCGGATAGGCCCAAATCCGAGGTCATAGCGAACCCCAAAACCCGCCCCGAGGCTCAGGTTTTTCCCGTTGGGAAGCTGATCCGATCCAATAGATCCGGCGTCCACAAAGCCCACCAAGCCCCAATGCTGGCCAATCTTGTGTCGAAGTTCTACGGACCCTTCCAGTAAGGCCAATCCACCTGCCGGGGTATTGTTCGCCAGATGCGGACCGATGGCTTGATAGGTATATCCCCGGACAGAGCCGCCCCCGCCGGCGTAAAACCTACGGGATGCCGGAACTTCCGGAATGCTGCCCCCCAAAATGCTCCCAACCTTCAGACGCCCCGCAACCATGGTTCGTGCTTTGGCGTCGAAGGGATAGTAGACGCTGCCCTGAGTCTGAACCCGCAGATAGGGCAAGGTTGTATTTCCGGAAATCAGGGTGGGCTCAATCCGGCTCTCGAGACGCCATCCTCGCTTGGGATCCAACGGATCGTCTGAGCGATCCCAGTACAGGACGCCCAGCAATCCCCCGATGACCTGTTTGCGCGCCAACGGAGCCAGTGTGCCGATCTGAACCTCAGCCGTTTGGCCATACTCCAATGAACCACCCAGTGTGACGTATGATGTCTTGTCGAACCGCCGCTCAACATCGATGCTGACTCCCACCCCCTGCTCGTCATAGGCCGAGGTCTTGAGACTGTAGACTGCGGCATTGCCCTTCAGAGTCTGACGCGGACGACGCCAGTGTGGAAGGCTGATGTCCACACCCAGCCGACTGTCGATCGTCGAGGCGCGACCAAACAAGGCGACTGTGTCGGCTCGCCCGAGCAGATTGTAACGAGTCCATCGCGCGTCCGCGCCAAGTCCCTCGCTCGTGGAGTAGCTGCCACCAAGCTCAACTCGCCGATAGGCGCGGTCGACCAATTTGACGATGATCGGGCGATACGCCTGCGAATTGGCTTGATCGGCTGGTGCCAGAGTCACCGAAACAGAGTCATAGACGCCGGTGTCCAGCAATCGACGTTCCAGCTCAGCCACATCGTCCGGATCATATATGTCTCCGGCCTTCCAGGGCGCGAGGTGCCCAAGCCATTTCGGGTCGGTCTTCCCGCTGGTGACGAGCCGCAACGCGTCCAGCTGGACGCGAGGGCCGGCCTCAATATGGAATTCCGGGTGAACGGTATGGTCTGCATGATCGACCGTCACAACGCGCGGTGCTGTCGCGGCGTCCGCATAGCCGCGCTTCTGCGCCACCGCGACGATCCGCCCTTCGGCTGAAACCACATCAGCGGCCCGACCGGCCTGACCATCCGCCAGCCCCATGACAGCAGCACCGGCTTGTTGGACCTGAACCACAGGCGGCGGATCCACCCAAACAATCGTCGGCTCGGACATCACAAACCGTTTGCCAGGTGCTACCTTCACCAGTGGACGCGGGGGGTCGTTCTCAGTTACCTCTGTCTCCACTTGGTAGGCATAGTACCCCTCGGATCGAAGCACTGAGATCGCGTCTTCGCCGGCCTCACGCGCCCGGCGCCGAGCCTCAAATCGGTTGGTAATGGGACGATCGGTTTCTCCGATCGCCGCTTGAATTGCCGTTTTCAGTTTGGGTTTCAGTTGCCCCTGAACGACAGCTTTGGCCTCAGCTGAGCGTGCGGAACCCGCGCTCAACTCCGCGCATAAGACCGCCGAGGCGGCGACAGCGTAGGCCAGTCGTCCCAAAGTCAAGATTCCCTGCTTCGCCCGCTGCCGATCTAGCGCGGTCAGCGGTGTCATGTCACCAGTGACGCGCCAAACGGTGACATGTTCCGCTCTATCGCACCGGCGATCTGCCTGCCGGCATAGAGAATGGTAGGCCGGGTGGGGATCGAACCCACGACCACTCGATTAAAAGTCGGGTGCTCTACCGCTGAGCTACCGGCCCTTAGCGCGGCGCAAGTGATGCGCCGGGCGAAGCGGCGCGGACCATAGGGTGGGTGGTCCTCTGTAGCAAGGTCACCAGAGGGCTTTCATCTGTGAACCTGCGGGCATAAGCTTGCGGCATGCGTTCCGCAGCCCTGATCTTGCCGATTCTCATGACCTTGGCGGCCTGCACAACGGTGCCGGCCGATGGATCCTCGCAGATTCAAACCACCTCCCAGGCAAAACGAGAAAATCTTCAAGGCGCGATGTCCTCGCCGCTCAGAGACGTCAACGTGCTACAGACCAAAATCCCTGATGTCCTGAGATTGGCCATGGCCGATCCCTATGCCCGCCCTCGCCCCACCAACTGCGCGACAATCACCGCAGCCATCCTGCCGCTCAACGGTGCCCTTGGGGCCGACCTCGACGATGCCGCAGTCGACGAAGACGATTTGGTCGAGCGGGGACGGGAAACTGCCCTCGGTGCGATGGCAGGCGCGGCCTCCGGAATTATCCCCTTTCGAGGCTGGGTTCGCCAACTATCTGGAGCCGAGCGTCACGACAAATTCGTCAACGCCGCGATCGCCGCCGGCGCGGTACGAAGGGCTTATTTGAAGGGGATCGGCGAAGCTCGCGGCTGCCGCCCGCCGGCAACGCCCACCAATAGACCGTCGGCCTCGGTGACGCCGAAGTCCTCAAATCGGCCTCTCTACCCCGTTCACTAGAGCACGTTCCGATATCGGAACACGATCTAGGGGTGCTGAATCGCGTGAAAGTGGCTGCGAAAGGCCTCGAACTTACCCTCCCGGATGGCGGTGCGCATCGTTCCCATAAGCAATTGATAAAACGCTATATTGTGCCAAGACAACAACACTTGAGCCAGGATTTCCTCTGACTTCACCAAGTGGTGCAGATAGGCCTTGGAATAGTCCCGCGACGCTGGACATGCCATCGCCTCATCCAGCGGCGTGTCATCCTCCGCGAACCGCGCATTTTTCAGATTTACCGAGCCATTCCAGGTCCAGGCTTGACCGTGTCGGCCGGAACGCGTCGGCAAAACGCAGTCGAACATGTCTACCCCGCGCGCGACCGCCTCGACCAGATCAATGGGCTTGCCGACACCCATCAGGTAACGCGGTCGTTCCGGTGGCAACATTGAGGGCGCATAGTCGAGCACCTCGCACATCGCCTCGTGCCCCTCCCCCACCGCCAGGCCGCCCATGGCATAGCCGTCAAAGCCGGTTTCGATGAGCCGCTCGCTCGACTCTTGGCGCAAGTCACGGAAGGTAGAACCCTGTTGAATCCCGAAGATCGCCTGCTGCGGTCGATCCCCGAAGGCGACCTTTGATCTTTCGCCCCAGCGTGCCGACAATCGCATGGCCTCAGCGGCACGTCCTTTCTCAGCCGGCCACGAAACACACTCGTCCAGCTGCATGACAATATCTGAGCCCAGCAGATCGGCCTGAATCTCGATGGAACGTTCGGGCGTGAGCACATGACGAGATCCATCGATGTGGCTCTGGAAGGCGACGGACTCCTCGGTCACCTTGGCGATCTTGGACAGGCTCATCACCTGAAATCCACCGGAATCCGTTAGTATCGGCTGATCCCATCGCATGAACCGATGCAACCCCCCCAACCTCGCCACCCGCTCCGCTGTCGGCCGCAGCATCAGGTGGTAGGTGTTGCCAAGAATGATGTCGGCCCCGGCGTTGACCACCTGATCGACGGTCAGCGCCTTCACTGTCGCTGCCGTGCCGACCGGCATAAAGGCCGGCGTCCGAATATCGCCACGTGCGGTCTCCAAGACCCCCGTTCGCGCCGCGCCGTCAGTGGCCGCAATCGTAAATGGGAAGCCTGTCATACCCCGGCCCTCCAGAGCAGGCTGGAATCGCCATAGGAATAGAAGCGATAGTTATGGGAGACGGCATGGGCATAGGCAGCCCTCATCCTTGCCGTTCCCGCAAAAGCACTGACCAGCATGAACAGGGTCGATTTGGGCAAGTGGAAGTTGGTCATCAGTCCGTCCGCGACCCGGAACCTGTAGCCGGGCCGAATGAAAATGGCAGTCTCCGCCGCGAAGGGCACGACAATTCCAGCTTCGTTTGCCGCGCTCTCGACCAACCGCAGTGAGGTGGTGCCTACGCAGATGATCCGCCCACCCTTGACCCGTGTCGCATTGATCGCCTCAGCAACCTGCGTCGAAACTTCGCCGTACTCGGCATGCATCTTGTGGGCTTCCACATCGTCGGTCTTCACCGGCAAGAAGGTTCCGGCTCCGACGTGCAGCGTTACAAAGCAGATTTCGACACCGCGCGCGGTGATGGCCGTCATCAGGTCGCGCGTGAAATGCAGTCCAGCTGTCGGTGCCGCGACAGAGCCGTCTGTCTGCGAATAGACCGTCTGATAATCGATCCGGTCACGCCCATCTTGCCTTCGCTTGGCCGCGATATAGGGCGGCAAGGGCATTTCTCCGCAGGTCGCGATGACCTCGTCCAAGTCTGTGCCCGAACAATCGAAGGTGAGCTTCCGCTCGCCCCCCTCTCCCCTACCCGTAATCTCGGCCCGCAGGAGGCCGCCCGCACCGAACACGACCACGTCGCCCACTGCCAGTCTCTTGCCGGGGCGCATGAAGGCGCTCCAAACGCTTGGACCAAGCCTGCGGTGCAGAGTCGCCTCGACCGCTACACTCGTGGTCTCCCGGGCGCGAACACCCGTGAGTCTTGCCGCAATCACCCGCGTATTGTTCAGGACCAACAGGTCCCCTGCGCGCAATTGTTCGGGCAGATCGCTTACCCGCAAATCTCCGAACCCCTCGCCGGCTCCAACCAACAACATCTTGGCGGCATCGCGGGGGCTGGCTGGGCGCAGCGCAATCGAGCTTGCGGGCAGATCAAAATCAAAGTCAGAGAGCAACATGGCGCGCGTCAAGGCCACGCCGCGATGCGCACGTCAAGCACCAGAGGTTACCAAGGTTGAACCCAATTCTCCGCAATTTCATCCAGCTGACCGACGCCTTGGCCATCGCTCTGGGTCTCATGTGCCTAGCCGCCGGCCTGGCGGCGCAAGGCGGTCGCTTCAATGTCCGCCTGGACATCTTGACCCACTTCGCGCCGATCTGGCTGGCGGGCAGTGTCCTGACTCTGATCTACGGTCTCGCCAGATCCCAAAATGCATCGCAAGGGGTGCTGATCTCCATCAGTACCTTCGCCGTGTTCGCGGCAATCGCTCTGATGGCCCCTGAGTATCTTAGAAAAGTCGAACCCTGGGCCCCCGTCGACGCGCCAAACCAGATCAAGATCGTTCAGTTGAACGCTTGGATCTTAAACCGCGACGTGGCCGCCACCGCCCGCTGGATTGCCAGCCAAAATCCCGATGTCATTACCATCAACGAGATTACGCCAACCCTCCAAAAGGCTATCGAACACCAAACCGGATATCACTATCGGCGGGGCATAGTGGGGTCCGGCATATTCACCCGCGCAGAGCCGCTGGGTGCCGGATTCATGCTCGGAGATCCCTGGAACGAGTGGCCCGACTTGGCTCGCGCACGCGTCCCGGTGGGAAACGGGTCGGCCGTTGTCATTGCCGTCCATCTAACTTGGCCAACCGACCTTTGGCAGATCAAACAACGCGTCGGCTTGGCCAAGATCATGAAACGGACCGACCCGTCTCACCTGATCATGATCGGCGACTTCAACCTAACTCCTTGGTCTTTCACTCTTCAGGGTTTGGATAAGAGTCTGGGCTTAACCCGCCGAGATCGCGCAATTTTCTCGTGGCCGGCTCAACCGGTCCAGAGTTGGCACGGCAAGGTGGCCTTCCTGCCCATCGACCACGTCTATGCCGGCTCGGCGTGGCGAACGGTTGACATCAAGCGCGGCCCGCGGTTGGGCTCTGATCACTATCCAATTGTCGTCACCCTCGCCCTGACGGACTAAGCCAAAGACGATATCTCTCGGGCTAGATTCCGGCGGGCAGGGTCCTCAAATCGCGCCCGAAACATCGGGTCGGGATATATGAACTCCGCCTCCAGGAAATGGCGCAAAACGGCGGGTCTGCCTGCGCGCCACGCTGCATCCGGTACATGGGCATATTCCGCCCGCACAGCCTGCGCATAGCCGTCGTAATCCGCAGGTGTCGCCCCCAGGATCGCCAAATCTATGGAGACTAAGATCTCCCCAAGACGGTCATCGGCTTGCACCACATGGCCTGATTTCAAAAGGATTAGGCGCGCCACTTCCTCGCGGGCATGGATCGAAACCCCCATCTCGCGCAGGTCGGCTGTGGCCATCTCCGCACTGCGAGCTTCATTGTCTTTGGCCGTGGGATCATAGACCGCGTCGTGCCACCAAATGGCATAGGTCAGAACCTGCCGTTCGCTGCCCATCAGCTCCAAACCCGGATCATCCAGCAGCGCCAAACACTGCTCAATATGCGTGCGGGTATGATAGTGCCGATGGGCCTCGCCGTAAGCCGCCTCAAGCTTGGGCGTCACGCGTCGGCCGCCACCTTCATGCTGACGATCTTGCCGGGCGCACGCGGCGGCTCACCCTTGGGCAGGCCGTCGATCAGGTCCATGCCGCCGGTGACCTCGCCCCAGACCGTATATTGCCCGTCCAGGAACCGCGCGTCGTCAAAGCAGATGAAAAACTGGCTGTTGGCCGAGTTAGGATTGGCTGTCCGCGCCATCGAGCAGACGCCGCGCACATGCGCCTGCTTCGAAAACTCCGCCGGAAGATTGGGCTTGGTTGACCCACTGGACCCGGTCCCCGTCGGGTCGCCGCCCTGCGCCATAAAGCCTGGGATCACGCGGTGAAACACCACCCCGTCATAGAACCCTTCGCGGGACAATTCCCGAATGCGGTCGGCATGTTGCGGAGCCAAATCCGGGCGAAGCTTGATGGTCACGTCGCCGGCTTCCAGCGTCATGATGATGGTATTTTCGGCGTCCATTATTTTACCTCTGATGGAATTCTGATCGCGCAGGCCGTGAAGTCGGCCCCCATGGTTGCGCGCACATTGGCGACCTCGGCGGTGAACCAAGGACTCTTAGGGTCAATGACCCGGATTTTCGGTCGGGCGGCGACAGGAATATCGGCCAACACCCGCACTTTCAGCATCTTATCCTGCGGGTCGGCCACCGGCTCACCCACCTTGATGGCGCGGACCGCCGCCAACCCGTCGATCACCCGTCCAAAGGCGGTGTAGCGTTTCTCCAGCGACGGATAGGCTTGGCGCATCAGGAAGAACTGGCTGTTGGCGCTATCGGGCTCCTCGCCCCGCGCCATGCCCGCCACACCGGGGCAATAGAGCGCCCAGGCGGCCACCTTATTGTCGGCGGTCATGGCCATCAGCATCGCACTCTGGGTCATCACCGGCAC
>JANLPK010000240.1:0-8419 GCA_031367205.1 Alphaproteobacteria bacterium
TCCCGAAACCCTGCTCGACACCATGGCCGCCTACGCGCCGCCAAAGGCCGAGAAGTGGCTGGAGAGGTTTGAGCTGTGACCCGCCCCCTCGCCTTCATCAACGCTCACATCGTCGACCCGGCCAGCGGCTGGGACGGCCCCGGTGCCTTACTCGTCAAGAACGGTAAGATCGCTCAGGTCGTCCAGGGCGGTGACCTCGGCGCGCTCTCCGACGATATCGAAGTGATTGACGCGCGCGGGGCCATGCTCGCACCCGGCTTGGTGGACCTGCGAGTCAAGACCGGCGAACCCGGCGCAGAAACCAAAGAAACCCTGAAGTCGGCGGCTCTGGCAGCCGCGGCGGGCGGCGTCACCTCCATTGTCCTTCAACCCGACACCGACCCGGTGATCGATGAGGCCTCGGTGGTGGATTTCATCTTACGCCGGAGCCGCGACATCGAGTTGGTGCATGTCTATCCAGCTGGGGCGGCGACCAAGGGCACCTTGGGCCAGCGGATGGCCGAGATCGGCCTAATGCGCGACGCAGGTTGCGTCTATGTCACCGACGCCGACCGGCCCATCGTCGACAGCAAGGTGATGCGCAGGGTCTTGGCCTATGCCGCCAGCTTCGGCGTCTTGGTCGCTCACCGACCCGCTGACCCTTGGCTCTCCGCCGGTGCGGCAGCCACTGAGGGCGAGTTCGCCGGACGCATGGGTCTACCCAGCGTGCCGCCCATCGCCGAGAAGATCATGCTGGAACGCGATCTGGCTTTGGTCGAACTGACCGGCGCGCGGCTGCTGGTCGATCAGGTCACCACTGCGTGTGCCCTGGAGAGCTTAGCGCGGGGCAAGGATCGCGGCCTGCCGGTGATGGCCACCACCTCGATAAACCACCTGTCCTTCAACGAGATCGATATCGGCGACTACCGCACCTTCGTGAAGTTCGACCCGCCCGTGCGCGGCGAGGATGACCGTCAGGCGACCATCGAGGCCCTGGCCTCGGGCTTGATCGACATCGTGGTCTCGGCCCACGCTCCGGCCCCGGCGGAGGACAAGCGTCTGCCCTATGACGAGGCAGCACCCGGCGCCGTGGGCTTGCAAACCCTGCTCGCGGCCCTACTGGCCTTCCGTGATCGCATTCCGCTGATTGACCTGATGCGCACCGTCACCAGCCGCCCGGCTGACCTGCTTGGGCTTCCTGCGGGTCGCCTGACCAAGGGCGCACCGGCTGATCTGGTCCTCTGCGACCTCAACGCCCCCATCGTGGTCGATCTCGACAAACTCAAATCGAAATCCCGCAATTCCCCCTTCGATGGCCGCAGACTGTTCGGCGAGGTCCAGATGACCTTGGTCGACGGTCGGGTGGTCTACAAACTCTAGGAATAGACCCATGGCTGGACGCGTCGCAGGCAAGGTAGCCTTCATCACCGGAGGTGCCTCGGGGATCGGTGCGGAATCGGCGCGGAGATTGGCCCGCGAGGGCGCGGCGGTGATCATCACCGATCTGGCCGTAGAGGCCGGGGAAGCCCTGGCTGGTGAGATCATCGGCGCGGGCGGTCAGGCCCACTTCGTCGCACATGATGTGATCTCTGAGACAGACTGGGAGCGGGCCGTCGCCGAGGGCGTCGCCAAGTTCGGTCGCCTAGACATCCTGCTCAACAATGCCGGTATCGCCATGACGGGCCTGACCCTCATGACCCACAGCCTGGAGGATTGGCGGCGCACCCTGTCGATCAATCTCGATGGTGTGTTCCTTGGCCTGCGTTACGCCGGACCGGCCATCGCCGAGAGCGGCGGCGGGTCGGTGATCAATGTCTCCTCGATCATGGGCAAGGTCGCCTCGCCGGGCGCGGCTGCCTATTGCGCGTCGAAGGGCGGTGTCCTGATGCTGACCAAGGCTGCGGCGTTGGAATGGGCCCCGCTCAACATCCGGGTCAATTCCATCCATCCCGGCTATATCGACACGCCCCTGGTCTCCAAAGTGATCCGCGAGGTCGACAACGGCAATGAGCTCAAGGAGCTGCTGATCAGCCGCCATGCCCTAGGCCGCCTGGGCCTGCCCCGCGAAATCGCCGACGCCGTGGTCTTCCTGGCCAGCGACGAGTCCAGCTTCATGACGGGCTCTGAGCTGGTGGTCGATGGCGGCTACACGGCGCAGTAGCTCGCCTTTGCACGAGAACAATTGACGAACACGCCCGTTTCGGCTCAAACTCAAGCTTGCAGACCCGAGGAAACACCATGTTGACCGCTGCCTTGAACCCGCTGCTGATCGCCGCTGCCATAATTGGCGGCTACCTGCTGGGTACTATTCCGTTCGGCGTCATCTCCATGAAGCTGGCCGGAGAGGGTGATCCCCGCGACATCGGTTCAGGCAGCATCGGGGCCACTAATGTTCTGCGATCCGGTCGGCGCGACTTGGCCGCCCTGACCCTGATCGGCGACGGCGGCAAGGGTGCCTTGGCAGTGCTCTTCGCGTGGCTCGCCACCAAGGACGGACCAAAGGACGCTCAGGCGCTTCTAATCGCTCTGGCGGGGGGAGCATCCTTTGTGGGGCACCTTTTCCCCGTCTGGTTGGGCTTCAAGGGCGGCAAAGGGGTCGCGACTTTCTTCGGCACGTTACTGGCGGCGGCCTGGCCTGTCGGACTGGCTGCGGGGGCCACCTGGCTCGCCGTGGCGTTCCTGTTTCGGATGTCATCCTTGGCCGGGCTGACGGCGGCGGTATTGGCCCCGATCTTTTCCCTGTTCCTCTTTGACCGCCCCTATCCAATCACCGTGATGGCCCTCTTCATGGCCCTACTGATTTTCGTGCGGCATCGCGAAAATATCGACCGCTTGCTCAAGGGCACCGAGCCAGGAATCGGCGCGAAGAAAGACACCGCTTGAGGCCGGATCTGACCTTTGTTGAACGCCGGGATTGGCTGCGCCTAGCGCGAACCGAAAACGTCGGACCGGTTACCTTTGACCAATTGATCCGCCGCTTTGGAGAGGCCGCTTTAGCCCTGCTCGCCCTGCCTGATCTGGCGCGGCGAAGCGGGCGGAGCGTCCCGATGACCATCCCTTCGATTGCAGAGATTGAGGGTGAACTGGAGGCCGGCGAACATCTGGGTGCCCGGCTAATCTGCGCGTGTGAGGACGCATTTCCCGCCGCACTTGCCGCCCTGGACCCGCCTCCACCCATAATCTGGACCCGGGGTGACCCCGCTCGATTGCAAGGCTCGCTGGTCGCGGTTGTCGGAGCTCGGGTCGCCTCAGCCTCCGGCCAACGGTTTGCACGAGGCCTAGCTTCCGAACTCGGAGCCGCCGGCCACGTCATCGTCTCGGGCATGGCGCGCGGCGTAGACGGCGCGGCCCACGAGGGCTCACTGCCCACCGGCACGGTCGCCGTTCTGGGCGGCGGCATCGACGACATCTATCCCCGCGAGCACCACGACCTCTATGAACGCATTGTCGCGGAAGGCTGCGTGGTCTCTGAGAGCCGCCCGGGCCAGACCGCCCAAGCCAAAGACTTCCCCCGCCGCAACCGGATCATCTCAGGCCTCTCCCGCGCGGTCGTGGTTGTCGAGGCTGAACTCCGCTCCGGCTCCCTGATCACCGCGCGTCTCGCCGCCGAGCAAGGTCGCGAAGTGCTAGCCGTCCCAGGCTCCCCCCTCGATCCCCGCGCCCGAGGCTGCAACGACTTGATCCGTCAAGGCGCGGCAGTCTGCGAAGGCGTGGATGACGTTCTCCGCGCCCTTGAAGGGTTCGGCGGCTTCCGAGAGCCGGAGCGAACCTATCAACCACTCCCGATGGCCGAAGACGACCTCAACACCCTTCGCGAAGAGATCTACCGCCTACTCTCCCCCACCCCCGTCCCCCGCGATGAGATCATTAGAGCCACCGGCGCACCGGTCGCCGCCGTGCTCGCAGCGCTCACGGAACTGGAGATCGCCGGGCGATTGGAATTTGGAGCCAATGGCATGGTGTCGAGGCTATGAGCATTCTACGGAAAGGTCGCCCCTCAGTTGCTTCCCCCACTTCGTGGCGGGAAGGATCCACGGTGTTCGTGGACAATATCTTCACTAGATACACAGCCCCCGTTGACACGGCATAGGCGTCGCCCCCACTTTCCGCAGCCTTGAATTCCGGGCGCTCTGCCCACAGGATCGCCCACCGCGCATGAACCTCGTCGTCGTCGAGAGCCCCGCAAAGGCCAAGACCATCAACAAATATCTGGGCTCGGACTACATCGTCCTGGCGTCCTACGGCCATGTCCGCGACTTGCCGGCCAAGGACGGATCGGTAAAGCCCGACGAAGATTTCGAGATGTTGTGGGACGTCGATCCCAAGGCCGCCAAGCGCCTGAACGACATCGCCGACGCCGCCAAGGGTGCCGAGCGCATCATCCTGGCCACCGACCCCGACCGCGAGGGAGAGGCCATATCCTGGCACGTGCTTGAGGTTCTGCAGAAGAAGAAAGCCGTCAAGGGCGCGAAGGTCGAGCGTGTGGTGTTCAACGCCATCACCAAGTCGGCCGTCACCGAGGCAATGAAGAACCCGCGCGACATCGACATGGAGTTAGTCGAGGCCTATCTCGCCCGGCGTGCGCTGGACTACCTGGTCGGCTTTACCCTCTCGCCGGTGCTGTGGCGCAAGTTGCCGGGATCGCGCTCGGCTGGCCGGGTTCAATCGGTCGCCCTGCGCCTCGTGGTCGATCGTGAGATCGAGATCGAACGCTTCAAGACCCAGGAATACTGGACGGTCGAGGCCGATGTCTCCGCCGGCGGCGACCCCTTCCTGGCCCGCATGGTCAAGCACCAGGGCAAGCGTCTCACCAAGTTCGACCTCGGCAATGAAGGCACCGCTCAAGCCGCCCAAGCCGCCGTCAAGGCCGCGACCTTCAAGATTTCCGCCGTTGAAAAGAAGCCCGCGCGGCGCACCCCGGCCCCGCCCTTCACCACCTCGACTCTCCAACAAGAGGCCTCGCGCAAGCTCGGCTTCTCGGCGCAGCGCACCATGCAGGCCGCGCAAAAGCTCTATGAGGGCATCGATATCGGCGGCGAGACTGTGGGTCTCATCACCTATATGCGCACCGACGGCGTGCAATCAGCCCCTGAGGCCCTTGACGAAGCCCGCAGCGTCATCGCCGGGCTTTATGGCCAGGACTACGTTCCGGAAAGCGCGCGAATCTACAAGACCAAGGCCAAGAACGCCCAGGAAGCTCACGAAGCTATCCGGCCCACCAGCCTGGCCCGCAACCCCGGCTCGCTGCGCCTTGAGAGCGACCTTGGCCGGCTCTATGAACTGGTCTGGAAGCGGATGATCGCCTCGCAGATGGAGGCCGCACGCATCGAGCGCACTTCCATCGATCTGGAGAGCGCCGACGGCCGGACCGGCCTGCGTGCTACCGGTCAGGTCGTGCTGTTCGACGGCTACCTCGCCGTCTACGAAGAAGGTCGCGACGACGCCGACGACGACGAAGGTGGACGCCTGCCCCAAGTGAAAGAAGGTGCGGACGCCCGGGTAATCGCCGCCCGCGCCGACCAGCACTTCACCGAGCCGCCACCGCGCTATTCCGAAGCCAGCCTGGTCAAGAAGATGGAGGAGCTCGGCATCGGCCGCCCCTCCACCTATGCCTCGGTGCTCACCGTGCTGCGCGACCGCGAATATGTGCGGATGGACAAGAACCGCTTCATTCCAGAAGACAAAGGCCGCCTCGTTACCGCGTTCTTGGAGCAGTTCTTCCGCCGCTACGTGGAATACGACTTCACCGCCGCCCTCGAAGAGAAGCTCGATCTTGTTTCGGCCGGCGAACTCAACTGGAAAGCGCTGTTGCGAGAATTCTGGGAGGGCTTCCACAGCGCCGTGGGCGAGATCGCCGAACTCCGCGTCACCCATGTTCTGGACGCACTCAACGAAGCCCTAGGGCCGCACATCTTCCCGGCGCGCGCGGACGGCACCGACCCGCGCGGCTGCCCCACCTGCGGCACCGGGCAACTGTCTCTGAAGACCGGAAAGTTCGGGGCCTTCATCGGTTGCTCGAACTATCCCGAATGCCGCTTCACCCGCCAAATCGCCCAGTCCGACGATGAGGCTGCCGCTGACAATGGCGACCGCGAGCTGGGTGTCGATCTCGAAACCGGCCTAACCGTCTACCTTAAGTCCGGTCGTTTTGGCCCCTATGTCCAACTGGGCGAAGAGGGCAAACCCAAGCGCGCCTCCCTGCCCAAAGGTTGGTCAGCGCCGGACATGGACTTGGAAAAGGCTCTGCGCCTTCTTCGCCTGCCCCGCGATGTCGGCGCGCACCCGGAAGACGGTGCCATGATCATCGCCGGGATCGGCCGCTTTGGACCCTTCGTGCTGCACAGCGGCACCTATGCGAACCTACCGGGCGTCGATGAGGTGTTCGAAGTCGGCCTGAACCGCGCGGTGGCCCTGCTGGCCGAAAAGCGCGCCGGTGGCGGTCGCGGTGGTCGCGGCGAGAGCGCCGCGCTCAAGGACCTCGGCGCTCACCCGGCGGACGGCGCGCCGGTCAAGATTCTGTCAGGCCGCTACGGTCCCTACATCAAGCACGGCGCGACCAACGCCAATGTGCCGAGGGGCACCGAGCCTGCGGACGTGACACTCGAAGAGGCCGTAAAGCTGCTCGCCGAGCGGGTCGCCAAGGGCAGCGGCAAGAAACCCGCACGCGGCAAGGCGGCGGCCAAACCCAAGGCTCTGACCAAAAACGTGGTCGCCAAAAAGCCTGCCGCGAAAAAGAAAGCTGTGGCCAAGAAAAAAGCAGTGAAAGCCTAGATTATCTCTGCGACGGAGCAGCACGTGAAGTTTCGCACGACCATCCTGCAAGGCAGCAAGACCGCCACCGGCATCCACGTCCCCGATGAGGTGGTCGCGGCCCTGGGCACCAGTCGCAAGCCCGCCGTTCGCGTGACCCTCAACGGCTACACCTATCGTAGCACCGTCGCCTCGATGTCGGGCCGCTTCATGGTGGGCGTCAATGCCGAGGTCCGCAAGAAGGCCGGGGTCGCGGGAGGTGACGAACTGGATGTGGAGATCGAGCTCGACACCGAACCTCGGATTGTCCAAGTGCCTGCGGATTTTGCCGCTGCCCTGGCTACGGAACCCGAAGCCCAAGCTTTCTTCGAACGCTTGTCCTACAGTCACAAGCGCGCCCACGTGATGGCCATTGAGACCGCCAAGGCCGCAGAGACCAGGCAGCGTCGGATCGACCAGTCCATCGCCATGCTGAAGGCCGGCCGCAAAGATTGAGGCAAGGCAGGCCCTGATTCCCGCGCTATAGGGAGCCATGCCCAAGACCCGCGCGCCCAAAGGCTCCCGTTTCGCCCCCAAGATCGCCAAGCTGACCCCCGGCTTGCCGGATCGCGAGACGCTGATCAAATTCATCGGCGAGGCGGGGGAAACCAACAAGGCCGAGATCGCCAGAGTGTTTGCGCTCAAGGGGGCCGACCGCAAGGCACTCCGCGTCATGCTGACGGAGCTTGAGACCAGTGGAGCCCTGGGCAAGCGGGGTCGGCGCGGCTTTGCTCAAGCCGGAGCCCTGCCCCCTGTCGGCGTGGTCGATGTAGTGGAACGCGATGTTGACGGCGACCTCTTCGTCCGCCTGACCAAGGGCGAGGATACCCCCACCGTCCGCCTGGCCCCCGACCGCAACGAAGCCGCCGGAGGTGCGCCGGGAATGGGCGACCGCTTACTCGTACGGTTCGAAGCCCTCGAGAACGGTGAGGTGGAAGCGCGGCTGATCAAGCGGCTGGGGTCCAGCGCCCACAAGATCCTCGGCGTCATCCGCAAATCGCGCCGCGAGACCCGCGTGGAGCCGGTAGACCGCAAATCCAAGGAAAGCCTGCTGATCCCCGAAGCCCAGGCCGGTGACCTGCGCGATGGCGATCTGGTTCTGGCTCAGGTTGGCCTCTCCGAACAACGCTACGGCCCCAAACAGGGCAAGATTTTGGAAATCGTGGGCCGCGAAGATCAACCCCGCGCTGCTTCGCTGATCGCCATCCACTCCCACGGTATTCCCACCGGCTTCACCGCCGACGCGGAGGCTGAAGCCGAGGCCGCCAAGCCCCCCACCCTCTCCGGTCGCGAGGACATGCGTGATCTGCCCCTGATCACCATCGACCCCGCCGACGCCCGCGACCACGACGATGCGGTCTTTGCTGAGCCGGACACCGACGCCAACAACGAAGGCGGCTGGATCGTCTGGGTCGCCATTGCCGATGTGGCCGCCTATGTACGCTCGGGCACGGCACTCGACCGCGAAGCCCGCGAGAAGGCGAACAGCGTCTATTTTCCAGACCGTGTAGAGCCGATGCTGCCCGAGCGACTATCGAACGGCCTTTGCTCCCTGCGCGAGGGCGAGGCGCGGGCCTGCATGGCTGTGCGCATGGTGTTTGACCGTTCCGGGCGCAAGAAGGGGCACAAGTTTGTCCGTGGCCTGATGCGT
>JANLPK010000155.1:0-9259 GCA_031367205.1 Alphaproteobacteria bacterium
AAGGTGCCGGACCCAAAATTCTCGTCCCAGACCAAGGACAAGCTGGTCTCCTCGGAGGTCCGCCCCGCCGTTGAGGGCTTGGTCGGCGAAGGCATCGCCACTTGGTTCGAGGAACACCCGGTCGAGGCCAAGCAGATCATCGCCAAGATCGCCGAGGCCGCTGTGGCCCGCGAGGCGGCCCGCAAGGCGCGCGATCTCACGCGCCGCAAGTCGGCCCTGGAGATTAGCTCCCTGCCCGGCAAGCTGGCTGACTGTCAGGAACGCGACCCCGCCAAATCCGAAATCTTCCTGGTGGAGGGCGACTCAGCCGGTGGCTCGGCCAAACAGGCCCGTAACCGAGAAAACCAAGCCGTCTTGCCCCTGCGCGGCAAGATCTTGAATGTGGAGCGCGCGCGGTTTGACCGCATGTTGGGCTCTGACCAGATCGGCACCCTGATCACCGCGCTGGGCGCAGGCATCGGTCGCGACGATTTCGACATCGAGAAAGTGCGCTACCACAAGATCGTGTTGATGACCGATGCTGACGTGGACGGGTCCCACATCCGTACCCTGTTGCTCACCTTCTTCTACCGCCAGATGCCGCAGATTATTGAGCGCGGTTACCTCTATATCGCCCAGCCGCCGCTCTATAAGGCCACCAAGGGCAAGTCCTCCCGCTACCTCAAGGATGACCCCGAGATGGAGGTCTATCTCACCAATGAGGGCGTCGACGGGGCGGTGCTGGAGCTGGCCTCCGGCGAGCGGCTGACCGGCGCAGACCTGCTGGCCCTGGTCCAGACCGCGCGCGGTGCCAAGGCCAATATCGAACGCCTGTCAGCTCGCGCTCCGGCCTTTGCCGTGGAACAGGCCGCCCTAGCCGGACTACTCACCGAGGGCGGGGACATCGCCAAGGCCGCTGCCCGCCTGGATCTCTATGCCGAAGAAGGCGACGGGGCCTGGTCGGGTGAACCCGCTGTTGGCGGCGGTTTTGCATTCTCACGCATCAAACGAGGCGTCACCGAGCGCGTGGTACTTGACGAGATGCTGCTGCATGCCGCCGATGCGCGCCGTCTGGCTGAGCGTTCCCTGGCGCTTGCCGACACCTTCTCGGGACCAGCCACCTATACCCGTCGTGATAAGACCGTCACCGTGCGCGGCCCTATCGATCTGGTGGGTGCAGTCATGGATGCCGGACGTCGGGGCCTAAGCATCCAGCGTTATAAGGGCCTGGGTGAAATGAACCCCGACCAGCTCTGGGAAACCACCCTGGACGCCGATGCCCGCACCTTGCTGCAGGTCAAGGTCAACCACGCCGACGACGCCGACGACATGTTCACCCGGCTGATGGGCGACCTGGTCGAACCCCGCCGCGAGTTCATCCAGGAAAACGCCCTGGACGCTGAGGTTGATGTTTAGGACCAAACCCCGCACATAGCCGACTTCGGGAGAATAAGCGGCACTAAGCCGCTGGCTTGGCCGGGGTAGCCTCAGGTGCAGCACCCTCCGCAGGTGCAGCTGCTGGTGCAGCCACCGGCTTCGGTGCTGGGATCGGCAGGCTGGAACCTTGCGCGTGCAGGTAGGCGATTACATTGATCCGGTCTTCGGGCTTCTTCAGGCCCACAAAGCTCATCTTGGTGCCGGAGATGTATTTCTGCGGGTTCTTCACGAACTCATAGACATGCTCATAGTCCCAGATCGGCTGCTTGGCACCGAACTCAGTCATGCCGCTGGAATAGGCAAAGCCGCCGTGGCTACCCGGCTTGCGACCCACCACGCCCCAGAGATTGGGACCGGTCCCATTGGCCCCGCCGTTTGCCGCATTGTGGCAAGACTGACACTTGGCGAATACGGCTTCCCCGGCTTTGATGTCGGCGGTCTTCAGAACAGTGCCCCAGTCGGGCGGCACATCGGCCACAACAGCGGCACCATCCGCAGCTTCAGGGGTCACTTCGATAGCATAGCCCGGCTTAACCGGCGGTTCGGAGGCGAACACACCTTGCGAAACCTGATTGAGGCCCACAACGGCCAAACTGGTCGCCAACACGGCGCCCGCGATTTTATTGAAACCCAGATCGCTCATAGTTCTGAATTCGGCCCTCTTGGTGGCCGACTCGAAAGTCGGCTCCAGCGCGGGAATCCCCGCCCCTTATTGCGTTGCCGTCTCTTACACGCTACCGGCGCTCGCGCAACCGGCCAGTTGGCCGCATGAACAGGCCCATGAATCCGATCATCCTCATCCCCGCGCGAATGGCGGCCACCCGGCTACCCGGCAAGCCCTTAGCCGATATTGAGGGCGTGCCGATGATTGTGCGCGTGTTGCGCCAAGCTCAGGCCGCTGGGGTCGGTCCTGTAGCGGTGGCAGCCGGCGATTCGCAAATCGTGGAAGCCGTAGAGGCCGCCGGCGGCCGCGCGGTTCTGACGGACCCTGACCTGCCCTCGGGCTCGGATCGCTTGGTCGCCGCGCTGGCAGTTCTCGACCCCCAAGGACACCATGACGTGGTGATCAACCTGCAGGGCGATATGCCGTTCGTGGAGGCCGGCGCGATCACAGACTGCGTGAACCTCCTGATCGCCCACCCCGATTGCGATATCGCCACCATTGTCGAGCCGGAAACCTCACCGGCGGTGCGCACCAATCCCGACATGGTCAAGGCCGTCCTGGCCATGGACCCTGGCGGCAAATCCGGCCGCGCACTCTACTTCACCCGCTCGACGCTCTACGGCGACGCTCCGGTCTGGCACCATCACGGCATCTATGCCTATCGCCGCGCGGCCTTGGAGCGGTTCACCGCTTCGCCGCCCTCGCTGCTGGAGCGCCGCGAAAAGCTGGAACAGCTGCGCGCCATGGAACTTAACATGACCATCTGGGCTGCGGTGGTCGACGCCACCCCGATCTCAGTGGATAACCCAGCCGATCTGGAACGGGCTAGGACCTTTGCCCGCACCCTAGGAGCAAAGTCATGAGCCAAGGCCGCATCGCCTTCCAGGGGGAATTGGGGGCCAACAGCCATGAGGCCTGCGTCGCCGCCTTTCCCGACATGGAGCCCGTGCCCCACGCCACCTTCGAAGAAGCTTTCGAGGCCATCAAGGGCGGTGACTGCCAACTGGGCATGATCCCGGTGGAAAACTCCATCGCCGGGCGCGTGGCCGATGTGCACCACTTGTTGCCCGACTCTGGCCTCAAGATCATCGGCGAGCGGTTTAAGCCGATCCATTTCCAGCTGATGGCCAATCCAGGAGCCAAGCTCAGCGACATCAAGACCGTCGCCTCTATGCCAATCGCGCTGGCCCAATGCCGCAAGGCCGTGCGCGAACTGGGCCTCAAGACTGAGCCGGTGGGCGATACGGCGCTCGCCGCCAAACTTCTCTCGCTAAAGCCTGACCCCACCCGGGCAGCCATCTCCCCGGCCCTGGCCGCCAAGCTCTACGGCCTGGAGATCCTGGCTCGAGATATCGAAGACGAACACAACAACACGACGCGGTTTTTGGTGATGACGGCGGACGCCAATCCTCCAGCCCCAGCCTTCACCCACCGCTGCATCACCAGCTTTGTGTTCCGCGTGAAGAATATGCCCGCGGCCCTCTACAAGGCCATGGGCGGCTTCGCCACCAATGGCGTCAACCTGACCAAGTTGGAAAGCTACATGGAGAACGGAAGCTTTGCCGCCACCTTCTTCTATGCCGAAGTCGATGGTCGCCCCGAAGACCGAGGCCTGGCGCTCGCATTCGAGGAACTGCAATTCTTCTCGGAACGGTTTGAGATTCTTGGCGTCTATCCGGCCGATGGGTTCCGCGACAGGGGCTAAGCTGCGTCGAGTGTTCGCAGGAGGCTCTCGGCAGGGACACCCCATTGCCGATGCAACTTCGCCATCATCGACGGCGTAAGACCCCGCCTCCCGCTGAGGACTTCCGAGGCCCGAGAGCGCGAACCCAACAGGCTGGCCAGATCGCTTTGAGTCAGCCCCTTCCGCTCCATGGCAAAACGGATCGCATCCACAGGTTCGGCGGGCTCGATAGGCCAGCACCGCCGCTCATAGGCCTCTATCAAGTCTGCCAGCACGTCGAAGCGATCAGCGGCGACCGTGCCTTTGGCTGGGGGACTGTCAAAATAGCGTTCGATCTCGGCCAGAGCCCAGTCGTAGTCAGCCTCGCTATGGAGGGCTCGGATATCCATCATACGCTCTCCACATTGATGCGGTCATATTCGGCATGTGTGCCCACAAACTTGATCAAGACCCGTCGGTATTCGTAGGCCACATGGACCACTAGTCGGTACTGATTGCCGCCAATATCGAAGACGATCCGACTGTCGGCGACGAAATCTACCGTCGTGCCGAACGCCGCCTTGACCTCGGCTGGCCCGGCCCAAGTGGCCTTGTCGACGAAGCCGTACCAAGACCGAAGCGGGCGTTCGGCTTGAGCATGCCGCGCCCAGAATTTGACCAGTGTTCGCTTGGCGATGATCTGCACGACAGAACGATAGTCTGTTCCAGATATGGGAACAAGAATCTCGGACGACGACCGTCGGGCTCACCCCGCCAGCAGAGCGTCATCGATCTCCCGAGCCCGCAATGACGCAGGTCGACCGCCAACCCGCGCCACATAGTCGGAGATCGCGGGCCTAGCCTCTATGGAGCCGAACTGCAGGCCCCAACCCAGGGAAGCTCCGAAATAGACGTCGGCGGCGCTGAATCGATCCCCGGCTATGAACTCATGGCCGGTTACAGCGATCTCCAGGGCCCCCATGACGTCATCATAGCCGCCATAGCCGGCCATAGCCCGACGTTCTTCGGGCACCACAAACCCCATGGCCTTGTTGGTGATCGTGGCCTCCACCGGTCCCGCCGCAAAGAACATCCAACGGAAATAGGGACCGCGCGCCTTGTCGCCCAGCGGTGGGGCCAAGCCTGCCTGGGGGAAGGCATCGGCCAGATAGGCGCAGATTGCGGCGGCCTCCGTGACGACCACATCGCCGTGCGTGATGGCCGGCACCTTTCCCATTGGGTTCACGGCCAGATACTCGGCTCCCTTCATCGTCGTGTCATAGTCGAGCAACTGGGTGCGATAGGGTTGCCCCAGCTCCTCCAGCATCCAACGCACGATCCGACCCCGCGACATGGGGTGGGTGTAGAAAATCAGGTCGTTTGACATGGGACATTTTCTCCGGTTCGATCAGGAGCCTAGCTACCCGCTACTGACAGCAGTCTGTCAGTAGTCGCTACCCCTCTGCCCAAGCCTTGATCAGCTGGTGCGCAATGGCCATCGACCCCGGCGCGGCGCAACCGGGATACTTCCCCGCCAGCAGGTCCCGCGCCTCTACCTTGGTGAACCACTTCACCTCCGAGAGTTCTGTCTGGTCGGGCACCGCATTGTCGTCCTCCACCTGAGCGATCAGGCCAATCATCAGGGACGACGGATAGGGCCACGGCTGGGTGGAGTGATAGGTCACCGAGGCCGTCCTCAACCCAGCCTCTTCGAACAGCTCCCGCGCGCAGGCTTCTTCGATACTCTCGCCGGGCTCGAGGAAGCCAGCCAAGGACGAGAACATGCCCTTGGGCCAGATCTCTTGGCGGCCCAACATGCAGCGATCGCCGTGCACGGCCAGCATGATCACCACCGGGTCGGTGCGCGGAAAATGCTCCACATTGCAGGCCGGACAGACCCGCTTCCAGCCACCCTCACCCACAAAGGACGGTTCGCCACAGTTGGCGCAATGCTTGTGGCGCCTACGCCACTCAAACATCTGCTTGGCCGTCGCCAGGATTGCGGCGTCGGTGTGCGGCAGGCGCGTGGCGATGGCGCGCAGGTCTTCAAATCGCCCCAACCCCTGCAACGGCCCGTCGCAGGGATCCGCCGCGCCCTCCATGTCGAGCGCAAAAACCGAGGTCTCCTTCCAGAGGCCCATAAACAACAGGCGCTCCGGCCCGCCCGCCAACTCGGCAACCATCTTGGCAGGCAGGTAAGCGATCTGCACGCTGCCGTCCTTGGCGTTTTCTACCAAGGGCTTGCCGTTCCAAATGGCCAGACCCAGCGACTCATCGCTGGCCAGCTGCTCAGCCAGCCAAGCATCGTCTTTTCGGCGGTCGCTGACTCGGTTCAGCGGGTTGCCGGCGAAGGTGTTTTGAAATGAAGAAAGAGGCATCTGAGCTTCATAGCGCAGGTTTTCGGTTACGCACATGCTTGCATGCGAGGCCGTGGACCGCGATATAGGGGGTGGAGATCGGCGACGGGCGGACGCCTCGCCAACCTGGTCAGGGCCGGAAGGCAGCAGCCACAACGAGTTTCGCTCCGGGTCGTCGTCCGGTCTCCACCCTATCCTTCGCATCGCGGGCTCCCCGTATTATCATAGGTCCCATGGCTGAGGACGACATCACCTCCGAAACTGAAGCGCCGGAGCGTGATCCCGATACCGCTGACATGTTCGGAGCCCCGCCGACTGTCCCTGCAGAGGCTTCAGCGGCCTATACGGTCATTGCCCGAAAATACCGGCCCCGCACCTTCGCCGACCTGTTCGGCCAGGAGGCGATGGTCCGCACCCTGACCAATGCGTTTAGCTCCGGCCGGATTGCCCATGCCTTCATGCTGACCGGCGTGCGCGGGGTGGGCAAGACCACCACCGCCCGTCTGTTAGCTCGGGCGCTGAACTACGACACCGACACCATCCATCAGCCGACCTTGGACCTCCGCATTGATGGTCGCCACTGCAAGGCGATCATCGAGGGCCGTCACCTCGATGTGCTGGAGCTGGACGCCGCCAGCCGCACCGGCGTGGCCGATATGCGCGAGCTGTTGGACGGGGTGCGCTACGCCCCCGTCGAGGCACGCTATAAGGTCTATATCATCGACGAAGTGCACATGCTCTCGACCGGGGCTTTCAACGCCCTGCTCAAGACCCTGGAAGAGCCGCCGCCCCACGCCAAGTTCATCTTCGCCACCACTGAGATCCGCAAGGTGCCGGTGACCATTCTCAGTCGCTGCCAGCGCTTTGACCTGCGTCGGGTCGAGCCCGACGTCATCGTCAAGAATCTGGAAATGATTTCTGAGGCTGAAGGTGTCCGCGTCGATGCCGAGGGCCTGATGCTAATTGCCCGCGCCGCCGAGGGCTCTGTGCGAGATGCCCAGTCCATGCTCGATCAAGCCATTGTCCAGGGGGAGCCCGGCCACACGGTGCCCGCCACCGTCATTCGCGACATGCTGGGCCTTGCCGACCGAGCCCAGACCATCGGCCTATTCGAACAGGTGCTGCGCGGTGAGGCAGGCCCCGCTATCGAAACTTTCCGCACCCTCTATGGCTATGGCGCAGACCCCGGACAGGTGATGATCGACCTGCTGGAACATGCCCACGGGGCCTCGGTCGCCAAGACGATCGGACCGCAATCTTTGATCCTTCCCAAGGAGCAGGCTGCCCGCTTGGCGGCGGTGGGATCGGCGATTTCGGCGGGAACCCTTTCGCGCATCTGGCAGATGTTGCTCCGGGCCCACGATGAGGTGCGCCGTGCGCCAGACCCCGCCGCAGCCGTCGATATGGTGTTGATCCGCCTGGCCTATGTCGCCGATCTACCAGGTCCTGAGGAGGCGCTGAAGCGTCTGCAAACCGGCGACCCCGTCGTCGGTGCCACCGGTCCCACGCCCACCGGCGGCGGTGGCGCGCAATTGAGCGGCGGCGGTCAGGCCCGCATGGTCGCCCCGGCCCTGCAAGCCGCTGAACCGCTTCCAGTCTTGCAATCCTTTGCCGACGTCGTCGCCCTGATCGAAGCCAAGCGCGACATATCCCTACGCCTCGATGTCGAACGCTTTGTGCGCCCGATCAGCTTCCGCCCAGGGGCTATTGAGTTCGAACCGGCCCCCGGTGCCCCCTCCAACCTCGCCCAACGCCTAGTGGGTCGCCTTAAGGAGTGGACCGGCCAGCCCTGGCTGATCGCCGCTCAGGGCGGCGGCGGGGCCGAGAGCGCCTGGGAGCGGCAAAAACGCGAAGAACGCGACGTCCGCGCCGAGATCGACCAGGACCCCTTCGTCCGTTCCGTCATGACCGCCTTCCCCGGTGCCGAGATCGTCTCTATCCGCAACGTCCCCCTCCCCGAGCCCGCCGCCGTGGTCGAGGGCGTCGATGAGGATGAGGACTAGAGTGGTTGCGATCACCAAATCCTCCCCCAGCGCGCAGCGCGATTTGGGGGAGGGGGACCGCGAAGCGGTGGAGGGGGTTGCAGCCCAGAGGCTGGCGCGAACCACCCCCTCAGTCAGCTTCGCTGACAGCTCCCCCAGAGGTGGAGCATTGGCGTACGCTCATCGCGAAACGCCCCTGACGTGACCGCCTCTGCCGGACCCGAAATTGAGCGTCTGATCGCCTTGCTGGCCAAGCTGCCGGGCCTTGGCCCCCGCTCGGCCCGACGCGCTGCCTTGGCCCTGCTCAAACGCCGCGACCAACTGCTCACCCCCCTGGCCGACGCCCTCGCCGTCGCCGCAGAGCGGGTGAAAACCTGCACCACCTGCGGTTCGCTGGACACCCAGGACCCCTGCGCGGTCTGCGCCGATCAAAGCCGCGACGCATCGCTCATCTGCGTGGTCGAAGAGGTCGGCTCGGTGTGGGCCATGGAGCGGGCCAGCGCCTTTCGTGGCCGCTATCACGTGTTGGGCGGCCTGCTCTCGGCGCTGGACGGCATGGGGCCAGACGCCCTGCGGATCGGCGAACTGATTGACCGGGCCAGCCAAGCCGACGTCCGCGAGGTGATCCTAGCCCTGCCCGCCACGGTCGACGGCCAAACCACCGCCCACTATCTTGCCGAAAGTCTGTCGCGCGCCGATGTCGCCATCACCATGCTGGCCCGTGGCGTCCCGGTCGGCGGCGAACTCGACTGGCTAGACGACGGCACCATCGCCCAGGCCATGCGGGCGAGACGGCCGGCCTAGAGCCCTCCCTCAGGCACAGGAAGGACGCGCCACCCAGACCAAGCCGCTCCAGGTGTGGCCGTCATTAGTCGTTTCAAAATCCCGCGATGGATCGCGTTCCAATTCCAACTTCCGCATCACGGCCTGTGAACGGTGGTTTGTGGCCTCAGTGAAGCTGACGACTTCGACCAAGCCGCATCGGGAAAAGCCGTCCTCAAGAGCGGCACGAGCTGCTTCGGTGGCCAAGCCCTCTCCCCAAGCTTTTCGAACCAATCGCCAACCGATCTCGTTGACCCCAGCGAGGGGATGTCCGGCGTCAACCTGCGCGATCCCAACATAACCGAGAAACTCACCCTCCCGCGTCGTGACGACCATTCTACCATAGCCCAATCGG
>JANLPK010000325.1:0-3096 GCA_031367205.1 Alphaproteobacteria bacterium
CGAATTGGTGTTCGAAGCGCCGGAGGCCGAGGCCGATGAGCTGATCAAGGTGGCCAAGCGCGTTATGGAGCGTGCGGCAGAGCCCGCCGTGGCGATCTCGGTGCCGCTGGTGGTGGAAGCGCGGGCGGCGAGCAATTGGGATGATGCGCATTGACGGCAAGAGTAGCTCATCGGTAACTCGATTCATTCGCCCACGGGCGCACCAGCGGATCTCTCGAATATTGGAGAAAGCCTTGTGATTACCGGTCTTTTGTTGCTGACATGTGGACTCTTTGGGGACCACAGAACCGTCCCACTCCAAATAACCACTAGTCCAGTGACTGCCACAATTGTTGTGGTTCCATCGCTTTCAGGGGCAAGCGACTTTTCCGGGCCGATATATCAATGTCGTTCTCCGTGCAGAATAAAAATATGGCCGGCGACAGCGTTCAAATTATTTGCTGTGGCTCCCGGATTCCAGATGGAAAGCGGTGTCGTGATGCCGAACTGGATTCCCGACGCAAAAGGCTCTGAGCTAGGATGGACGCTGGACCGTGATCAAGTGTTGATTCGATTGAACGCTATTGAGCCGGGTTCCGATACCGGAGAATCTTCGATCCCAGACGACATATTGAGGGTGAAGCTAAACTTGAAATCTAGACCGGAGGGAGCTCAGCTCATCCTTCTTCCGTGGAACAAACCGGCTTCTCAGTGCACTTCGCCATGCAGTTTTTCGATTGAGAAGCGCGCCAGTTTTCGAATATTGGCGGTCCTCCCTGGCTATAAGATGTCGAAAACCCAGCAGGAAGTTGGTTGGGTGCGATACCCGAACGACAGGTGGGATTTGAAGCTTCATGATGTCACATTGGAAATGACTCGATCAGACGAACTTTCCGATGGATCAAACCTAGTCGGGCCAGGTAACTAAATGCCGCCGCGAAATGGATTTTGTTCGGGGATCATTCGTCAAGTTGGCGACCCGTGCAACTATCGCCGCCGCCCGGCTACGTGGATGGCCTCCTGAAACGACGGCCCAGATAGTCTCCTGAGCGTGACAATTCGTACAGGATCAACGTCAAATGTGGGAGGCAGGAGATAGTGGTCTCCATCCGGGGCTTCGCACGCTAAGCGCGCTATCTCGTCGATCCACCTAATTAGGTATGCGGCCTGGCCGTGTTTCTTTAGATTTTGATACCAACCCGACTTGTTCGGAGGAAAGATCGCGACGAAGCCAGATGCCTGCAGTGCGAGTCTTTCATTTATACGTCCCCGCATCTTGGTATCACCGGTCACGATACAACGACCGCCTGACTCCTTAAACAATTGAAGCCAATCGACGTCTTCAAGGTCGCCTTGGTTGAGGTCGCTCGGATGTTCAATTTCTATCCCCGAGGGGAGTCCGAGAACACGAATCGCATTCACGATATTCTTGGACACGCACTCATCGAAGCGAATCCGCGTCACGCGGCGTGGAGCCTCTCAAACTCAACGGCCTGCCGAACTGCGTCTTGCGATACACCATACCAGTCTGCCGCACCCTCGAGTCCCTCAAGATCAGCTGCTTCGACCAGGATCGCCGTTGGAACGGCCACGCCTTCATCAACCACAACTGGTCGACCAAATGCTCGGCGGGGGTCAAGCCGCACCATTGGCAGGACGTTGGGTTCCGGTTGTAGATAAAGCGCTCGTGCACCGTCATAGGCAACGTGCCCACGGAGCGCGGCCCCTAGTAACTCCCCATCCGCGTAGCAGTCGTTGAGTAGGTTGACGAACTTCTCACCGTCTCGCTCGAAGACCCGGTCACCTGTCGTCGATATAGCATCACGTCGTGCCAAGGGGTGTCTTTGGCCACTCTTTTCACGCAGCTGTTTCATCAATTGTCTCAGACGTCGGGTCTTTACCTCGTTATTGATCAGGTAGTTGACGACCCGAGCCTCGAGAAGGCCTTCGAATGAAATCAGTAGCCTGTGCTCAATCGGCTCATAGTCGGATGATATCAATGGTGTCGCGCCACGAAGCCAGGACGCAATGTCACGCGTCTTCACTCCGAGAAGGCGGCCCACCTGATCGGTTGTATACGCGCCAGCTCTAGCTAGCTCTGCATATGGCATCGGAGCATTCATCTCCGCTGGCCTCCTAAGCTAGAATTTGCATCTATTCGTGCAGAAAATGCAAATGAGGCGACGTGAAGCTTGTCACCCTCGACGCCTTTTCGAGCCAAGTGATTGAATAAACGGTCTATAATTTTCACGGCCAAAGACTGCAGCGACTCGTCAACGATGACGTGGGACAGGAAAACAACATGAAGACCTCAACCATTTTGGCCCTTGGCCTTCTGTTGGCCCCGCTCGGGGCGTCAGCCCAAACCCCCACAGGCACCCGCGCCGCAGCGACCTACCAGCCGCCGCCCGGAGCCACCGAAGAGTTCGCCACCCTGCGCGATGGCACCAAGCTGGCGGCCAATGTGTTCAAGCCATCGGGCACAGGACCCTGGCCTGTGGTCCTCAGCCGCACACCCTATCTGAAGGACGGGCGCGGCACGCCTGCGAGCCTCGCCGCCCAGGCCAAACACTATACCGACGCCGGCTATGTTTTCGTCCTGCAAGATGTGCGCGGCAAGGGTCACTCCCAGGGCTTCTACGCCGCCTATGTCAACGACATCGAGGACGGCTATGACAGCGTCGAATGGGCTGCAACTCAGCCCTGGTCCAACGGCAAGGTGGGTATCACCGGGGCTTCAGCGCTCGGCGTGACCTCCAATGCCGCCGCCATGGCCGCACCGCCGCACTTGAAGGCCGCCTATGTGGTGGTGGCCCCCTATGACCGGCTGCATTCCAGCTTCATGGGCGGGGTGATCAAGGAAAAGGACACCATCGGTTGGCTAAGGGGCCAAGGCGTTTCAGAGGCTGAGATCCAGGCCCTGCGGGAACGGGCCGCCGATGACGTGATCTGGAACCGGTTTTCCATGAGCGCCAACCGCAAGTACATCAAGGTGCCCATCTATAATGTCGGCGGCTGGTACGACATCTTCAACCAGGGCAATACGTCGAACTTCAGCTATCTGCAGAACCAGGGGGCCAAAGGGGCTCGCGGCAATCAGAAGCTGATGATGGGCCC
>JANLPK010000342.1:0-1970 GCA_031367205.1 Alphaproteobacteria bacterium
GACGTCTCGGCGTCCTGAACGGCTCTCGCCTCATCAGCCAGCACTCGCAGTTCTGCGCTATAGATCCAAACGTCGGCCGAACCGGGATTTAGCGAAATCGCACGATCGACAAGGGCAAGTGCTGCATCCAGATCACCTTCCAGCGGGCCAAGTACAACCGCGACATTCGCCAGAACAATCGCGTCGCTGCCGGCGACCTCGAGCGCCCGGCGCGCCAGCTTGATCGCCTTGTCGCGATATGGGCTCCGATCCTCAATAAATCCTTCAACCAGATAGAAGTTTCGACATAGGTGGGCCGCCAGCGCCAGCGCTGGGGCAAAGAAGGGGTCAAGCTCGATGGCGCGTTCGAGATGCTCAAAGGCCTGCTGACTATCCTGAACCCAGCTTGCGGTCGCACGGAGGTAAAGGTCATGGCACCCCGTATGTCGAACGGTGCCAGCCGTCACACGGCTGTACTCCGCAGATACGATTGACGGCTCGACTTTCCCGGCGACGGCCAACGCCACCTCGTCCTGAAGGGCGAAGATGTCTTCTAGTGTGTCTTCGAACCGCTGGGTCCATATCTGAGCGCCGTCTGCCGCGTCGATTAATTGAACGGCGATGCGGACCCGATTGCCGGACTTGCGAACGCTGCCTTCCAGCACATAGCGAACGCCAAGTAACTGGGCTGCGTCCTGAGCGGCTAGGTTCTTGCCCTTAAACGACAGTGTCGAACTCCCCGCGATCACAAACAGCGACCCAAAGGGGGTGAGCGCGTTAGTTATCTCGACCACCATGCCGTCGGCGAAATAGTCTTGCTCCGGGTCATTGCTCAAATTGGCAAATGGCATCACGGCGATGGAGGGCTTGCTGGGCAAAGTCAGGGCTGGGGCTTCGATGGCGGATGCTGCTGGCGCATCCATCAGATCACCAAGACTAGCCACCACCTTTCGCCAACCCGGCGCGTTGGTGTCGCCGTCCCAGCCGGTCATGTCGGCGCATTGCAGGGTGTCGAACGGCATGGGCAGGCGGGTGGCGTCCAGCGACAGTTGCACCAACTTGGCCCCCTCGCGGGCCCGGTTGGCCTCCGAGAACACCCATTGCGACTTCACGGCCTCAGCCGACCAGATCACCACCACGGCCTTGGCCGCCGTCAGCCGCTCCTCGATCACCTCGGCATAGGCCCGGTGGGCGGGCAGTTCGTCATCGCGCCACACGCCGTAGCCCAGCACCCGCAGCGCCTCGGCGACCTTATGGGCCTGATCCGCCGTGCTGCGGGCATAGGAGATGAAGATGTCGGTCATGAGCTGGCGCGGACCCTAGCTGGGGTGTGGCGCTAGGGGCAAGGTCGTTCCCAGCTTCGGGTATTCCGATCTTGGTCGGTTGCTTTGCTAATGTGAACTATATATAGTGCCAGTCGAATTGATATGAGCTGAGCGTGAATCAGGCCGAACTGGCAAAAATCTCATTG
Organism: Alphaproteobacteria bacterium; assembly: GCA_031367205.1. GTDB lineage: Bacteria > Pseudomonadota > Alphaproteobacteria > Caulobacterales > Caulobacteraceae > Phenylobacterium. The sequence goes on from JANLPK010000342.1 coordinate 1,451, forward strand.
GTCTTCTATCGCAGCGATGCGGGCAATGAGCCGGTGCGGGATTGGTTGAAGGCGCTGGACCGCGATGACCGCCACGCGGTCGGGTTGGACCTGCAACGGGTACAACATCGCTGGCCGGTCAGCATGCCGCTTTGCAAGTCGCTGGGCGGTGGGCTTTGGGAAGTTCGTACCTCGCTACCGAGCCGCACGATCGCGCGGGTATTCATCTGTTTCTACGACGGCGCGCTCTACGGCCTGCACGCCATCGTCAAGAAGACCCAACAAACGCCGACCGAAGCGCTGACCTTGGCGCGTAAACGCATGAAGGATGTCGAACATGGCTGACAATAAACATGCTGGATCGAGCCTTGATGACCTGCTCCGCGAAGAGGGGGTGCTGGAGGAGTTTCAGGCCATCGCCATCAAGGAGGTGATCGCCTGGCAATTGCAAAACGCCATGACCGAGATGAAGCTCAGCAAGCGCAAGCTCGCGCTCCTCATGAAGACCAGCCGCACCCAGGTGGACCGCGTACTCGACCCC
>JANLPK010000346.1:0-4452 GCA_031367205.1 Alphaproteobacteria bacterium
TAGCCGTCGCCGCCGGTGGTGCTGGCGAGCGCCTCGATGCCGCCGCCGTCGTTGAGTTGGACATTGTCGATGACGATTTCGCCGCCGTTGTCGCCGAGTAGGGCGCTGTTGCCGACGCCGCTGGCTGAAGCGGTGACCGCGCCGAATGACGCCGCGGAGGTTTCGGCCTGGGCGCGGACATAGGCGCTGTTGTGTTGGTTGTTCACGGCGTCCAGCAAGAAGCCGTTATTGACCGCAGAGACATTGTTGCCGGCCGCGCTGGCAATGGTGGTGCCGTCTTGCACCTGACCGAAGGCGGTGAATTGGGCGGCTTGGGTGAGCGTTGCGGTATTGGTCTGATAGGTCTCCAGCCGTGTGCCGGAGCCCCGTGAGCCTTGATAGGTGGTGTCGTTGGCCATGGTCTGGGCCTGGAACTGGGCCTTACCGGTGACGGTGCCGTAGACGCCGCCGCCATTGGAGGTGACCTGGGCGATATTGTCTTGCACCACCCGCACGCCGCCGGTGCCGGCATTGACGGTGACCACCTGGCTGTTGCCGATGGCCTGGGAGACCTCATCGACATCGCCGCCGAAGGCGTGGGGGGCTTCGATGTGGCTGAGTGCGGAGATGTTCACCGCGCCGGTGTTTTGATGGACGATCCCGGTCAGGGTGCCGCCGGTGACGTTAAGCTCGCCGGCATTACCGGTGGCCGTGGTGGCGATGGAGGTTACCGCACCGCTGTCTGCGGCGACGTTCAGGCGTGTGTCAGCCGTGACCGAGCCCTGGGTGGTCTGGTTGGAGCGGGCATCGAAGGCCTGGCCGTCGACAGAGCCGACATACTGATTGGACGCGCCATGGCTCTCGCCCACGGTCTGATCGGTGACCGTGACGACGTTCAGCGTCTGGTTTGCGAACACATCGCCCAGCTGGACCTGATTGTTCAGGACATAGCTGGGGGGTGTTTGGCTAGTAGCGGCCCCGCACGGCAGAATCCCGGCGAGAATTCCAGCGAGAAGGATCGGCCCGCGTTTTGGCATTGTTGGTGTCCAGGTTGTCGTAAGCTGGGACATAGCCCCCAGTGACGCCCACTGTGCTTTCACCCAGCGGATCGGAGCGGAGGCAGGCCTGAGGGCCCGGCATTCCGTAGAGATTGGCGGTCATCTCGACCACGGCACGTTCGACAAGCGAGCGAACAGCCATTTGCATGGGCTCCAGGCCGCCGGAGCCTGCGGAGATGTCGAACACATTGCCGTTCCAGAAGTCGAACAGGCCGACGCCCACTTCACGGCCGACGACCTGCTTCTGGTAGGAGATGACATCGACCACCTCCAGCGTGCGGGTGTTGATCAGGCGAAGATCCAGGCCAACGTTCATGACGAAGTTACGGCCACGGAACGAACCCTTGAACTCGCGGGCATCTGTGCCGCCGCCGGACACATCGGCACCGGAGGAGTGGATGTTGAAGTTGAGCTCGGTAATGCCGCCGGCGACATAGAAGTCAGATCCGGGGACCTGGCCTGCCAGGATTTTGCGATACTCAGCAGCCTTGTCGGGTGCCGGGTTCGGTGCGTCGGAGATCAGCTTGTTGTTGGCGTATTTCAGCTCAAGCTCGGAGACCGAGGTATCGAAGCGCTCTACCAAGGGCATCCCGGCCTTGGCGAAGGCCGACATGGCCATCAGCGAGGCACCCTGGGTGATCTTGCGGCCTGCGCCGTCGGATTCAGCCTTGCCTGTATAGTCAGCGATCCGCCCGATGGCGATGCGCGGGGCGACCAGTCTGGCATTGTGTGCATATCCCGCCATGCAGACCAGAGCAGAGGAATAAGGCGTCGGGTTGGCAGTTACCGGCGCGCTACCGATGGGGCGGGCGTAGTTGCCGCTGGCCCCGGCCGTGGGTGTTGCACATCCGGTAATGGCAATAGCGGCGGCGCCCAGCAGCCCAGCCATGCGGCCGAGATGGGAAATCTTGCGAACGGTCATTGGCCGACTCCGCCGTTGACGACCCTTGTTCCGGCGGTCACCGCGCCGGTGTTGGTCTGATTGGAACTGACGATGACGGTGTTGTTATTGCCTTGGGTCACGACCACCAGGCTGTTGCCGATGGCCGAGGATCCGCCCGATCCCGCACCGACCCCGGCAAAGGAATCGAAGGCCCCGGAGGCGGAGCTGAAGCTGGACTGATCGTCACCGGTCAGGATCAAGCCGTCGACGATGACCCGGTTGCCGTTGGCGTCACGGGTCGAGACATCGACCGGATGATTTTCAGACCCGGCGATCCGACCATAGCCGGCATTGAAGCTGGCGGAATTGGCGGACATGGACTGCGCCGTCGCGGCACTGACCAGAAGACTTGCGCTGAACCCGGCGCAGAGCCAGATCAGTCGCGGCACGGATAATTTGGCGGCGAGCATTTGGACGGGTAACTCCGCGCGGGCTATTAAGGTTAACCGTGACAAGCAATGGGCGTGCCAAGGTCAGAACATCTGGGACTATGTCGCCAAGACCCTCGAAATTTGGTTAAGACGCGTCGGATTGACGCGGGGAATGAAGGAATAGTGCTGCATATGTCTGAAAAGCCGGAAGTTTCTCCGCCAAATGAACCGGTTTTCAATGCGCCTTGGCCGGCTGTTGCCCTGTTAGTTGTGACTGTAGGTGGCTATGGTGTGCAGACCTTGGTCGATACCGGGCAGTTATTGCCGCGCTGGGGTGCCACCGCTCAGGCCATAGCCGCCGGGCGTCCACAGACCTTGATCACCGCGATGTTTCTGCATGCCAGCTGGGCGCACGCCCTGATGAATGGCGCGTTCGGATTGGCCTTTGCCACGCCGGTGTCTCGCTATTTCGGAACCACGGCGAAGGGCCTGCTGGGGTTCGCACTTTTCTATATCGTGTGTGGGGGCTTGGCCAACTTGGCCTTTGTGATGGCGCATGGCTCCAACCTGGGGCCGTTGGTCGGGGCATCGGGCGCGGTTTCGGCGTTGGCGGCGGCGGCGGCGCGGATTGCAGCGGGCAGGGGAGAGGTCGGTCCTGTCACCAGCCCCCTGGTCATCGGCATGGGAGCTGGGTGGATCATTACCAATCTGATCACAGCGATTACCGGTTTCACCCCCGGCGCGGGAGGGGCGAGCGTCGCCTGGCAGGTTCACCTCGTGGGCTTTGCTCTTGGCTTGGTCTTGATTGAGGTGATCGGGCGCTGGTCGCGGCCTGCGCGAGGCGATTGATTTGTGCGGATATATGAGCGACGCTCATTCCCTAGGGATAAGGGAGAATGCTCTGATGCTCGTGTCTCAAATCCTACGGACCAAAGGAGACTTGGTCTTTACGGCGACGCCTACCGATACGGTGGGGGCCATTTGCGCCCTGCTGCATTCCCGCCGCGTCGGGGCAATGATCGTGATGGACGGGGACCGCCTGGCGGGAATCGTCTCGGAGCGCGATATTGTAAGAGCTCTTGCCGAGGGCGGTGGGGCGGCTCTGACCCGTCCGGTCTGCGACTACATGACCAAGGACGTGCTGGTCGCCGCGCCCAGCGAGACGCTCAATGCCCTGCTTTCCCAGATGACTGACCGGCGAATCCGCCACCTACCCGTCTGCGACAAGGGGCGATTGATTGGAATCGTTTCGATCGGTGACCTCGTCAAATACAAGATTTCCGAGGTTGAAGCTGAGGCTGACGGCCTCAAAGCCTATATCGCGGCAGGGTAGCGCATGGGTGGCTCCCGCGGGAGCGCCTTGATTGTTCAACGGATTCAGCGACGGGGGGATTTCCCACGACGCACGGCTCCGAGAAATGCTGCAGTGCCGTGTTTGAGGGTTGCATCCTAAACCCCCCGCCCATATAAGCCCCCCTCGCTTCGGGGCCAGCCCGGAGGGACGATCCGGAACCGAAAGGGACTTGATTTTCCAGCCGTTGGCGATATGGTGCCGGACTTCATTCGAATCGTTGGACTGATGAGGAAAGCTCCTCGGCGGGCCTAGAGCGGTTTTTGCGCAAAATTCCAGACATTCTGGGGTTTGTCGAAAAAGCCGCAACGAACGATTGACACTAAAGAGGTCGGCCTCTAGACAGCCGCCTCCGCCGACCACCGGCGCTAAACAGTGGGGCAGGCGAAAGCCGGTCTCGGTCTTTGACATCGTTGAATTGGAAAGAGAAACGCAGGCGACGGCGCTCTAGCGATGGTCCTAACCAGACCATTTCGACAGTGACGTATCTGCGGTCTCTTGAAGACAATACCATGAATAGCTGTTCGGAGCTTCGGCCCCGACCAGTAATGTTATGGGAACTCGTCAAGAAATTTGTAGACCAGAGTAAGTTGGTTCCTTCGGGAACCTCCAAGCAATGGAGTCAATGTCAACTCAACCTGAGAGTTTGATCCTGGCTCAGAGCGAACGCTGGCGGCAGGCCTAATACATGCAAGTCGAGCGGCCCTTCGGGGTAGCGGCGGACGGGTGAGTAACGCGTGGGAACGTGCC
>JANLPK010000036.1:0-22387 GCA_031367205.1 Alphaproteobacteria bacterium
CTCAAGCTCGGGTCAGCGCGCAGCAAATCAATGCAGACAGCATGGAAGCTCCACGGGACGGAAACCTTCGCATTCTCAGTGGTCGAGGAGATCGACACTGAGAATGTCGATCGCTACGTTCTGCAACAACGCCTCAAGGACCGCCTGACGTATTGGCGTCAGGCGCTGGGAGCGAGCAAGGTCGTCGACTAGAGTATGTTCCGATAAGTGGGAACCGGTTATCGGATCGAAACATGCTCTAACGCTTTGAATTAGAGCCCCGTTTCTCCCTTTAGACGTAACCGTCTAAAGGGAACGGGCTCTAGAGATTAACCTCGCGGGCCAGATCGTCGAGCCGTGCGAGAATTTGGTTTTGGTCATCCCGGCTCAGGCGACCGTCTTGGCGACGCATGTCCTCGTCATCGCGTTTGATGGAGGCAAGCGTCCGCAGGGCATAGTCGCCGTCACTGCCCGAGATCGAGCGATCACGGATGGCTTGACGAATGCGTTGGTCAAACCAAGCTTCGCGGGCCAGGGTATCCTCGCGCGCACCTGACCAACTAGGCCGGTTATAGGGTTGCGCACTGGAAGACTGTTGTTGGGCAGAAGTGGCGACCCAACGCCCGCGCCCGTCATAATAGCCCATGACCTGACCGGTGACCCATCGACCGTTCACGTCATAGTGACCCGCTTGCGGATCGGTCACCCAGACGCCGTCTTCGTTGCGCCTGCCCGGCTTGTCGCCGGCAATCCAGCGGCCACGATCGTCATAATACCCACGGGCAGGGCCGGGGATCCAGCGGTGTTTGCGGTCATAGTAGCCACTGGCTGTTTGGCTGACCCACTGGCCCTTGCTGTCATAATAACCTTGCGAGGACGCTGGGACCCAGCGCCGCTCGGCGTCATAGTAACCTGCGGCTGTGGCGCGGGAGTTGGCGGCAACCCAGTGACCATTGGCATCGTAATAGCCGTTGGGAGCCCCATCGACCCAAATGCCGTTGCGATCATAATAACCCGTGGCGCGAACTGAGCTCTGGGTCGTTGCGTGCCAGACGCGGTTGTTGTCGTAATAGCCGTAGGCATGGGCACAGCCGGCATTGGCCTTGGCAATCTGATTGCCGATCACCCCGCCACCAACCGCGCCGACCACCGTGCCTGCGGTCCGGTCATTCTTGGCGACGGCATTGCCCAATAAGGCACCGATGGTCGCGCCGACAACGGTTCCGACAACGCGGTTATCGCGGCGTTCCTCGCAGGTCTGTTGTGCGAGAGCGAAGGTCGGGAAAAGGGTCGCAGCGGCCAAGCCGGCGACCAAGAGATGCTTTCTCATGAGATCTATCCTCTGGAGCGGCACTATGCCTTTCCGATAGATGTCCAACGTCGATTGTCGCATAAGGTTCAATATTAGTGATATGGACTTGGGTTCATATAAGTATTCTGCTTGCCATTAGCAGGTCCGGAAATTCGACTTCCGCGAAAAGGTTCCATTTATATTTTCGGCTTGAACTTCAAGCCCATACACAGACAATTGGCATTCGAACGTCCAATTGGCTGAATATTTTCTCTCAATTCGGCATTTGAACACCGGAGCGTGTAGGCCTCCCTGCCTTAACCTCCGTCGTCAGGAACCTATCGGATGCCGTATTCAGTCGCTGCGGGAAAGTTGGCGCGCGCGCTCATCCAAACCTCCCATGTCCCGCTCTTGCTGCTGGATGGCCAGCCCCGCGTGCTGGCGGCCAGCGACAGTTTCCTTTTCACATTCCGCCTGCACCCGGACCAGACCTTGGGCCGCGCGTTGGGCGAACTGGGTTCGGGCGAATGGAAGATCCCGCAACTGGCCCTGTTGGTCGAGAACGCGTTTCTCGAAGGGCCGGAAATGGGCGACTATGAGACCGATCTCGCGCACCCCGACGGCACAGAGCATCGCTTGGTGGTCAGCGTTCAAAGCGTCGTGCTCGGCAATGCCCAGGACGCCCGCATCATCATGATGATCAATGACGTAACCCAAACCCGGCATGTGGAACATCTCAATGTCGCGCTGCTGCTGGAGAAGGACAAACTGCTGGCCGAGCGTGGGGTCCTATTGCAGGAGATGCAGCACCGGGTCGCCAATAGTTTGCAGATCATCGCCAGCGTTCTGTTGCTCAAGGCGCGCGCCGTCTCGTCAGAAGAAAGCCGGATGCACCTGCAGGACGCCCATGACCGGGTGATGTCCATTGCTGCCATGCAGGATCATCTCCAGCCGAGCTCCGGCGAAGTGGACTTGCAACCCTATCTCATCAAGCTCTGCGGCAGCTTGGCCTCCTCGATGATGCGCGGCGGGCGGGGCCTGACCCTGAATGTGGACTCCGATCACGTCACCATCTCGTCGCAGGAGGCGACCAGCCTGGGACTGATTGTCACCGAGCTGGTGATTAATTGTATCAAGCATGCGTTTCCCGGTGATCGTGGCGGCCGGGTTGAGGTGGAATATCACCGCTCACCCATGAGCTGGAACCTGTCGGTGACCGATGACGGAGTCGGTATGCCGCCTGCCAACGCGGTCAAGAAGGTCGGCCTTGGAACCAGCATCGTTGAGGCGCTGTCGCAACAACTCGAGGCCAGTGTGGTGACCTCTGATGCCGCGCCCGGCACACGGGTGGAATTGATCCACACCTCGAGGCCCGCGCGCACCCAGACGCGCGACAAATCACCCATCGCTGTGCCGGCCTAACAGCTCAGCTCGGTGCTTCGCTGTCGGTATGACTTTTCTTGATCGCATCGAGAACCAGCACTGGATCAGCTGAGGCTGACATGGCCTGGGCTTCCAGATCATTGTGATCGACTAGGTCTGGGTGGTCGAGCCGCAGCTTCTCGACAAGTGCGATGAGTTTCGAAGCCTTTTGATCAATGACAATCGCCAACTCCAGTGTGAGTTGCTCCCGTCGCTCCGCACGGATGTCTTCGCGGCGTTGGGTGGTTAGGATGATGCCGGTCATGTAGAGTGCTGCCAGCGCCACCAGCCCCGACAGCAACGGAAACGGCGGCGGATCGGGCGGGAGACGACCGGCGGCCCGGAACGCCAGATTGACACCTATCCAGGCTATTACGAAGCCGCTCAGCACCAGCGTAAAGCCGGGGTGCCCCAGCCAGCCGGCGATTTTCGCGAATATCAGATCTAAGCGGCTGGCGTCGTTTTGATGCTCAGAGTGCACCTTGGCCATGCCGGTGACCGTGTCGGCAATGTGGGCCGGCAGTTCAGCGGCCGGGCCTGGCTGATCATCTTCAATCAAGGCTTATTTCTTGAAGTCGCGCAGGGCCGCAGAGGTGTTGCGCTGCGCCCGCTCGGTGGCGGCCTTGGCTTCCAGCGCGGCCTTGTCAGCAGCCAGTTTCGTTGCCGCCGTGGCATCCTGGGCGGCATCGACTGTTGCATCCATGGCATTGGTCGCGGTGGTGGTCATGGCACCGCCCGCTTCGTCTGCCGCTGCTACGGCATGATCGGCAGCACGGTCAGCTTGCTGCGACGCTTGAGGCGAACATGCGATGAGAGACATCGCAGCGAGACTCGTCAGGATAAGGTTCGAAATTCGCACAATGGTTCTCCCAGGTCGCGGTTTCATAATTCAATTGAAGTCGGCTTGCTCCCCGCAGACGGCTCCTGAGAGCTCCGAAGTCGAGCGGTGCTCTCAGAAGCGCATCGGGGAAAGATTGGGCGGGGCCGCCCTACTTCTTCAGGTCTTCCTGGGTCGAAGCCGCCGCGTCGGTGACCGCCTTACCCGTGGCAGAGACGTCCTTGCCGGCACCCTTGATGGTGTTGCAGCCGGCCATGACAAGCGCCAGGCCGACCAATGCCAGAGGCACGAGATTGCGTTTTGCCATCGCCATCACATGCCCGCCTTGTCAGCAGTCTTTGAGGCTTTGGCATGCCAGTCTTTGACCTGCTTGGAGGCTTCATCGCGAGTTACGCCGTAGCGTTCCTGGACGGAACCGGCCAGCTTTTCGACATCGCCTTCGGCGCGGAGCAAGTCGTCATCGGTGAGTTTACCCCACTGGCGTTTGGCTTCGCCGACCAACTGCTTCCATTGACCTTTCATTGTGTCTTCGTTCATCGATTCATTCCTTGCGACGACCCAAGATCGGGACGTTCCAACAACCGCGCAACGCCAGGATGGTTGCAAAAAATCGTTGGGTCAGGGTCGGAAAAACAGCGCTTGGCCGATGGCGGCTTTGACGGCGTCCGGCTTGTAGGGCTTGGTGATCAGATAGGTCGGCTCGGCGCGCTCCCCCGACAACAGACGTTCAGGAAAGGCCGTGATAAAGATCACCGGCACGTCATGATCCGCCAAAATATCAGCAACCGCGTCAATGCCTGAGCTATCGTCAGCCAAGCGAATGTCGGCTAAAATCAGCCCCGGTTGTTCCACCTTGGCACTCGCGACGGCTTGGTTGCGCGTTCGGGTCACGGCGATCACTTCATGGCCCAATTCCCGGACCAAGGCCTCGATGTCCAGCGCGATGATCGGCTCGTCCTCGATGATCAATACGCGGGTTTTCAGGGCGGCATCGATCGCGGCATGAGCCGAAGCAATATCGCGACTGACATCTTCGGTGGAGATGCCCAGGATCTCTGCGGCCTCTTCCAGACTAAAGCCTTCCAGGGTCGTCAGCAGAAAAGCTTTGCGATCCGACGGCTCAAGTTTTTGCAGGGTCTCATCGGAGGGCAGGGCCGACTGCGGATCCCGATCCAAGGTGTCGCCTGTGCTATCCCAGATCGCGTGAAAGACATGATAAAGCGCCACGCGGGGGGCGTAGTCGGCGTTCAGGTCGATGTCATCGTCAAGGATGGCCTGAAGCGTCGCGCGAACATAGGTGTCTCCCCGCATTTGATTGCCGGTCAGTGATCGCGCGTAGCGCCGCAAATACGGCAGGTCAGCTGCAATCTGGCGCGTCTTCGTCATCGGTATTTGTCCCCAAGGATTATTGAACGGATCGTGCGTATCCCTAGGAACCATACGCCGTTCCGTGCGTAGGGTTCCCGAGAGTCGGTAAAAGAGTCAGACAGGTGGCGCGATGAACCGCATGGCTGAGGGACGAACGGGGCGTTTGAAGTGACCATTAAAGACAGTCCGCAGGTCGATGGGGTCGATTTGGCGCAGGAACCGCATATGAGTGCTCAGCGACGCAAACAAGGTGCGGTCATCGGTCAGGCGCTGCGCAAGCAGTTCGAGACCATTCTGACAGAGCCGGTGCCCGAGGATCTGATCGCCCTGTTGGACGAGTTGGAGCGTCGGGAGGTGCAGCCATGAACCCGGCACCGCCGCGCGAGACCCGCGAGATCGACGCAGAGCTGAGGCCGTTCAAGACGGAGTTGGTGGCAACCATCCCGGCCCTGCGCGCCTTCGCACGATCGCTTTGCCGCAATCCAACCCAAGCTGATGATCTGGTCCAGGAGACGCTGCTCAAGGCCTGGGCCGCGCGCAAGTCGTTCATCGCCGGCACGAACTTCAAGGCTTGGACGTTTCGGATCCTGCGCAATGCCTTTTACTCAACCTGGCGGAAAGATCGCAGGCTTACCCCGATGGACGACAGCGTCTATGAGAACACCGCTCAAGCCAGCGACAATGCCGAGACCGCCCTAGAATTGGCAGAGGTCTCAGCGGCCATCCAGAAGCTTCCGATGGAACAACGCGAGGCCTTGATCCTGATCTCGGCAGGCGGCTTCATCTATGAAGAAGTCGCTCAGATTGCCGGGGTGGCGGTCGGCACGATCAAGAGCCGGGTTTCCCGCGCGCGGGCGACTTTGCATACGATGTTGGCCAAACGAACCCACTCGCGCCAGGCGGTATCGGCTATCGGCATTGTGGATCGCCTGATCAGTGATGCCGACCAGTTCTCCAGCCGTCCCATGTCAATCCCTTGAAAACCCCCGGCGGCTCGATCACCCAGCCGACACGGGCCCAACTCCTGAGTGAGAACGGCCGACTTCACCGCGAAATCGAACATCGGGTTCGCAACACCCTGCAAGTGGTCGCCTCCTTGATTGATGTCACCGCGAGGTCGGCGGGTGACCGTTCGGCGCTGAGCGTTTTGGAGAGTTTGCGGGCCCGAGTGACCGCCATGATCATGGTCTATCAGACCCTAGACGACACGCCCCATCGCGCCACCATCAACATGGATCAGACCCTGCGCGAGCTGGTCCGTGAGGTTACCGAAGCCCACCTTTACACAGGTCCCAGGCGCGCCGTTGATATTCGCTCCGACGGCGTCAACCTGCCCCTGGATGATGCGATGCCCCTGGCCCTAATGGTTGTGGAGGTGCTGTTGGCCGCGCACGGCGATATCGACCCGGGCATCGATCCCGCGCCCATCGTCGTGGCCCTTTCGCGCGATGCCCATGAGGGCAACCTGCGGATCGCCCTTGAGGGCGCACAGTCACTCTCCGACCCAGCAGCTTGGCCCGAGGCCACCAAGGCGATGATGGAGGCTCTGGCGCGCCAATTGGGCGGGCCGCTGAAAATCGATGCCCATGAGGGTGTGCCCAAGGCCGTGGAAATCCGCTTCCCAGTCAGGAGCTTGGGCGAAGATCCCGACACGTTCTGCTGAACTGCGTCACAACGAATGTCCCCTCACAGCAAAGCCATGAGGGGACGGTCTCTAAAGGGAACGGGCTCTAGAGCGCGTTTCCTTTAGACGGAATCGTCCAAAGGGAAAAACTGCGCTCTAATTCAAAAGGTTAGAGCCTGTTCCGATAACCGGTTCCCACTTATCGGAACAGGCTCTAGCGGAAGTTTCGGTTCTGCGCGCCGAACAGAGCGCTGAGCAGGAAGAGCACGATGGCCAAGACAAACACCACCTTGGCAAAGCCATAGGAAATCGAGGCGACGGCACCAAATCCGACCAGCCCGGCGACCAGGGCGATAACGAGAAATACGGCGGCCCAATAGAACATTTGTAAACTCCTGATTTGCGTGCGGTTGAAGCGATCATCGCTCGCCCGGCCTAATTGGGTTTGGGCTCTGCCTTGGCAGCGATGTCGGTCATCTTTTTGTCAACGTTGTTGCCGGCGTCGCGCGCGGCGTCGCCCACAGACCGCGCGGCATCGGCCGCAGCGCCTTGAGTGCCCGACGTCGTCGCGTTGATCTGTTGATCCACGGCAGCGCCGACCTTTGCGAAGGACCCGGACTCACGGGCGAAATAGGCGGTGGCGGTCATCGCAATCACCCCGCCGATTACGATGCCGAGCAACAGGTGGGAATTGCCCTTGTGGCGTAGCGCGTAATCATGACGGTCCTGGGCGCGCGCGAGTCGCTCATCGCGCTCCGCCTCCCGATCCATGGCCACCGCCTCGCGGGGGGAAATCGGTTCGATACGATCAGACATTGGGTTTGTCCTCTTTTGCGACCGACGGAAGCCGCCGGGTCTATGGGGTCTATGGGGTCAACTCCGGCCCGGGGTTTTGGGTTCCGAACTCAGCGCTTAGCCGGCTACACTTTGGGCTTGAGATGAAAGGTCATATCGACCCGGCGACGCATGGGCCGCACCAGCCCACCGGCCGTCAGCGCCCCTTGTTCACCGACACTTGCTGGGTGAAACATCACCTCGCTAAAGCCGTAACGGGCCAGAACTCGCGTGACCGTCTCCGTCCGCCGCTCTGCGAGAACATGATTGGCCGCGGGGTCCCCTAAGGCATCGGCCAAGCCCGTCACATCGACGTTGCTGACCCTGCAGCCTTCCATATTCCTCACCTGAGCCTTCAACGCCTGACGCGCCTCCCGGCTCAGGCTCGATGAACGTGACCCGAAATAGAGGCTCACCGCCGCATCGGAGCATGCGCTAGCGACGGTCGTTACCCTATGAGCCTGGAACATCGCACAGCCGCCAAGGCTGAGCGCGCCGATCACCAAGCCAACTGTTGCTGCGCACCGCATGACGCTGGGACCCCTATTATCTGTGCCGATCAGGGCTTCTTGGATTTCTCGAGCTTGTCTTGCGCCTTGCCGACCGCGTTCTGCACGGTGCCGACGGCATTCTCCAAGGCACCCTCAGCGCGCAGCTGATTGTTTCCGGTCAGGCCACCGGCAACGTCTTTGATCTTGCCGGCCAAAGCGCGGGCGGTACCCTCAACCTTGTTCTTGTTCATCGAATTGTCTCCCAAGGGCGCAATGCCTGAAACAGCAACGCCGGTTTGGTGATCAGGTTCCCGTGTATTTGGGTGAGGCGTTCGATCGGCTCAGGGGCATGATCCCTAATTCTCAAACCCCCTGAGCCACCACCGTCCGCAACGCAGAATTAAGGTTCCTGTCCCGACAAGGCGAAGTTTTGCGGGCCCAAAGCGCTGGCCCCTGTGGCGCTATCATGGTCTCCTCATCCGATCCGGAGCACGGTGAGGAAATTGCATACGACGGCGCTCCTAGGAGGCGCACGCATGAGGCTGCTGGTGGTGGAAGACGAACCAAAGATGCTGGCGCTGTTACGGCGCGGCCTGCAGGAGGACGGGCACGTCGTGGACGCGGTGGCCGGTGCCGAGGACGCGGCTTTCCTGGCGAACGAGGGCGACTACGATGCCATTCTGCTTGACGTAATGCTGCCGGACGGCGACGGCATCGATTTGTGCCGAGAGATGCGAGCTTGCGGGCAATGGGCCCCGATCATTATGCTGACCGCCCGGGACAGCGTCGAGGATCGGGTGCGCGGTCTGGACTGCGGCGCTGACGACTACGTTATGAAGCCCTTCGCCTTCGACGAACTCCTGGCCCGTCTTCGGGCTCTGCAGCGGCGGGGGCGTCCGCCTCGGCCGACCGTCCTGCAGGTGGGACCCCTGGCCTTGGACCCCGCCGCCGCCAGAGTCACGGTCGGCGGTCGGGAGGTGCAACTGACCGCGCGCCAGTTTGCTCTGCTGCACTATCTAGTGGCCCATGCCGGAGAGGTGCGGACCCGGACCCAGATTCGCGAACATGTTTGGGAGGACGCCTTCGAGGGCGACTCCAATGTCGTCGATGTCTATGTTGGCTATCTCAGAACCAAGATTGATCGCGCCTTCGGTCTCGACCTCATCGAAACTTTACGCGGCGTCGGTTACCGGATCCGGAAGGACGCCGATGCGGTTGCCGATACGCGCTAGGCTGACACTCGTCTTTTCCGGCCTCCTGCTCGTGGTCCTGGTTCTGTCGGGGATCGGGCTGTCTGTGACCTTCCGGGTTTGGTTGGAACATGGGGTTCGCCGCGAGATCGGGGCGCTGGCCAAGGAGTTCGCCACCGATGTCGTCGCGGGCGAAGTCGGCATACTCGAGGACTACGGCCCCACCGAGCCGCCGGAATCCTTCGCTCAATTGCTCGCCGCCGACGGCAAGATGATGGCCACCACACGCGGGATCAACGCGCCTCTGGTGTCGGTCGAGAGGCTAGCGCGACTTGGCGATAACGCAGACCTCACCGTCGATCGCACGATCGATCAAACGCGCGGGCCAGAGCGGGTTCTTCTGCGTCTTGAACGAACGTCCCGGGGTCCTATTGTCGTGGTCGGGTCGAGCCTGCATGCACCTGCGGCCCTGCAGCGCACGGTCACGACCATGGCTACCGGCATCGGAGCCGGCATCCTGTTTGTTGTCACCGGACTGGGCTGGATGCTGTCGGGCGCGGCGCTGCGGCCGGTCGAGCGCCTGCGTCGGGAAGTCTCTCAGATCACCGAGACGGATCTGTCACGCACCCTGGCCGTGCCGCCGACCGGCGATGAGATCGCCCGACTCGCCGAAACAATGAACGCGATGCTGGACAGGTTGGGCCAGGCGTTTGCGCGTGAGCGCCGACTGCTGGACGATGCGAGTCACGAACTGCGCACGCCGCTCGCGGTCTTGCGGACCGAACTCGACCTTGCCCTGCGCCAATCCCGGACTCGCGAGGAGCTGCAAGCGGCCCTCGCCAGCGCTGCGCAGGAGTCCGATCGGCTCAATCGCCTGGCGGACAATCTACTCGTTCTGGCGCGTCTCAACCGAGGCGCAGCCTTGCTCAAGCGCTCGCCGGTCGATCTTTCGGATATCGTAGCCCATTGCGGCCAGCGGTTCGAAGCCGCCGCCGCCACCAAGGGCGTCGCGTTGGCGGTCGCCGCGCGCGCTGGCCTGGAAGCCGAGGTAGATGAGCTTCGAATCGAACAAGCGATCGACAATCTCCTCGTCAACGCCATCGCTCACACCCCCAAAGGCGGTCGCATCGAGCTCGTGGTGGCGCGCGACGCCCCGCGCACTTTTGCGATCATCGTAAGCGACACCGGTCCGGGCTTTCCGCCGGATTTCCTGCCCAAGGCGTTCGAGCAGTTCTCGCGGGCCGACAGCGCCCGAGCGCGCGACACCGGCGGTGCCGGGCTAGGCCTGGCCATCGTGTTGGAGGTGGCCAAGGCGCATGGCGGATCGGCCCGCATCGAAAACCTGCCAAGCGGGGGTGCCCGCGTCACGGTCACGGTGCCTTACCGCGCACCGATGGGTTCGCCCGGTCAGAACGTGTAGGTGAACCCAAACATGACACTGCTGAGCGACTTCTTGGGCAACTTCGCCGCCGAGACTGCCAGCCGATCAGCAAAGCCGATGTCGAGATCAGACTTGCGATAGCCCAAATAGACGCTTGCATTGGAATTGATCGGCTGGACAACGCCAAGCCCGATCATTGCGCCATCGGACCTGGAGATGTAGCAGGGTGCGCCAGCCGCCGCACACACCCCTGCGCGCGGAGTTCCGGTGAAGGCGGCGACGCCGGCGGGGTCTACATAGGCCCCCAAGCCGTCGGTATACCGTCCGGCTTCCAGATAGAACGCGGTTTCCGAAGCATCTAAGAAGGCGTGCTTCCAACCCAGCTTCCCATAGACGAATTTCTTGTCCTTTGCCGGCATCATGACCCCGTCGCCGCGCTTGAACTTCACCCCAAATGACCGGTCTCCAGAGGCCAGCGTGGCGCTCAGCCCCGTGTCCTTGTGCAACACCGAGAGCGAGCCCAGCAGGGTGTCCCCCTTAAACTCCTCCAACGCCTTTCCGGTCTCGTGAAAATAGCCGATCCCGCCATCGACCTCGAAGGCGTCGAACTCGTGCTCGTAGGTGACTGAGGCGTCCCAAATGCTGAAATCGCCCACTGCGGCGGAGACCTGAAAGCCCTTGTGCCGCGCCGAGTCCCAACGCACGGCCAGCCCGCTCGGCCCCCCAAAATGGTCCAAACCGTCGAAGGCGTCCTTCCAGAAATAGCCCACCGGGTTTGTGTCGCCGGGCTTGAACGTCTTGACCGACAGGCGGTTGGCTCCGCGCAGCAATATCTCTCCGCCGATATCGTCCTGGTTCACGCTGCCGATCATCTCGGTCTCCGAGAGGTCGGACTCGCCGATCCCGTCGGTCGCCCCGCCCGTCAAACCAAAGGTGAGCGTGCCGTAAAGCTGGTGCTTGACCCAGAAGGCGGCGTCCCCGACCTCGACTCTTGGGCTGTGTTTCCTCTCCAGCTCATTGACCTCATCGGACCGCAGATGAAAAAAGTCGACCTCCAGCAGGGCGCCCGCCGTCCAGTCGCCTCCGCCGAACGGCGCGAAGGTCGCATAGGCGCCGATCGTGTTGTCGCCCATCTGATTGTCGACCACACTGTTGATCTTTTGCACGCTGTCGTTGGCGATCATCAGCGCCTGGGAGACCGTTAGCGAACCCGACACGGTGACCCTGTCGTTCTCGAAGAAGACCTTGTGCTCCCTCGTCTCGTCCTCTTGCGCCACCGCAGACCCCGACGCAGACGCCCAGCATGCGCCGACGGCCAGCCCAAAGGCCAAGATCTGTCGGAATCCCATCGGCGTGTGGGTGCTCATGGATTTGCCCATTCTTAGTCTCCGTCACAGGGGATGGATGAAGTGGTGCCGCCGCCGCCCATCGCGGCCGGTCCCCTGATCAACACAGGTTCGAAATGGGCGGCCACGGCCCACAACTCAGTGCGGGCCCCGGATGGCTTGGAGTTCGCTCCGCGTTCCGGTTTCGCGGTCGATCAGCAACACCTGCGCGCCGATATCGCGACAATAGTACTTGTCCTCCTTCGCATTGGGTTCGAGCGGGGTGTGCTCGCGCACCTGGACACAGTCTTTGTAGGTCTTTCCGCCGGACTTGACCTCCGTCAAGGTCGCCTCAACCCGCCCCATATCTTCGGCGACGCCCTTCAGATATTCCATGCGAAATTCTAGGCCGACCTTGGGGTCGCCTGGCATCCAAATTCCGGGCTCGGCCCCATTTTCCCCGGCGATCCAAGACCCATCATGGTCCTTGAAGCGGCCATTCTTAAAATTGTCGACCGCCTCGCCATAGTACCAGACATCACCGGTGGCCTTGTTTTGCACGATATAGTCTTTGGTCTCCTCGATGAGCTCGCCGTCCAGATAGACGCGGTCGAACACCACGGTGCACAGGATGCCATTGATCATCCGCGTTTCGCCGGTCACCCAGATGTCAGTGGTTTCAACCCCATCCTCAGTGCGCTCACGATAGCTGAGGCGGCGCCCCACCGGCATGCGATACCAGGGATTGGTGATTTCGATGGTAGCCTCTGAGGCGACCAGCTCAGGAGGTGTCGGTGCCTGGGCCAGCGCGACCGGCGAGCTGGCCAAGATCGCCCAAGCGGTCGCGCCTATGACGATCCATGAAACCTTCTGGGACATCGCGGCTACCTTCTGCATCGCCCGGGCGCGACAATCGCGGCCCAGCGCGTGTTCGACGCCACACTCGCCAAGTCTCTATGAGAAGGAGATGAGAGAGCTGCGCCTTGCCGAGAAGGCACCGGAGGAGATGAACCTTAAATCTCGGCCACCCCCGCCGTCAGTCCCAAAAACATCCAACCCCCCTCCGTCTCGTCGGGTGTTACCCGACGATCCACCTCCACCCAGGCGCGCCTACGGCTCAGGGGCATGACACGGGCGGGCGGCGCGACCGTTGCGGTCTCTAGCTGATACCGGATGCCACCAAATCCGGGCTGGAGTCGATGGAGTCGAGATAGCGGGAAAGGCTTGCTATCCATTCCCGCGAGGCTTCAACATTTGAATCCTCCGCCGCATTTTCTAATCCTGCGCCGATGTCAGTAATCGGCTGAAATCCGAACCCGCCACCGGAGCCTCGCAAGTTGTGGCCCAAGATCGTGATCTCCGCGAAATCGGCCCTATCCAAGGCGACCTTTAGTGTGGTGACCTGTTGTCGGCAGCTGGCAAGGTAGGCTGGGATGCTGTCGACAAGCCTTGGGTTGAGCCGCCACTGCAGGGGCTCAGGGAGGGGGGGATTTTCGACGCGCGCTGGAGGTGCCGAGAAATCCAGGATTGCCCGAAGTAGCACCTCCTGCCGAATGGGTTTGCTTAGATAGGCCGTGCAGCCTGCCGCCAAGCACGTATCTCGGTCGCCCATGAGGGCCGACGCTGTCAGCGCGATAATGGGGGTCGGCGGTCGGTCATTCTCAGTTTCCCAAGACCTCATCGTGCGTGTCGCGGTTAAGCCGTCCATAACCGGCATTTGCCGGTCCATGAGTACCAGGTCATAGCGGGCGGCCTTGAACATCTCGCAGGCGATGAGACCGGTTTCGGCCACGTCGATCAAAAAGGGTGTGTCCTCAAGATAGGCCAAAGCGATGGCACAGTTGTCCGGCGAGTCTTCAGCCAACAGGATGCGCAGCGTCGGCAGGGGCGCATCCGCCTCTGCCCCGATAGGTGCGCTGACCGGCCGGCCGGCAGGAACCCAGACCTCGAACGGGACGGCGAAGGCGAAAACGCTGCCCGTGTCGACCTTGCTGGTCACCCAGATGCGACCACCCATCAACTCGACGAGGCGTTTGGAGATATTCAGGCCAAGGCCGGAGCCGCCGAACCGGCGCGTTGTCGAGGAGTCCGCCTGGGTAAAGCGTTCGAAGACGTTCACAAGATTGTCGTCCGCAATACCGATGCCGGTGTCCGACACCGTGAACCGCAGGGAGGTCGGGCCAGCAGCATCCTCATCGCGTTCGACCTTCAGCGAAACCTCACCCGTCGCCGTGAATTTGATGGCATTGCCAAGCAGGTTGAGGAGCACCTGGCGTAGGCGGGTGGGATCGCCGACCAAGTCATTGCGGACATTGGACCCGATCTCGCTGGTTAAGGTCAGCCCCTTTTCCCGAGCCTTGGGCGAGACCATCTCGATAACCTTTTCCAAGTGGTCGCTAAGCGAGAACCCGGTCTTCTCAAGGTCGAGCTGGGACGCTTCCACCTTGGAGAGATCTAGGATGTCATTGATCAGGTTGAGCAGGTTATCCCCAGAGCGGCGGAAAATTTGAACGTACTTGTCCTGCTCAGGCGTCAGTGTGGTCTTGGCCAGGATGTCGGCGACGCCCATGATCGCGTTCATCGGCGTGCGGATCTCGTGGCTCATGCTGGCCAGAAAGTCGGACTTCGTGCGGCTGGCGCTTTCAGCCGCGGCCTTGGCTTCCTGAAGTTCGGCTTCGAACCGCTTGCGCTCGGTCACGTCGCGCGCGGCAGCGAACACGCCCTTCAAGGTGCGACCTCGGTCATAGAAGGTGGTCGCGTTGTAAGAGACGACGGTCTGTTTGCCGTCTCGGGTTTGGACCGTCAGCTCATAGTCTGTGACCGATTTTTCGCCGAGCACGCGCTTGATCCCCGCCTCTGCCCGCGCCGGGTCAGTGAAGCAGTCCTTGAAAGGCGCGCCGATCAGTTCGTCGCGAGTACACCCGGTTAGGGCCTCCGTCTGTTTGTTGACGTCGGTGATAATGCCGGCTGGATCGGTGGTGATCAGGGCGTCAATGTTGGATTCAATCAGCGATCGGGTATAGAATTGCTGGTCCCGCAGACGTTGGTCCGACTTCTTTTGTTCTTCCTCGTCCAACTTGCGCGCTGTGTTATCGGTGCCGATCAGCAGGTAGCCAATAATCGTGCCGGCTGCGTCTCGCAGCGCGGTGACCGAGACCACAGCGGGAAACCGTGTGCCGTCCTTACGGATATAGGTCAGCTCATAGATGTCCTCGATCCCGCGCGAGGCCTTGAACACCAGGGCTTCAAACCCCGGCTCGATAGGGGTCGCCAGTTCGGCGCTCAAAGCCCGCGCGCGGCTCACCAGTTCTTCAGGGTCGGAAATGTCGGCGGGGGTAATGGTGTTCATCACCTCACCGGCGGCGTAACCCAACATCCGCTCGGCTCCGACGTTGAATATCTGGATCACGCCCTTGGCGTCGGTGGCGATGCTGGAAAAGTTTGCGCTGTTGAAAATCGCGCTCTGCAGGGCACCGGCCTGGAGCAGGGCCTCCTCGGCCTTTTTACGTGCGGTGTTGTCGGTGCCGATCAACAGGTAGCCGATAATTGCATCTGCCGCGTCGCGCAGCGCCGTCACGGAGACCACGGCGGGAAACCGCGTTCCGTCCTTGCGGATATAGGTCAGCTCATAAATGTCCTCGATCCCGCGTGAAGCCTTGAACACCAGGGCTTCAAACCCCGGGGTAATGTCAGTGCCGAGTTCGGCGCTCAATGCCTGGGCCCTGGCGATCAGCTCTTGGGGATCTGAGATATCCGCTGGAGTTCTGGTGTTCATCACCTCGGCGGCGGCGTAGCCCAGCATCCGCTCGGCACCGACGTTGAAGATCTGGATCACACCCTTGGCGTCAGTCGCGATACTGGAGAAGTTCGCACTGTTGAAGATCGCACTTTGCAGCGCGCCGGTTGTGACGATGGACTCTTCGGTTTGTCCGTCGATCTCGATTTTTGAGTTCGGGATGAGGCTTCCTAACGCGGGGGTCTGGCCGTGACGGCCTTCATGGCGAAGGCGTCAGTCGAATCTAGTGGAGTAAGGCACCGACGGCCTGCTCAAGCTGAGCGGGCGAATAGGGTTTTTGGAGAAACTGACCGCCACCAACGAACTGGTCGGACATCTCGACCGTCAATGGCCTGCCGGAGGTATAGAGCACCCGCAGGTCCCGCTTCAGGCCAATAGCTTGGTTGGCAATATCATAGCCCCCGCACACCAGATCTCTCAGACGCATATCAACGAAAAGAATGTTGATCGGCTGGGAAGCGTTGAGGTGCGAGAGCGCACCGGCCATGTCTTCCGCCACCAATGCGGTATGACCAAGGTCCTCTATGGTCCACATCGCCGCCTGGCGGATGAACATCTCATCTTCGACTATCAAGATAACCGCCACTAGGTCGCCATCGGTGTGAAACACAACATCCCAAAGCCCCCCGTGGACCTATGGTCCGTGGCTTAGACGCACAACTCGGGTCAGCAGATTAGGTTCCAAATTAGATATTATATTCCGCCGCGCGATCCTGAGAAGTCTCGGGATGCGGGAAGAAGGCGTTGAACCGCTCTTAGCTGTCGTCCGGCATGTAGGTCGAAGCCCACAGTTGCGGGATGCCAGTGAGGGTTCAGCCCGCCGCTAACCGCCCGGTCAGCCAGTTGAGCACCAACC
Source organism: Alphaproteobacteria bacterium (assembly GCA_031367205.1). Classification (GTDB taxonomy): domain Bacteria; phylum Pseudomonadota; class Alphaproteobacteria; order Caulobacterales; family Caulobacteraceae; genus Phenylobacterium. The sequence continues at coordinate 16,396 of JANLPK010000036.1, forward strand.
GCCCTGCCGCTGTGGCGCGGAGCCTCACAGGATCTGGCTCCAGCAGCCCCGCCGCCACCAGATCAACCACCTCAGCGTCCAGCGGCCCGAGCCCCAGGGCCGCCACCTCCGCGAACCCAACCCCCTGCGTAATCCGCAGCCCCGACAGCAGCCGCTCCTGCGCCACGGCCTCCGCAGACAAGCCGTCAGCCGCTGCAAACCCCACCCCGCGCGCCGCGACCCCAGCCACATAATCGCTCGGTCGGCGCGCCGCCTCCGTGGCGTGGCGCACGCCGCCAGAGGTCAGCCGCCCATGGGCACCGGGCCCCGCGCCCACATAGTCGTGACCCTGCCAATAGACCAGATTGTGCGCCGAGCGCGCCGCCTGGTTCCGCGCGTGATTGGAGACCTCGTAGGCCTCAAACCCGGCGTCGCTCAGCACAGCTTGGGTGACGTCATAGAGATCAGCGCTGCGGTCTTCGCCGGGCGGGGTCAGCGTGCCGCGTCGCACGGCGCGGTCAAAGGCTGTGCCGGTTTCGATGGTCAGTTGGTAGGGCGAGATGTGTTCAGCACCGATGGCGACGGCCTGGCTAAGTTCGGCGGCCCAAGCGGCCAGGGTCTGGCCGGGGCGGGCATAGATCAGGTCCAGCGACAGGCGCGGGAAGAGGTTGGCGGCCGTCTGGGCGGCGCGCAGGCCCTCTGTGGCATCGTGGTTGCGGCCCAGCATCTTGAGCGCGTCGTCGTCGAGGGCTTGCAGACCCAGTGACAGGCGCTGCACCCCGGCAGCGGCGAAGGCGGCGAACCGGCCGGCCTCCGCATCGGTGGGGTTGGCCTCCAGGGTGATTTCCAGATCGGTGGTCGGGGTCCAGAGGTCGCGGCAGGCAGCGATGATTTCGCCGGCCCAGTCGGGGTCCATCAGCGAAGGCGTGCCGCCGCCCAAGAAGATCGAGACCAGGTCGCGCGGGCCGGTCAAGGCGCGCTGTCCGCCCAGGTCGGCCAGGATGGCGTCTTTCAGGGCGCGTTGTTCGGCGAGGTTGCCCCGATCTCGAAAGACGTTGAAGTCGCAATAGGGGCAGATCCGCGCGCAATAGGGCCAGTGGATGTAGACGCCCAGGTTCTTACTCATGGAGCTTTGGGCTCAAAGGATCGCGGCCTTCAGTTTGGCGAAGGCCAGCGCCCGGTGGCTCATGGCGTCCTTGGCGGCGGGGTCCATCTCGCCGAAGGTTTGGCTGTGGCCGGTGGGCGTGAAGATGGGGTCATAGCCGAAGCCGCGCTCGCCTCGGGCCGGGAAGGTCAGTGTGCCGTCGAGGCGGCCTTGCACCACCACGGCGGGGCCGTCCGGCCAAGCGAGCGCCAGCGCACAGGTGAACCAGCAGGCCAGGTTGTCGGTGGCCTCAGCGGCCCATCTTTCCTGTAGCCGGGCCATGGCGGTGGTAAAGTTTTTGTCGGGTCCAGCCCATCGCGCGGAGAAGATTCCGGGGGCGCCGTCCAAAGCTGCGACCGATAATCCGGAGTCATCGGCGATGGCGGGAAGGCCGCTGGCCTTGGCGGCGGTCCGGGCCTTGAGCAGGGCGTTGCCCTCGAAGGTGGTTTCGGTCTCGTCAGGCTCGGGCAGGCCAAGCTCACCGGAGGTTAACAGGGTGAAGCGGTTCTCCAGAATCTGCGCCAATTCCTTGGCCTTGCCGGGGTTGTGGGTGGCGACCACCAGCCGGGTGCCGGGGCTCAACATCAAGGCCATCAGAGGATCTCCCGCCACTTTTCGGTCGATCATAGCGTCTGACGCGTTACGCTGCATTGCGAAAAGTTCATAAAATTACGAAGGTTTAATATCGATAATCAATAAGGTCATTGATCGTAAAACGATGTGGCCCTATTGAATCTCAACAAGGCGGCACAGCGTCGCTTGGAAACACGCTGCACTGCAGCATCAAGCAACAAAGGAACTAGACCATGTTGACGTCAATGATGAACTGGATGGACCGCACGGCCACGACCTTGGCCCTGGTGCTGGCCGCAGTGCCGATCTTGGCCCTGGTCGCGAACACCCTGGTGGCCTAGGTCGGGTTTGGCCTAAGGTATAGGCAGACCTAACTTAGGGGGCACACGATGCGTTTGATGCGCGCCTTGGGGCCGGGCTCGGTGTCGAGCCTGCTCAAGATCATCTTGGACGTGGTGTTCGTGGCCCTATGGATCGGGGCGGGCGTTGTGGGCCTGCTGCTGCTGGCGGCCCTGTTGCTCAGCTTCAATCCCGACCTGATCGCGGCCATAGCGGTGGATGTGAACGGCATCGCGCTCGTCAAGCAATGGCCCTTGGTCATGGCGGCTCTGATCGGCGGCACGCTCTATCTCAGCGGCATCTTAATCATCGTGGCACGGCTGCGGCAGATCTTCGCGACCCTGATGGCCGGCGACCCCTTCCATCCGGAGAACATTAGTCGGCTGCGGATCATCGGTCTGGCGCTCGGCAGCCTGGAGCTGGTTCGCTACGCGGTGCGCCTGGCCAGTGATGTCCTGAACCTCGGCATCAAGAAGGATAGCGGCATCAGCTTGACCGCCTGGTTCTCGGTACTGGTGGTCTTCGTCTTGGCCGAGGTGTTCCGCGAGGGTGCCCGCTTGCGTCAGGAAGCGGAGCTGACCATTTAGCCATGCCCATCCGCGTCCAACTTGACCGCATGCTGCTCGAGCGCCGTATGTCCCTGACCGAACTGGCTGACCGGGTCGGCGTCACCATTGCCAATCTGTCGATCCTCAAGACCGGCAAGGCGCGAGCCGTGCGATTTTCGACCCTAGCGGCCCTCTGTAAAGAGCTGGATTGCCGACCCGGCGACCTCCTAGACTACGAGGCCGGAGCGCTGGATGACGTGATCGACCTCGACGACGAGGGTTAGTGTTTCGCGGTGCGAAGGTGAATTGGCGCCTTTTCTGACATGAACGCTGATCATTTATTGCAATATCAACGTTTCGACCCTATGTGCACCGCAACAATTGCTGCATCGCACAAGGATATCTGCCATGGCTCGCGCCATTGAAAGCTTCATCGACCGTCTAATGGCCCCCTTCGCGGCCGAACTGGGCCGCATGCCGGCCTCAGCCTTCCGCCAGCTGCTTCAGGGCCTCTAGGTCCCACCCACAAGTCGGCACTTCTCGCAGGCGGCTGGCAACAGCCGCCTGTTTGCTATTGGAAGCTCAGGCCGAGTGACTCTAAGGTGCATTCAAACCTAGGAGACACGCAAATGGCCGACTTTGGTGCCGATCTGGAACTGGAAGACTTCCGCGCTGAGGCGCGCACATGGCTCGAGGCTAACTTCCCTCCGGCACTGAAGGGCAAGGCTGCTTTGGCGGCTGCAGAAATCTCTACGCCCAATCCTGACCTCGCCAAATGGCGCAAGGCCATCGGAGCCAAGGGCTGGGGCACCCCCACTTGGCCCACGCAATTTGGCGGTGGCGGTCTCTCGCCCCAGCAGGCCCGCGCGCTATCCCAAGAGATGGGCAAGATCGGGGCCTTTAATCCGTTGATGTTCGGCATGGGCGTTACCATGATCGGCCCGACCATCATGGACTACGGCACCGATGCCCAGAAGGCGCAGCATCTCCCTCCGATCATTCGCGGTGAAGTGCAGTGGTGCGTCGGCTATTCCGAGCCCAATGCCGGCTCAGACCTCGCCTCCCTGCAGATGAAGTGCGAAGACGCCGGCGATCACTGGGTGATCAACGGCCAAAAGACCTGGACCAGCGGGGCGCAGTATTCCGACTGGTGCGGCGCGCTTGTGCGCACCGACTTCACCGCCAAGAAGCATGACGGCATCAGCTTCATGCTGATCGATATGCATCAACCGGCCATCGACCCTCGGCCTATCGCCCTAATCGCCGGCGCGTCACCCTTCTGCGAGACCTTCTTCACAGACGCCAAGGCACCCAAGGACGCCCTGCTCGGCGAACTGAACGGCGGTTGGAGCGTCGGCAAGCGGCTGTTGCAACATGAGCGCGCCAGCCAGACCGGGGCCTCCAACGGCGGCCGCGCCGTGCCGCTGCAGGACCTCGCCAAGCGTTACCTCGAGGTTGATGAAGACGGCCTGCTGGCCGACCGCGACCTGCGCACCCGACTTACCCACCACCTGATGGACGTCCGCGTTCACGGGCTCACCCTGGCCCGCGTGGTGGCTGAGTCTAAGGGTGCCTCCGGCGCCACCAACGGCGCCTCGATCCTCAAGAATTCCGCCACCATCGTCGCCCAAACCCGCGCCGAGCTGACCCTGGAAATCATGGGGGGCCAGGGCCTTGGCTGGACCGGCGCAGCCTTCTCCAACGAAGAGATCGAGACCGTGCGCGGCTGGCTGGGCGGCAAGGCCATGAGCATCTACGGCGGCTCGGTCGAGGTCCAGAACAACATCATCTCCAAGCGGATCTTGGGATTGCCGGACAATACCCAGTCAACCTGAGTCCGACTTCAAATCAAAGCCGTCACCGCATATTGATAGAGCGGCAAGCCGATGAGCAGGTTGAATGGGAAACTGATCCCGAGCGCCATGGTCAGATAGATCCCGGGGTCTGCGTCGGGCAGCGCCATGCGCATGGCCGAGGGCACGGCAATGTACGAGGCCGAACCCGCCAGGACGGTCAACAGAACCGCATCTCCAGGCGGAAGACCCGTCAGCTTGGCCAGCACCAGGCCAAGGCTGGCCCCGACCAGCGGCAGGACAATGCCAGCCGCAACCAGGCGCAGCTGCACCGCACCAGCCCGACTGATGCTCAGCGCCGCCGTGCGCCCCATTTCCAGTAGGAACAGACAAAGGACACCCTGGAACAGCGGGTTCACAAAGAGGTCCAGCTTGGCCAAACCGCGATCTCCCGTGGTCATGCCGATCAAAAAACTCCCGGCCAGCATCAAGGCCGGAGCCCCCATGATCACCTCGCGTGCGACCAGGAAGGGCGAGGGTTTGTCTGCATGCCTCTGCTTGGTCGTCAGCCCAGCGATCAAAAGCCCCGTGACGATGGCCGGGGCCTCCATCACCGCCAGCACAGCAGCCATATGCCCCTCAAAGGCAATACCTTGCGACTTCAGCAACTCGCTGGCAGCGGCATAGGTGACAACCGAGACCGAGCCGTAGGCCGCCGCGGTTGCTGCCGCATTCAGCCGCTCCATCTTCAGAATCCACCGCAATCCGGCATAGGCCAGCAGCGGAAACAGAAAGCTCATCGCAATGCCCGACCCTGCCGCCGCCACGAAGTCTGGCCGCAACCCGGCCTTGGCCGCCTCGACCCCGCCTTTGAACCCAATGCACAACATCAGATAGAGCGACAGACTGCGGGTTACCGGCTCTGGCAGGGCAAGGTCAGATCGACCGAACCCCGCGACCGCCCCAAGCAGGAAGAACAAGATGGCTGGCGCGATCAGGTTTTGCGCGGCCAAGGCCAGCGCACCTTGCAGAATTTCCATGAATTGCCCCGTCATAGCCCAAGCGGCTGGGACGGTCGTCTAGGGCGAAACCCTCATCTCTTGGGGTTGAATATCGGCATCTTTATGATTTACAATCTGCATCATGAAACCGGCTTCTAATGCAATCGTAAATCTTGATCTCGATTTGGTCCGCGCCTTCGTGACGGTTGCGGAAGCCCGCAGCTTCACCCGCGCGGGCGAACGGCTGGGCCGCACTCAGTCGGCGATCAGTCTGCAGATCCGCAGGCTTGAGGACAGGCTCGGCACCGCCGTTCTGTCCCGCGATCCCCGCCATGTGGTCTTAACCCCGCAGGGTGAGGTCTTCCTGCCCCTGGCCCGCCGCCTGCTGCGGCTGAATGACGACATTATTGCCGAACTGCGGGCCGATGACCTGGAGGGTGAGGTACGGCTCGGCGCGCCCGAAGACTTCGCCACGGTGCATCTGCCGCAGATCTTGGGCGAGTTTGCCAGAGCCCATCCCAAGGTCGCCCTGGCGGTCACCTGTGACCTAACCCTCAACCTGCTGGAGCGGCTGCGGGACGGGGCGTTGGATGTGGCCCTGGTCAAACGCGAGCC
>JANLPK010000045.1:0-8742 GCA_031367205.1 Alphaproteobacteria bacterium
GTTCGGGCGGCAAGACTTCGGATGCCGGGCGTGCCTTGGCGAAATCCGCTTCGGTCCATTCCGGGTTATCGTCGAAGTCCGGGTGATCCCAGGGCCGAGGCTTAGAGGCCATAGCGCTTCATCTCCTTTTGCCTTGCGCGTCGGAAGCTGATGACGCGGATCGTTGTCGAGTCCGTCATAGTGAAAGCCAGACAACGGCCTTCACCGCCCACATAGGCAAAGGCCCGATACCGAACCTCTCCGTAGTCAAAGCGATCATCGAGCGTGACGACCGCTGCCGCCAATTCGAACTCCGAAGCCTCTGAGAGCGAAATGCCGTGTTTCGATATATTGACGGCGTCCTTGTTGGGGTCGAACGCGATGTCCATGGCTATTTTGTATATACGTTTTGAGCGTTAAGCAAGGTATTTCGGAGAGACCGCCTCACCTCACCCCCAACACAGCCCTTGCCTCCGCTGCATCGGCCATCACCTGCACGGTCATCGCTTCCAGCCCCTCAAACTTCGCCTCATCCCGCAAAAACGCCACCAAGTCCGTCTCGATCACCTGATCGTAGATGTCTTCATCGAAGTCGAAGAGCCAGACTTCCAGGCGCGGCTCGATCTCGCCCTCAATCGTCGGGTTCACACCGATATTGGCCACCCCCGCAAGTTCCCGCCCGTCGGGCAGCCGCGTGCGGATGGCGTAAACGCCGAGCCTTGGCACCACATAGTCGCTGAGCGCCACATTGGCGGTGGGGAAGCCCAGCGTGCGGCCTAGCTGGCGACCCTTGACCACCATGCCCTCGATGGCGAAGGGGCGGCCCAGGATCTGGGCGGCGACCTCTGGATGGCCGTCGCGTAGGGCTTGGCGCACGCCCGTGGAGCTGAACTTTGCCCCCTCATCGCCAACCGCTTGGGCGACCGATACCCCGAAGCCCAGCTCTTGGCCATACTGGCCCATAAGCTCCGGGCTGCCGGTGCGGCCATGGCCGAAGGAGATGTCGAACCCAACGGAGACGTGGCGCACGCCCAGGCCTTCGTGCAGCACGCGAGTGACAAATTCACTGTCGGTCAGGTGCTCCATCTCCGCGTCAAAGGGCAGGATGTAGAGAATGTCCACGCCCAGGGCGGCGAGCGCTCGGGCCTGTTGGTCGGTGGTCATCAGCCGAAAAGGCGGCGAATTGGGTTGGAATATCCGGCGTGGATGCGGGTCGAAGCTGATCACGCCGCAGGGCGTGCCCAAGTGGTTGGCGGCTCTAACTGCCAGAGCAATCACGCTCTGATGGCCCAGATGCACGCCGTCGAAATTGCCGAGCGCGATGCTAGCTCCCCGGTCGGCCCCTATCAGCCCCTTCCAGCCATGCACGACACGCATCGCCTCAACCGCCCTTTTTCGGGACCATGATCAGCGCCTCGCCCTCGACCACGCTCTTACCGTTCACTTGGCAGACCGTGGCGAAGGTGGCGTGGCCGCGCTCGGTGTCCAGGGCGGTGATGGTGACGGTGGTGACCACCTCATCGCCGATCCTCACCGGGCGGCGGAACTTCATGGATTGGGACAAATAGATCGCGCCCGGCCCTGGCAACTGGGTGCCGATCACTGCGGAGATATAGGCCGCCGACAACATGCCGTGGGCAATCCGGCCCTTGAACATGGTGGACTGGGCGAAGGCTTCGTCTAAGTGCACCGGATTGTTGTCGCCGGAGACGGCGGCAAAGGCCGTGATGTCGGCCTCGCTGACGGCGCGGGTCATGGTGGCGGTCTGACCGACACTCAGATCTTCGAAATACAGTCCCTGCACGTGGCCTCCTGGAGCGTTCGCACTACTTAGCGGCCTTAGGCGGCAATGCGAAGCCCGCTCTACCAAACCAGATCGGCAATGGCATAGGCGGCACTGACTCCGGCCCCGGCTAACAGGTCGGCGGTGGCCGCAACGCGCAGGCCGTCCGGCCCAATCGTCTCTGCCCCATGGATGCCGCTGGCCACGAACAACACGTCCAGGCCCTGCTCATTGGCACCTTTGAGGTCCGTGGGCATGCCGTCGCCGATGCAGAGCACGCGCTTGCGGTCCACCGGGCGGCCCAGCAAACGTTCCGCCTCGGCCAGGCACATATGATAGATCGGCGCGTGCGGTTTACCGGCCATCTCGACGGTGCCGCCCATGGCGGCATAGAGCTGGGCCAAGGCACCGCCGCAATAGACCAGCTTGTCGCCCCGTTGCACCACGATGTCGGGGTTGGCGCAGACCATGACGAGGCCCCGCGCGACGGCTACCTCGAACCGCGCCCGGTAGTCTTCGGGCACATCGACTTCATCGTCATCGGGTCCGGTCACGCCGATGAAGGCTGCGTCCTCCGGCCCGGCAAAGCTCATGTCCAGGCCGTGATAAAGCACCTCCGTCCGCTCCGGCCCGATGGCCCAGGCCGGACCCGGCGCACGTTGGCTGAGCAGTATGCGCGTCGCGTCGCCGGAGGTCACAAAGGCGCTCCAGGTGGGGCGCGGCACGCCAAGCTCATCGAGCTGTGACACTACCGCGGCTGAGGGACGCGGGGCGTTGGAGATCAACAACACCGGCCCGTTCTCGATCCCAAACCGTGCCAGCGCCGCGCAGGGCTCCGCATAGCTCTCGCGGCCATTGTGGATCACCCCCCAAACGTCAGAGAGGATGACGTCATAGCGGTCAGCGATTTGCGAAAGGCCGGTTATGATCTGGGGCACGGTCATGGCTTGGCGCGGTAGCGGGCCGAGAGCGTGGGGTCAACTGGCGCGGGCCGCAGCTCCGGTGCGACGGCGCTTGAGCGTCGAGCGATTGAAGTCGCTAGGCGGCGTGGCTTCTGCCAAGACGGCATCGCGAATGGCACGAGGTTCTCCGAACAAATGGCCCTGACCATAGGCGATATCCAGCTCCAGAATATCGACGATCTGCCGTTCGGCTTCGACCTTTTCTGCGATGATTTCCACGCCGTAGCGTCGGGTCAGAGCCGCGAAGTCCTGGGCCGCCAGGTCGGGCATGGATTTCAGGATCAGGCCGTCCTCGGTATCGGTCAGCTGGTCGAGCAGGAAGCCGGCCCCGATTTTCAGGAACTTGACGTCCGAGCGCGCCAGATCTTGGAAATCCAAATCCAGGTCGACGATCTTGTCGATGGAGAACCGGAACCCCAGCTCGGCGAGCTTGCCCATGTTGCGCGCCTCAATGGAGCCACGAGAATCAAACGCCGACTGTCCCACCTCGAAGATCAGTGCGCCTGCCAGATCGCGGTTGGTCGACAACAGCTCCAGGAACTGCGGAAAGAAGGTCTCGTCAGCCAGACTGGCCATGGAGACATTGCAGAATATCCCCACCTTCTTGTCGGTCTTGGCCAGACGCCGCACGATCTGCACACATCGGAAGAGCAGCAGATTGTCGATGGCGGTGACCAGACCCTCGGGCTCGGCGACCGAGAGGTATTCCGCCGGCATCATCACCCGCCCGGTCTCATCGCGCAGGCGCGAGAAGCTCTCATAGAACATGGTCCGCCTCTGGGGCAGATTGACCACCGGCTGCAGATAGAGATCGACCCGGTTCTCGGCCAAGGCCTCTCGCACGGTCTGCAACAGGGCCACCGACTGGCGTTGCTGCTGGTCGCGACCCTGGGCGGTGGGCGGCGGCGGTGCCGCAATCCGCTCGTCCAGCTTTTGACCCATGCGCTGGACAAGATCTTCCAACAGATGAACCTCGTTGGTCAGTTCATCGGAGCGGCGGCTAGCGTCCTTGGCGGCAGTCTCCAGCACGTCGGCGATGCGACCGTCCACAGCCTCCATCTGATCGATCATGATCCGGTGGGCCTGGCGAATGGCCTCAAGCTCTCGGCGCAGGCCGGTTACTTCAAAGGCTCGACCGATCAATCCGTGGAAGGCAAAGCAGAGTCCCAGCCCACCGACCATGGCGGCTAGACCCGCACCCCAGCCCCCTCCGTTCCGCCACAACAGCAGAGCCAGGATCAGGGCCAGACTGAAATAGCTGGCGGTCAGCAGAGGCAAGGTAAGACGTCGCATGTTTCGCCCGTCCGAATCAGCTGTGATTATCGGACCTTACCGCCGCTCAAGTCGAACGGATTAATCAGCGTGCCTCAAGCTAGGCAGCAACTCTGCCAAGGATCATGTCGCAGGCTTTCTCCGCAATCATGATGGTCGGTGCATTGGTATTGCCTGACACCAGGCGCGGCATGACCGAGGCGTCCACAACCCGCAAACCCTCAACCCCGCGAACCCGCAGTTGTGCGTCAACCACCGCGCGCGGCCCAGTGCCCATCGCGCAGGTCCCCACCGGGTGGTAGATGGTCGACCCGGCCATCCGGGCATAGCCCAGCAGGGTCTCGTCGGTGGTGAAGTCTGGTCCCGGCAGCATCTCGTGATCGATCCAGGGGGCGAGCGCAGGCTGACTGGCGATCTTGCGACCCCATTTTAGCCCGGCCACCGCCACTTCTTGGTCTAGCGGATCGGACAGATAGTTGGGCGCGATCGCCGGATAGACGGTAGGGTCGGCGGATTTGATGCGGATGGTGCCGCGGCTCTCGGGTCGCACTTGGCAGGGCGCAATGGTCAGACCCGGCTCGCTATCCAGCTCCATCTTGCCTTCGACCATAGCCTTTTCCAGGTTTTGTGAGGCGGGCAGGATGTGGAACTGGATGTCAGGTCCCGCCAAGTCCGGCCGCGACTTACAAAACGCCGCCACGTGTGCTGCCGACAGGGTCAGCAGGCCCTTGCGCTGGAAAGCATACTTCATCACCTCGCCAAGGAAGCGCGGACCCTTGGTGAGTTCGTTGACGGAGATGGTCCCGACCTTCAGTCGATAGGTCACCGCCATCACATAGTGATCCTGCAGATTCTCACCGACTCCGGTCAGATCGCTGACCACCTCAATACCGTGCTCGGCCAACAGAGCGCCGGGCCCGACTCCGGACAGTTGCAACAGCTGCGGCGAATTGATCGCCCCGCCGGCCAGGATCACCTCTTTCGTGGCGCGCGCCACCTTGCGCACCCCGCCTTGCAGGTACTCCACGCCGACGGCCCGTTTGCCCTCAAAGATCACCTTGGTGGTCAGGGCTCGGGTCTCGACCGACAGGTTCGCCCGTCCCATCACCGGATGCAGATAGGCCACCGCCGCCGAGCACCGCTGGCCGTTCTTCACAGTCAGCTGGTAATAGGAGACCCCCTCCTGATCGACCCCGTTCACATCTGCGCTGCGCGGAATACCCGCCTCGACGCAGGCCTCGACCACGGCGTCAGAGACCTCGTGCTTGGTCGTGACGTCCGACACATTGAGCGGTCCGCCGACCCCGTGATCGGCGCTGGCACCGCGCTCCTGGTTCTCCGAGCGCAAGAAATAGGGTTTCACATCATCCCAGCCCCAGCCAGTGCAGCCCAGCTGCCGCCAGCCGTCATAATCGGCGTGCTGACCGCGGATATAGAGTAGGCCATTGATCGAGGATGACCCGCCCAACACCTTGCCGCGAGGCCAGACATGCACCCGGTCGCCGGTGCCCGGATCAGGCTCCGTCGGATAGAGCCAATTGACCTTGGGGTCCTTCAGGGTTTGGGCATAACCCACCGGCACATGGATCATCACGTTCGATAGGAACTGACTGGGCTCGCGGGTCGGTCGGTCATCACCGCCGGCCTCAAGCAACAGCACGCGGTTGGCTTTGTCCGCGCTCAGCCGATTGGCCAAGACGCAGCCCGCGGAGCCCGCCCCCACGATGATATAGTCGGCTACTAGGGAGTCAGACATGGGCTCGGTTCCGATTGTTGGCAGGTCGGGCCTCTTTGTCCTCTGACGTTCGGCAGGTAAAGGGTGACGCCGGGTCAGGCTCCCAAGACATCGATATCGAACGCTAAGCGATAGGTCCCAGCACCGACCCGGTACTGCTCCAGGATGTCGGGTCCGCAACTGGCGGTGCCCAGGCCACGCTGCGCCACATCCAGATTGACCCGCACCTCCTTGCGCGGGGCCAGGTCGGTGGTGTGCTTTGCGGCGAACAGGTCCTGCGGCGCAAACCGGCTGGCTGAGCCCTCGCAGAGCGCACTCGGGCTAAATCGCACTGCGAGGTCTGGCGACCTAAGTTCAATCCAACGCAGGTCGGTCTTGTTGCCGTGCTCCTGGGGCATGGCATAGGGCACATATTGGTCGCTGACAGTGCCGGCAAACTTGCCGACCCATGCCGCATGCTTGCGGTCGGAATAGCTTTCCAATGGTCCGCGCCCAAACCATTCCAGGCCTTCAAACTCGTCTGCCAAGGTTAGGGTGACGCCCAATCGCGGCAGGTCTGACAGGACCGAATCCACATAGAACGTGCAATCCACCTGCACCCGCCCGTCACCTGAAATCACGTAGGTGTGGTCGAAAATCACGGCGTGCTCCGCCGCCCCACATGACCCGACCTGGCGCAGATGAACCGTGACCTGGCCGTCCTCCTGAGAGGTCTCGAGCCTGCCCCGGCCGACGGTCATCTGGTCCAGGCCTGCCTCCAGCCATTTGGTCAGCGCCTTCTCTGCTTGGCGCGGCATGCCTTTGATACCGTCATTGTCAGTCGCGCCTCGCCAGATCTGCAGCTGCGGTCCTAGGATGATCACCAGGTGATTCCCCCTGGTCATCTGCTCCATCCCAGAGTCGGCGGAGAAGCTGAGTTCAAAGTCCCGACCGGTGACGACGGCCCGCTCGCCGTTGCGCTTCAGAGTCAAGGGCATAACCGAGACGGGCTTGGCACGCGCCTTGGGCTTGGTCGGCAAACTCACCGGCAATTGGGACCAGGCCACCTCATGGCCGGCAGGCGCGTAGCCGGCATCGCCCGCCAGGGCGAACCGAACCATCAGGAACGCCTCCTGGCCCTCAAAGACTATGGGGCGGGGCAGGGGCAACCTAACCACGCTCACCGCCCCGGGCAAGGTGGTCAGGCTCGGCAATTCGCCATGCGCCGCGACCTCGCCGTCCACCTCAAGCGCCCAAGTCCCTGAAAGATCAGAGAGGTCTGCGAAATCGCGCTTGTTCAGCACCTCGATCTGCCCGGTCGCCGCCTCGATCCAGCGCACGCCCACGGGCTGGACCAGGGTCTTCAACTCCCAAAGCCCCGGATGGGGCACCCGGTCAGCGCCAACGATCCCGTCGCAGCAGAAGTTGAGGTCATTGGGCGTGTCGCCGAAATCGCCGCCATAGGCGAAATATGCCCGGCCATCGGCGGTGTGCTGGGTCAGGCCGTGGTCGCACCACTCCCACATGAACCCGCCCTGCAGACCAGGATGGGCCTCAAACGCCGCCCAATAGTCGCTCAAGCTGCCGTTGGAATTGCCCATGGCATGGGAGTACTCGCACAGGATCATCGGGCGACGGTCACCCGGGTCATCAGCCTGCGCCCAGGCCACCAAGCTATCGATGGGTGGATACATGGGGCAGATCATGTCGCTGGCCCGCATGCCCGACCGGCTGATGGGGTCCTCCAACAGCCCCTTGGGGATCGGCGTGTAGACTTCATTCCAGACCCAGGTCGCACCCTCATAATGCAGGGGCCGCGAGGGATCGAGCGCCCGGATGACGCCCGCCATAGCGTCATGATTGGGGCCATAGCCGCTCTCATTGCCCAGCGACCAGGCAATGATACATGCATGGTTCTTGTCCCGCTCCACCATCCGCGAACCGCGCTCTACGAACTGGCTCAGATAGCGCGGGTCGCGGCACATGGTGTGCAGAAAGGCGTGGGATTCCAGATTGGTCTCATCGATCACATAGAGGCCATATTCGTCGCAGAGATCATACCAGGCCTCGGCATTGGGATAGTGCGAGGCGCGCACGGCATTGATGTTGAATTGCTTCATCAATTTGATATCGACGATCATGCTCTCGCGACTGATCACCTTGCCGGTGACCGGGTCATGCTCATGGCGATTGACCCCCCTGATCATCACCGCCTTGCCGTTGATCAGCAGCGCCCGGTCGCCCATCTCGATGCGGCGGAAGCCGACGCGGCAAGAGGTGGATTCCACCACATCACCCTCGCTGGAGATTAGGCTGACCACCACGGTGTAAAGGTTCGGGGCCTCGCTGGACCACAGCAGAGGTGCCGCGACCCTGGCGGTTTGGGTCACTTGGCTCAGCGGCCCGCGATAGGGGTTGTGCCTGCGATTGTCGGCCCGCACCCGGTCCAATAGCGGCTCGTCCAGCAGAGCCCGACCCTCAAGGTCAAAGAGCTGCGTTTGCACTGACCAGCCATTGATCGGCGGACCGGAAAACCCTAGCTTGGTGGTGACGCTCAGCGCCCCGTCCTGGAACCCCTCGTCTGGCGTGGCCAGCGCGAACACATCGGCGATATAGGTCTTGGTCGTGGCGTAGAGAAACACCTCCCGATGGATGCCCCCCATCCACCACTGGTCTTGGTCCTCGATAAAGGTGGCGTCCGACCACTTGACCACCGCGCAGCAGAGCAGGTTCTCGCCGGCCTTTAGAAACGGCGTCAGGTCGAACTCATGCGGCAGCCGCGAGTCCTTGCCCATGCCCACGGCCTGACCGTTCAGCCACACATAGAGCACGCTCTCCGCGCCCCCAACATTGAGCACCACCCGCCGACTATCCCATCCCGCCGGAAGTTCAAAGGTCCTGCGATAGAGCCCCGTCGGATTGTCGTCCGGCACATTGGGCGGGGCCAGATCAAAGGGCATCTGGACATTGGTGTAGTGTGGCCTGTCATAGCCATGCATGGTCCAGTTGGACGGCACCGGCAGAGTGGGCCA
>JANLPK010000050.1:0-17429 GCA_031367205.1 Alphaproteobacteria bacterium
CCCCGGTCGCCACCGAGAGGTTCAGGCTATCGGCGCGGCCCCGCATGGGGATCTTGACGTTGACGTCGCATAGCGCGGCCATATCGGGAGTCAGGCCCTGCTGCTCATTGCCCATCAGGATCAGGGTGGGCTTGGTGTACACCGCTTTGCTGTGGTCCACCGTCGCGCTGAGCAAGGTCCCGACCACGGACCCTGGCCAACCTGCCCGCCAGGTGGCGAATGCATCCTCTGTTGCGTGAGCAATCGGCACCGCGAAGATGGAGCCCATGGTGGCCCGCACCGCCTCCACCGAATAGGGATCGCAGCATTCGCCGACCAAGATCACCGCTCCGCAGCCCGCCGCATCGGCAGTGCGGACGATGGTGCCCAGGTTGCCGGGGTCTCGCACCCGGTGCAGAGCGACGAAGGCCAGGGCCCTCGCGGGGTCGAGATCTTCGATGGGCGAGAAGGCCTGGCCGAAAACCCCAACGACGGCCTGGGGGTTATCGCGCCGCGAGACCTTGGCCAGGATGTCTTGGGTCACGGCGATCACTTCGCCACCTTGGGCGTGGGTCGCGGCGATGGCTTTCTGCAAGAGCGGATGACCCACGGCCTCATCGCCATACATCAGCACATGCGGGGCGTAGCCAAGCTCGACGGCCTCGGTGATGATCTTCAGGCCCTCGGCGACGAACTGGCCGGTCTCATCGCGATGTTTGCGCAAGTGTAGGGCGCGCACGGCCTTGACCGTGGGGTTGCTTAGCGAGGTGACGACGCGGTCGCTCACGGTGTCCACCGGGCAAAGAAGCTCATGCCGACCTCGCGGGTGGCGTCGTCTTGGGTGAGGGCCAGTTCACCCCAAGCGATCTGCCCGCCCCGAGACGCGAGCTTGTCGCTCAGCAATCCGGCCAAAGCAGCGCCAGAGATGCGCTCGGCATAGGCATTAAGCAGCAGGAATGCGGCGTTTTCAGAGAGCAACTCTGCACACAGGGTCGCCAGTTCAGGCAGGTTTTCGAAGAGCTTCCAGACCTCGCCGTCAGGTCCCCGGCCATATTTCGGCGGGTCTAAGATGATGCCGTCATAGCGGTTGCCTCGTCGAACCTCGCGCTGGACATAGCGGCGCGCATCCTCGCAGATCCAACGGATCGGCTTGTCGTCGAGCCTCGACAGGGTGGCGTTCTCGCGCGCCCAGCCGATGGCCTTCTTGGAGGCATCCACATGGGTGACCGCAGCTCCGGCAGCCGCACAGACTAGGCTCGCCACGCCAGTATAGCCGAACAAGTTCAAAATCTTAGGCTGACCTTTGAAAGCGTGGATCTGAGCGTCCAGCCATTCCCAATTGGCGGCCTGCTCGGGGAAAAAGGCCAGATGGCGAAAGGCGGTGAAGCGCCCGTGAT
The DNA here is from genome assembly GCA_031367205.1 of Alphaproteobacteria bacterium. Taxonomy (GTDB): domain Bacteria; phylum Pseudomonadota; class Alphaproteobacteria; order Caulobacterales; family Caulobacteraceae; genus Phenylobacterium. The sequence goes on from JANLPK010000050.1 coordinate 1,377, forward strand.
AAGTGACATCACCCCAGCGCATGGGCCAAGTTTCGGGGGGCTTGCCCAAGAAGCGCCAGCGACCGGCGTCTTCCTCATCGCTTGGATCAAATACCGCATCGGCCTTGGCCCAGACCTCGGGCGACAGTTTGGGGAACCACAAAGCTTGGGGTTCGGGTCGCACCACCGCATAGGGGCCATAGCGCTCCAGCTTCTTGCCGTCGCCGCTGTCGACCAATGCGTAGTCGGTCCAACCGGCGGTGCGCATGATGCTGGGCGCGAGGTCGACCTTGGGCGGGCGGGGAGTCATGGCCTGGGATTAGACGGTTATGGCACCAGCCGACAAGCCAGCAGCCGTTATCAGCCGATAATCCGCACGGGCATGGTCTCGTAGCCCTTTACGAAATTGGATCGTAGGCGCCTTGGCTCACCGACAACTTCGATCCGTTTGAAGCGTTTGAGAATCTCTTCCCAGACCACTTTCAACTGCATTTCGGCCAGCCTGCTCCCGACGCAGCGGTGGATGCCAAATCCGAATCCGACGTGCTGCCGCGGCCGTTCGCGGTCGATGATGAACCGATCAGGATTTTCGATCACCTCGTCGTCGCGATTGCCCGAGACGTACCACATGACGACTCGGTCGCCCTTCTTGATGGATTTTCCGCCAAGCTCGATGTCGGCCATGGCGGTTCGCCGCATGTGGGCAACGGGGCTTTGGTAGCGGATGATTTCCGGGACAGCGCTTTCCAGCAGGGCCGGGTTGGCCCGCAGGCGATCATAGGCGTCAGGGTCTTCCTGGAAGGCCATGAGCGCGCCGGAAATGGAGTGGCGAGTGGTGTCGCTGCCGGCCACGGTGAGCAGAATGATATTGCCGAAATAGTGGCTCGGATTATCGCTCTTCCTGGTCGCTGGGTCGTGGGCCAGCATGGATATCAGGTCGTCGCTGGGCGGGGCGTCTTTGCGCGCATTCCATAGCTCGACGAAGGGCATGGCCATGGCCATCATCGCGCCATTGCGGGCTTCAATCTCGGCGATCGGCGTGCCGGGCGGTGGGCGATCGAGGATCATGTCTGAGATACGCGGCAGAATGCGCCTCTGTTCAAAGGGGTAGTCGAATAGGGTCGCCAACATCTGGCTGGTCAGCTCCACGGAGACCTTGTCCACGAAATCGAAGGTCTCGTTGATCGGCAACTCGTCGAGAATCTGGGCGGCGCGAGACCGGATTAGGGGTTCCAGATTGTGCATGCTTGGGCTTGAGAACATCGGCGTGACCACCCGACGTTGTTCGTCATGAGTTGGCGGATCAAGGGCGATAAAGCTGGAGCTGGCGCTCGGCTCATAGCCGTCCTCAATCATGATCCCGCCGTTCTCGGAGGCGGAGGAGAAGACCTCATGATTGCTGTCGACGGCGATGATGTCGTTGAACTTCGTCACCGACCAATAGGGGCCGTAGTCGCTATTGGCGCAGTAGTGGATCGGCTCTTCCCGACGCAGGCGTTCAAACCAGGGCCAATGGGTATCGGACGTGAAATGGCTCAATTCGGCGACATTGAAATCCGTGAGCGAGGTGGAATAGGCGCGGTCACGGGCTGCGCGGGCAAGGTCTTGAGCGCCGTCGGCCATGGTGGGTCTCCCTGATGTCGTGCGATCATGCCTAGGGTTGCGGGGAGATCAAGCGGAGAAGGATTCGCCGGTTGATCAAGGGGAGCTTAGTCACGGTAATCTCTAGGGTTCTTTAGGCTACGGGCTTGAAGTTTTTTGGGATTCAGGGTCCCGTAGAGGCTTGGGGCATCGGAAGGTCAATTGTGACGGAGATCACCACTACAATTCGCTCGGCGCGCAAGCCTAAAGGTGACGGCCACCTGCGCCGCGCCGAGATCCTTGAGGCCGCCGAGCGCATATTTGTTGCTCAGGGCTATGAGGGTGCGACGATCCGCAAGATCGCCGATGAAGTGGGTGTGTCGTCAACTGCGCTCTACATGCACTTCCCAGACAAGGGTTGCATCCTGCTAGAGATATCAGAGCGCACGATCACCCAGCTCTTGACCCGAAATGCTGAGATCGCGGCCAAGCCAATGGACCCAGTCAATCGAGTCAGCCAGATGCTGGACAGTTATATGCGCTGGGGACTGGAGCATCCCAACGCCTATCAGTTGGTGTTTTCCTCTGTACAGCCGGTCTCTGACGTATTGGGCGACAGCTTGGCTGAGCTTTCGGCCCGCAGCTATGAGATATTCTCCGGCGTGGTGCGGGAAATCGCGGCCGAAGGCCGACTTCGGTTCGGTGACGCCGACTCCGCCGCCCAAGTCCTGTGGGCCGCTTGTCACGGCATGGTGGCGCTGCTGATTACCCGACCCGACCGGGAATGGGCTCCCAGGGTGGTGTTACTAAGGGTAATGCTGGACAGCCTGATGCACGGCTTGGTCGCCGACTAAGGATTCGGGATCGGCGGGTTGCTGCCGCCGATGGGAAGCGGCGTGGACGGCACGGTCACCGGGGCGTAGACATAGCTGCCACGTTTGAGATCGGAGCTCAGGGTGATAGGCGCTGAGCCGCCGTTCAACCGAGCGCGATAAATCGCCATATTTTCCATAACCCGCATGACGTAGTTGCGCGTTTCTGAGAATGGAATGCACTCGATGAAGTCGATGGGATCGGTTCCTCCGCCTCGCGGGTCGCCGCAAAAACTGCTCCACTGCACCGGGCGGCCGGGCCCGGCATTATAGCCGGCTATTGCCATGACATAGGAGCCGGAGAAGCTTTGAACCATGCTGCCCAGATAGCTTGAGCCTAGGCGCATGTTGTATTCAGGGTCATTGAGCAAGCCGGTTGAAAAGCTCATGCCGTTCCGACGCGCAACGATAGCGGCTGTGGCCGGTAACAGCTGCATCATCCCGCGCGCACCGGCACCGGAATGGGCAAGCGGGTCGAAGTTGCTTTCTTGCCGCGTAATCCCAAGGACGAGAGCAGGTTCCGCACCACTAGGGGCATCGGGCGGTGTGCGCACAGGATAGGCGCGGTCAGGCAGGATGAAACCCCGTTGCGCGGCCGTGCGCGCGACTCGCATCGAAGTGTCCTGGTCGCCATAACCTCGAGCGAGATCGACAAGCAGCGATTCTTCCTCGGCAGAGGGCAACACATCGTCCAAAGCTAAGACCAGAGCGCGGAAGAGATCTCTGTCACCAGATTCTACAGCGATCTTGGCGGCGCGAACCGTCTCACGTGCCTCGAAACGCGCACGATCTGCCTCGGTGACTTTGGGGTCTGATCCGAGGCTGAGGGTCGTTTCGCCAAGCTTCTCGGCGGCGAGGATCCCGTAGAATGTCGAGTTGTGACGTGACGCCGCAGAATAAAATACTGATGAGGCATCGGGTCCAGCAAGGGCCTCGACCGCTCGGCCACGCCAGTAGAGCGCCCGTCCTCGAGTAATCGGCGACGAACCGATGGCATCCAGTGCCTTGAAATGGATCTCGGCTTTGGCGGGATCGTGAAGCCGAGTCAGAGCGATCCATCCCGCATAGAATTCGGCTTCGGCGGCGTCGGCACCGCTGGTCAAGCCCGAGTTGGCGGCAGCGGCATAGGCGGCTCGAGAGTCGCCTTTGCGCAGAGCGGCCAGCACAAGTTGATAGCGCTCGTCCCAGACCCGAGCGGCCATCTCCGGACCTGTTACGGTGTGCGGGAAGTCTGGGGCTAGACTTGCAGCCTGATCGTCAAGTCCACGACGACGATAGTTGGCGGCCCGTTCGAACGCCAAGCCGGGATCGCGCGCGAGATCACTCGGCACGGCATCGACTAGGTCCTGGGCGTTGCTAGCGTTCTGCCGTAGGGCCATTCTGGCTTGGGCAAGGTGTTGCTGGTCGGGCGGCAAGAGTTTGATCATGTCGCGAGCCGCCGTGCCGCGACCGCCATAGAGCAGATTGTCGGTGCGCGCGATGTGGTCTTCCACACTGAGCCCGTCGCCGAAGCGCGCCAGCATGCGCTCTTGTTGTTCCTCGTCGAAAATCCGTTCCCGCCAGACCTTCCGAACAAGGTCTTTTGCCTCAGAGTATTGACCGCTTAGCCGATAGGCGCTGGCCAGGGACATAACACCTTCTGGCGTTTGGGGGGCGCCGCCTCCGAACCACGCCAGGATCTGGGCGGGCGTCTGACCTGATGTCTCCAGGAGTTTTTCAGCGGCGCTTTGGCGTTTCGCGGCGCGCGGCCAGCCGGCGAGGTCGCGTCGCGCCTGATCCAGCTCAAAGAAACTGAGGCTGTCGGCGTTACCGTCGACCAGCACCCAAGTTGCCAGTTTGCGCGCGACGGGATCGGAGATCAGAGCCAGTGCACCTCGGGCAACCGACACATCTGCGCGGCGGCTAGCGTCAAGACTTGTCTTCAAAGCTGCCGAATCAGCATCCGAAATACGAGAAGCGTAGGCGGTCGCAGGCGTCTGTATCAGTGGAGGGGAGTAAGGCTGCTGGGCCAAAGCCCCGCCTCCTAGCAGCACGGCTACGGAACTGGAAATGAACACGCTCTTGGTCATGGCCGACAAGTCCACTCACTCCGAGGAAGTTCAATCCATTGGTTGCAGCAAGGGGCCACCCCGCCATAGTGTGCGAACATTCCTTGAGGTCGCAATACTGTGCCTCCAATTCGCGGCTTTTTGCAGACCATGACTGATCCGTTGTTTCGAGGGGTTCTCCCCGCGCTGGTGACACCCTTCCGGGACGGCGAGGTGGATGAAGCCGCGTTCGTCGCTCTGGTCGAGCGCCAAATCGCCGGTGGCGTTCACGGTCTCGTGCCAGTCGGAACCACGGGGGAGACTGCGACCCTTAGCCATGATGAGCATCGGCGGGTTGTAGAGTTATGTGTTGCCACGGCCAGGGGCCGGGTCCCAGTGATCGCAGGCGCGGGCTCGAATTCCACGAGGGAAGCTATCGAGCTCGTTCGACATGCCAAGACCGTCGGGGCCGATGGCGCGCTCGTTGTAACACCCTATTACAACCGGCCGAGCCAAGAGGGGCTCTACGCCCATTACTCAGCGATCAATGAGGCGGTGCAGTTGCCCGTGTTGGTTTACAACGTTCCGGGTCGAACCAGTGTGGATATCAGCGACGCCACCCTGGCGCGGCTTTCGAAATTGCCGAACATTGTCGGCATCAAGGACGCAACCGGCGATATGACACGCGCGACGATCCAGCGGATCACCTGCCGCGAGGGTTGGACTATGCTGTCTGGGGATGACCCGACGGCTCTGGGTTACATGGCCCATGGAGGCCATGGGTGCATCTCCGTGACTGCCAATGTTGCCCCCGAGCAATGCGCCAGGTTCTATGACTCCGTGATGACAGGTGATTGGAAGGGGGCACTTTACGGTCAGGACCGCTTGGTGCGCCTGCATAAAGCTCTGTTTACCGACGCCTCACCGGCTCCGACCAAGTTCGCTTTGGCGCAGCTGGGGCTCTGTGATGAGGCGACGCGTTTGCCGATCACGCGCGCGTCGGAGGTCTCGCGCGCTGAAGTGTTGACGGCCATGCGGGAGGTGGGCGTCCTCTAGGGCGCGGAACCCATGGTCAAGCTTATCGCCGAGAACCGCCGCGCGCGGTACGACTACTTCCTCGAAGAGAGCTTCGAGGCGGGTCTGATGCTGACCGGCACCGAGGTGAAGTCCTTGCGCACCGGGCGCGCCAACATCGCGGAGTCCTACGCTTCTGTTGAAGGGCGTGAGGTTGTCCTAATCAATGCCGATATTCCGCCGTTCTCGCACGCCAATCGGTTCAATCATGAGCCTCGCCGGCACCGGAAGCTGCTGCTGCACCGCAAGCAGCTCGACAAGCTGATCGGGGCCGTTCAGCGCGAGGGGCGGACGATTATTCCGCTCAAGCTCTATTGGAATGACAAGGGCCTAGCCAAGCTGGAATTGGCCTTGGCCAAAGGCAAGAAAAACCACGATAAGCGCGAAGCCACGGCTGAGCGGGACTGGCAGCGAGATAAGGCCCGCTTGATGCGGGACAAGGGTTGATCGCCCCGGCGGACATAGAGGCCATCGAACGGGCGACGCTGGCGGCGGTGGCCCCTGAGAAGATGGTGGAGTTTGACGGATGGCTAATTGGGCTCGATCCAGGTTCAATCCGGCGCGCGGCCAGCGCTGTTCCGCTAAGCCACGATCTCGTCGCAAATGTCGAACAACTTGGTCAGATCGAGATCGCTTTCCAAGAGCGAGGTTTGACCCCCGCCTTTCGACTTGCCGATCGGGCCGGACTTGAACCGGTTGCTGAGGCGCTGGCTCGTCGCGGCTATGTCTCCGAGCAACCGACACTCGTGATGATTGCGCAGGTTCCTGAGGTGATCGGGATAGGGGACTTGCCCCCAGCTGACGTTGGAACCCGCCCGGATCAGGCCTGGGCCTCAGTCTTCCTTGGTGAGGGTTTTGATGCGGTTGATGGTGCCTATCGTGTCAAAGCGCTTAGCCGATCACTGGACGCGCGCTTTGGGCAGGTTGTCGTCGGGGGTCGGACAGTTGCCGTGGGATGCGGCTCGTATTGCCACGGATGGGCCAGCTTTCATGGCATGCGGACGGAGATGGCGCAGCGCGGTAAAGGATATGGGGCTCGCGTACTTGCCGGGCTGGCACTTGAGGCCAGATCACGGGGAATTGGTCGTGCGTTCCTGCAGGTGGAAGAAAGTAATACTAGTGCGCAAGCGCTTTATCGGCGGGGAGGTTTCGAAACCGCTTGGCGATACTTGTATTGGAGTCGAAGAGCCTAGGCGGCATCGATTAGCGCGCGAGCTCGCTGAAAAACCGCTTCGAACATCGCTGAAGTCAATCGCCCGGTGTTCGTATTGAGCCTGGAGCAGTGGTAACTGTTCATGATCACATAGGGGCCGGCCTGAAATTCTGTGCCGTGACCGGGCGGGCCTGCATTTGCCTTCAAGCCGATGGCTTTGAGCACGTTGCGGCGCGCCACATCCCCCAAGGTGACGATGACCTTCAACCGGGGAAGGGCGGCGAGGCGCGCCGTCAAGAAAGGTCGACAGGTGTCTTCCTCTGATGTCTCGGGCTTGTTACCGGGGGGCGCGCAGCGGACGGCGTTGGAGATGATCGCATCGACCAGCTCCAGTCCATCGTCGGGGCGTGCGCGATAGGCACCTCTGGCAAAGCCGGTCTTGAGCAGGGTGTCGTACAGCATCACGCCTGCCGCATCGCCGGTGAAGGGTCGACCGGTTCGGTTCGCGCCGGTACGGCCAGGCGCAAGCCCCGCCACCAACAAGCGCCCGTTCGGATCGCCGAACGAAGGGGCCGGGCCATTCCACCAATCAGGATTGGCCGCGCGATTGGTGGCGCGATAGGCCACGAGTCGCGGACAGAGTGGGCAGTCTCGATCTGGTTCGGCGGTCAATTCCATTCGCTTGCCCTTAACACGCCCTCAGGAATTGTGAGGGTCAAATCCCTTGCGGAATATGGACATTCACACCGCTTGGCGCGATAAGGTCCCGGCAACAAGAGGGCCGAAGGCTGCACCCGCATGACGGGTGTCTGCACGGATCGATATCGATGGATTACAAGCTCGCATTCCAAACTGCGCTAGAGCGCATTCAGGAAGAAGGTCGCTACCGGGTCTTTGCCGACCTGAAGCGCCATCGTGGGCAGTTTCCGAAAGCGACCTGGACTCAAGCCGATGGTTCGACATCTGAGGTGATCGTTTGGTGCTCCAACGACTATCTAGGTCAAGGTCAGAACCCGGTGGTGCTGGACGCCATGCACAAGGCCATCGATGAGGCGGGTGCTGGTTCCGGCGGCACGCGGAATATCTCGGGCACCACCCACTACCATGTGGAGTTGGAGCGGGAGCTGGCCGACCTTCATCAGAAAGAGGCCGCGCTCCTATTCACGTCTGGCTATGTTTCGAATGAGGCGTCGCTGTCGACGCTCTACAAGATCCTGCCCGGTCTGATCATTTTCTCCGACGCCTTGAACCACAACTCGATGATCTCGGGCATTCGCTCGGGTCGCGGGGCGCGCCACATTTTCCGCCACAATGATTTGGCCCATCTTGAAGAGTTACTCGCCGCCGCCGACCCTGCGGCTCCCAAGCTGATCGCCTTTGAGAGCGTCTATTCCATGGACGGCGATATCGCTGATATGCAAGGGACCGTGGCTCTGGCCAAGAAGTATGGAGCGATGACTTACCTAGACGAGGTTCATGCGGTGGGGATGTACGGCCTTCGCGGCGCTGGCGTTGCTGAGCGCGACGGGGTCATGGACCAGATTGATATTGTTGAGGGTACTCTTGGCAAGGCCTTCGGGGTTATGGGCGGCTATATCGCGGCCGATGCGGTGATCGTCGACGGCATTCGTAGCTTTGCCGATGGTTTCATCTTCACGACCTCGATCCCGCCGGCTCTGGCGGCCGGAGCCGTGGCCTCAATCCGTTATCTCAAGGCGCACAATGAAGTTCGCATCGCGCACCAGGAGCGGGCGGCGACCTTGAAGGCTAAACTTGTAAAGGCCGGGCTGCCGGTCATGCCTTCGGTTAGTCACATCGTGCCCGTTGAAGTTGGTGATGCGATCCACTGTAAGATGATCTCCGACATCTTGCTCTCCGACTACGGCATCTATGTTCAGCCGATCAACTATCCAACTGTGCCGCGCGGCACCGAGCGGCTGCGCTTCACCCCCTCTCCAGCCCACACCGATGCCATGATGGAAGATCTGGCCAACGCCCTGGAGAAACTCTGGGCCCACTGCAATATCAAGCGCGTCGGGGGATACGCCGCGTAACCAGTTTAGCGTTGATCCAGCCCGGAGATTTGAAGCTAGGCAGGGACGGTCGGCGTGTGGCCCGCCATTCGGGATTCACAATCGTCACCACCATGATTTGGTTCGCACCCCGGATGAGGCTAAAGAGCCGCCCAGGTCGAGCCCCGATTCCCGAAAGACACCCACATGACCACCCAAGTTCAAGTCGCCAATACCAATGATGTCTTCTTCACAGGACATGTCGAGGAGACCGATGGCGACGTGTCCCAGATCCTCAAGCGTGAGAGGGTTCGCCAGCAGAACCAAGTCGAACTGATTGCTTCCGAGAACATCGTCTCCCAGGCGGTGCTTGAGGCTCAAGGATCTGTCCTCACGAACAAGTATGCCGAAGGCTATCCGGGCAAACGCTACTACGGTGGCTGCGAGGTGGTCGACGAAGTTGAGCTCATTGCTATCGAACGAGCCAAGCGGCTGTTCGGTTGTGAATTTGCCAATGTGCAGCCGCATTCCGGCAGCCAGGCTAACCAGGCGGTGTTCATGGCGACGATGAAGCCCGGCGACACCTTCATGGGGATGGATCTGGCTGCGGGCGGGCACCTAACTCACGGCAAGAGCGTCAATCAGTCCGGCAAGTGGTTTCGACCCGTGGCCTATGGCGTGCGACAGCAGGATCATTTGATCGACTATGACGAAGCCGCTGAGGTCGCCAAGGCCCAGATGCCTAAGGTTGTGATCGCTGGAGGATCAGCCTACTCCCGAACCATCGATTTCGGTCGGTTTCGCGAGATCGCGGATTCGGTGGGCGCGCTGTTGATGGTTGATATCGCCCACTATGCGGGATTGGTTGCGGCCGGCGTCTATCCCAACCCTTTCCCCCACGCACACATTGTCACAACGACCACTCACAAAACCCTGAGAGGCCCTCGTGGCGGCCTGATCATGACCAATGACAGGAAGTTGGCCAAGAAGATCGACAGTGCCGTTTTTCCGGGTCTGCAGGGTGGGCCGCTGATGCATGTCATCGCCGCCAAGGCGGTGGCCTTTGGCGAGGCCCTACGCCCCGAGTTCAAGGTCTATGCGCGTCAGGTGATCGATAACGCCAGGGCGCTTGCCGACAGTTTGCAGAGCGCAGGGTTCAAGATCGTCTCTAATGGCACCGATAGCCACCTGATGCTGGTGGATTTGACGCCGAAGGGCGTGTCTGGTGCTGATGCGGAAATAGCTCTTGAGCGGGCAGGGATCACCACCAATAAGAATGGCATTCCCTTCGATCCCTTGCCGCCGATGCAGACCTCCGGCCTGCGGGTGGGCACGCCTGCGGGCACTACGCGTGGATTTGGTCTTGGCGAGTTTCGACAGGTAGGTGCCTGGATCGGGGAAGTCTTGGACGGTGTGGCGGCTGGTGGCGACAATTCCGCAGTTGAGGCCAAGGTTCGCGCCGAGGTGTTGGTCTTGACGAAACGCTTCCCCATTTACAGCTAATCCCTCTAATAGGGGTTAAGTTGGCCGGGAGGGCTAGATCATGCGCTGCCCATTCTGCGGACATGCCGAGAGTCAGGTTAAGGACAGTCGTCCGTCGGAAGACGGCGCGGCGATCCGTCGTCGTCGTGCGTGCCCCGAATGCGAGGGTCGTTTTACAACCTTTGAGCGGGTGCAGCTTCGCGAATTGACCATTCTAAAACGTTCTGGCCGACGCACACCCTTTGAGCGGGACAAGTTGGCGAGGTCCATCGCTATTGCCACCCGCAAACGCCCGGTTGAACCGGACCGGATCGAAAGGATGATCTCTGCAATTGTGCGGCAATTGGAGAGCATGGGCGAGACTGAGTTGCCCTCGTCAGTGGTCGGTGAGTTGGTGATGAAGCAGCTCAAAGCACTCGATGACGTGGCCTATGTTCGCTACGCGTCGGTCTATCGTGACTTCCGCGAAGCAGGCGAGTTCGCCACCTTCCTTGGCGAAGAAGGTTTGAGCGAAGGCGCTGAGGATGAGCGCTAGGCTGGTTACACTTAAGCTCGCCACCTCGTTGGACGGGAAGATCGCCACAGCAGCTGGCGAGAGCCAGTGGATCACCGGGCCGGAAGCGCGCGAAGCCGTCCATCAGCTGAGAAGCGAGCATGACGCGGTGTTGGTGGGAGTTGAGACGGCTCTGGTCGATGATCCTGAACTGACTGTCCGGTTGGCTGGATACACTGGCCGGCAGCCGGCGCGAGTGGTCCTAGACACTCGACAGCGCCTTGTCGGCAAATTGCTGACAACAGCGAGAGTCGTGCCGACTTATGTGATCAGCACGGGAGCTCCTAGTCCTCGATTGGAAGACGCGGGCGTCAAGGTGTTGCAGGTTCAAGCCCATGGGGCACATCCGGAGCTGATGGAGACGCTCGAGGTACTGGCGAAGCTCGGACTTTCACGTGTCTTCGTAGAAGGTGGCGGCCAGGTCGCGGCGAGTTTTCTCAAGGCAGGGCTCGTGGATCAGTTGGAGTGGTTTCGAGCTCCCATAGTCCTCGGGGCGGAAGGCCGCCCCGGGCTGGGTGATCTTGCGACTAGCAATCTCGCTGACGCCCGTCGGTTTCGACGACTTGACGTTCGCCAGATCGGGGATGACCTGTGGGAGCGCTACGAAAGGATCTGAATGTTTACCGGGATCGTTACCGATGTGGGCCGCGTTCGCGCGGTTCGGGAGACAAACCGCGACCTGCGATTTGAGATTGAGTCAAAGTATGACATGGCCACGGTCGATATCGGGGCATCGATCAGCCACGCAGGTTGCTGCCTGACAGTGGTCGAGAAATCGGATGGCTGGTTTGCAGTGGAAGTTTCCGGCGAAACCCTATCCCTGACAACCCTTGGCGACTGGAAGGTTGGACACCCGGTCAACCTTGAGCGGGCGGCCAGGGTTGGAGATGAACTGGGCGGCCATATCGTGTCTGGCCATGTTGACGGCTTGGGCGAGGTGATTTCAATCGCCAGCGAAGGGGGCTCGCATCGTCTCCAGATCCGTGTTCCGAGACCGCTTCATCGACATATCGCCGCCAAGGGTTCGATCACAATGGACGGTGTGTCCTTGACGGTCAACGAAGTGGAAGATGACGTGTTTGGGGTAAACCTGATCCCACACACATGGGACGTGACGACTCTGGGGACCCTAAAGGTCGGCAGTCGAGTAAATCTGGAAATTGACATGTTGGCGCGCTACCTCGCCCGTTGGCGCGAAACGGCCTAAGGGTCATGACGAACAGGACCTAACCTATGCTCGAAGACAAAATCCGCATCCTCGTGATCGAGGCGCGCTTTTACAATGACCTCGCCGATGAGCTGCTGAAAGGTGCCTTGGACGTGATCACGGCCCATGATGCAGAGTACGACGTTGTTAGTGTTCCAGGGGCACTGGAGATCCCCGCCGCCATCGCCATTGCCGAGGAGGGCGGTCACCGCCCCGCCGGGGTGCGGTATGATGGTTACGTGGCTTTGGGTACGGTTATCCGGGGCGAGACCTATCATTTTGAGATTGTGTCGAACGAGAGCGCGCGGGGGATCATGGACCTCGCAATCGGCAGACGCTTGGCCATCGGCAACGGCATCTTGACGGTTGAGGACGGCGATCAGGCCTGGGCGCGGGCACGGGTCAGTGAGAGCGACAAAGGCGGCGGCGCGGCGCGGGCGGCGCTGGAGATGATCGGACTGAAACGTCGTTTGCTCGGCCATACCCGATGAGCGCGGGTCCCAAACAGGCCCGGTCTGTAGCGCGGTTGGCAGCGGTGCAAGCCCTCTATCAGATGGAGGTCTCCGGCGCAGGCGTCGAAGCCGTTATCCGTGAGTTCACCGAGCACCGCTTTGATCGCCGGGTCGAAGGCGATGACAGCGCCACCTTGGCCGCCGCCGACGAGGTGTTCTTCGCCGAACTGGTGCGCGGCGTGGTGGGGTCACAACGAGAAGTCGATGCGGCCGTTGTGAAGCGGCTCGCGGCCGGGTGGCGACTTGAGCGTCTGGACGCCACCGTGCGGGCGATCTTGCGATCAGGAACTTTCGAGCTGTCCCATCGCCGAGACGTCCCGGTCGAGGTTGTGATTGACGAATATGTCGAACTGGCCAAGTCGTTCTTCGAGGGCCCAGAGCCTGGTTTCGTAAACGGCGCTTTGGATGGCGTGGCGCAGGATGTCCGGGTCTGATTCCGTCCTCAACGAGTTTGAGCAGATTGCGCGACTCTATCGTCCGCTGACCTATGGCGCGCCAGAGGCGCTCGGATTGCTGGATGATGCGGCGACAATTCCCTGTCGACCGGGCTTTGATCTGGTGATCACCAAGGACGCCCTCGTCGAGGGTGTGCATTTTCTAGCCACAGATCCGCCTGATCTTATTGCGCGCAAGCTACTGCGGGTGAACCTATCGGACCTCGCGGCCAAGGGAGCTGAACCCTACGGTTACTTCCTGATGACCGCGTGGTCGCCTCGTTTCGGCTGGCCCGAGCGCCAGAAGTTCGCAGCCGGACTAACCGTGGATGGCCAGCAGTTCGGCTTGGTGCTGTTGGGAGGAGACACCGTGTCGACTCCGGGACCCCTCACCGTGTCGGCGACAATGCTCGGCTGGGTCCCAACCGGGAGCATGCTGCGCCGTGGAGGTGCCAAGCGGGGAGATCTGGTGATGGTTTCCGGCACCATCGGTGATGGTGGCCTGGCTTGGCTGGCAGCGCGCGGTGAGCTGGATGATCCAGATGGATCTCTGCTACGGCGCTATCAATTGCCGGAGCCGCGACTAGACTTGCGGGAGCGCCTGCGGAGTTTTGCCAGCGCATCGGCTGACATTTCTGACGGACTGATCGCTGACGCTACTCATGTCGCTTTGGCGAGCGGGCTGGGCGTTCGACTCGATTTGAGCAAGATGCCGCTGTCTTCCCAGACGAAAGCGTGGATGAGCCGTCAGGCGGATCAGCAGGAGGGGCTGAGAACCCTAGCCAGCCTGGGAGATGACTATGAGATCGTCTGCACCGCCTCACGCGAGAATGTGATGGCGCTTGGCATGACTGTCATCGGTGAAATGATCGCCACTGGGGTGGAGGTCCATGTGGACGATCTGCGCTTGGATCCCGGCGTCGGCGGTTGGCAGCATAATTGATCGTCAAGGATATTTAGCCAGGATCGCCGGATGCAAAAGTCGCTGTTGATTCTCATCCTGACGCTCACTTTCGCCACTCCGGTTTTGGCGGCGAAGAAGGAAGAAGAAGGCAAGGAAACGAAGGCCGGCGGTCAATATGTCGATCTGTCCGCCGTGGCACTGCCCGTCGTGGCGCGCGGTAGATTGGTCAACTACGTCTTCGTCAGCGCGCGGGTCGTGTTAAACACCAGCGCCAATACCCCGAAGGTTCGCGAGAAAGAGCCCTATTTTCGGGATGCATTGGTTCGGGCCGGGCACCGGACACCTTTCAACAGTGGCGTAGACTATACCAGCATTGACGTGGCCAAGGTCCAGGCCAGCCTGTTTCGAGATGCTGTGGCCATCGCCGGGGCCAAGAACATCAAGGCCGTAACGATAATTTCCCAAACGCCGAAAACGCGAGGCGGATTGCCGAAAATCGATGCGCGCTCGGGTGCTGATGAAATCAAACCGTAGCATCCGAACACATTGATTTCATAAGAGGCGTTGCATGAGCGGCGCAGGTTTGGCACTTTCCCGCGTCTTTCGAGGGGGCGTCGTGTCGGCGTCTCTAGTTTTTGGAAAAATCCATGGGGTTAGGAATTCAAGGACGCGGGCGTTTTTCGCCGCCGTCGCCTACTCCGCGCAGTCTTAAAGGGGCGCTTTGAATATGAGTTTGATGCTTGAGCTGGTGATTGGTGCCGGCGGGCTGGCTGTGCTTTACGGCATTGTTCAGACCCTATCTCTGATGCGGGCCTCGCCCGGCAATGAACGGATGCAGGAAATTGCAGCCGCGATCCAAGAGGGAGCCCAGGCCTACCTAAATCGCCAGTACACTGCGATTGCCATTGTGGGCGTTGTTATCCTTGTCGCCGTTAATTTCCTGATCAGCACACATGCCGCCATTGGTTTCGCGGTGGGTGCGATTCTCTCCGGCGCAGCAGGCTTCGTGGGGATGCTCATCTCGGTGCGGGCCAATGTTCGGACCGCCCAGGCTGCCTCCGAAGGGTTGGCTAAGGGCTTGTCCCTGGCGTTCCGCTCAGGTGCAATCACCGGCATGCTTGTGGCCGGCTTCGCTCTGATTGGTGTGGCGGGCTACTACGCCTTTCTGACCGGCCCTGCCGGGCTCGTGAATACCAGCCGTGAAGTGGTCGACTCGATGGTCGCTCTGGGCTTTGGGGCCTCGTTGATCTCGATCTTTGCCCGTCTGGGCGGCGGTATCTTCACGAAGGGTGCGGATGTCGGCGGCGACATGGTGGGTAAGGTTGAGGCCGGCATCCCGGAGGATGACCCACGCAACGCTGCGACCATTGCTGACAATGTGGGTGACAATGTCGGTGATTGCGCCGGTATGGCCGCAGACTTGTTTGAAACCTACGCGGTGACCACGGTCGCCACGATGGTTCTGGCAGCAATCTTCTTCCGCGACACAGACGCTGTCAGCAACATGATGTTGTTGCCCCTGGCGATCTGCGCGGTGTGTATCGTGACGTCGATCATCGGCACCTTTGCCGTCCGCCTGGGCAAGTCGCAGAACATCATGGGCGCGCTCTATCAGGGCCTGATCGTCACCGGCGTGTTGTCGGTTGGCGCGATTTATTGGGTCATGAACAAGCTGGTCACCGCGCCAATGACCGTTGGAGCCAAGACCTTCGGCGCACACGAGCTGTTCATGTGCGGCATCGCCGGTTTGGTCGTCACAGCCCTAATCGTCGTGATCACGGAATACTATACCGGCACAGGCTTCCGTCCCGTGAAGTCGATCGCTCGGTCGTCTGTTTCGGGCCACGGCACCAATGTCATCCAAGGTTTGGCTATGTCGTTGGAATCAACAGCGGCTCCGGCTCTCGTGATCATCGTGGGCATCATTGTGACCTACGGTTTGGCGGGCCTATTCGGAATCGCTATCGCCACGACGTCGATGCTCTCGCTTGCAGGCTTTATCGTCGCGCTGGACGCGTTTGGTCCGGTAACCGACAACGCCGGCGGTATCGCCGAAATGGCCGGCTTGCCGCCTGAAGTGCGCATAACAACCGATGCGCTCGACGCGGTAGGCAACACCACCAAGGCCGTCACCAAGGGCTACGCCATTGGATCCGCAGGCCTCGGCGCTCTGGTGCTGTTTGCGGCCTATACCGAAGATCTGAAGTTCTTCGCTGCCAATGCTGAACCCGGCTCATTCTTCTACGGCCTAGGCACCGTGGCG
>JANLPK010000136.1:0-6391 GCA_031367205.1 Alphaproteobacteria bacterium
CAACACCAATTCCGAGCCCTATGTCAGGCGCGGGGTTGGAGCTATGGGCTCATGGGCAGTTGGGACAGTTGGAATCTGCCGACTCGCCAATTGTCTAAACAGAAACTGAGAGTGGAATTTCAAGTCGAGAATATAGATGAGGATCAATCGACGGCATCCGGGGTCGCACTCTATCTCACATCCGACCAAGTCAGTTTCGTCGATCTCCAAAATACACGAGTTGAGCTGGCGTCGGTGGCACCCATCGTATTTTCTGAAGCCCTGCGTGACGTTGATCTGTTTGTTGCCGTTGCGAGCGTTGCCAATGATCCTCGTTGGACTGATGGGGGTCCATACGGTCGCTTCGCGCACTACTGGAGTCACTTGTCGCTCGGAGAACTCGGTCAGAGCGGAGCGACCCGAAGAGAATTGGTTACCTGGATTGCCCCCAAACTCTCGATCGCGGACAAACTGCAGATTTCAGACAAATTCCTGATCGTCCAAGGGAAGCGGCAGACCTATGCGATCCACTTCGGATCCAGCAATATCCAGATTAGGCCCAGCAATCGATATCTATGCATCGTGCCTGATCGCATGCCGCCAGAAGCGAACAACATATGCCTCCCATTTTCTGGCGACGGTTTGCTTTCAACAATCTTGGCTAAGGCCTTCCTCTTGGTTGATGAGAGCAAGATCACCGACAAGACAATTCTTCAGCAACTTTAGGCTTTTGAGGCGGCGTGAGACTGAGTTCGGGTTGCGGCTAGACGGTCGATAGGTGGCTTAGCGATTTAAGAATGATGTCCCCCGCCCCCAATCATCGCTTGGACTGGGACTATCGGTGTTGGATTATGGGGCATGGTTCGTGCGGTGATTCTAGCTTCGGCTCTGGTGTTCGGCGGCTCGGCCTCAGCGGCGGACCTGTCGGTTGTTTTGCGATCTTCGAACGGGCAGGCCGTGCAGGATGCCGTGGTGACGGTCTCGCCGGCGGGTCTGGCGCGGGGTGGGGGGTTTAAGTTTCCCTGGGCCTATTCGGTGGCGCAACAGGCGATCCAGTTTAGTCCCTTTGTCACGGTGGTGCCGGTGGGGGCTGAGGTGAGCTTTCCCAACCGCGACAATGTCCGACACCATGTCTATTCGTTTTCCTCAGCCAAGACCTTTGAGCTGAAACTCTATGGGCATGATGAGAGCCGTAGTGTGCGCTTCGACAAGGTCGGCGTGGTGGCCCTAGGCTGCAATATCCATGACGCCATGTTGGCCTATGTGGTGGTGGTCGATACGCCCTTTGCCGGGAAATCGGGGGCCGACGGGCAGGTCGCGATCCGCAAGCTGCCGGTAGGGACCGCGACCCTGACCGTTTGGCATCCCTATATGAAGACACCCAAGAACCAGATTACCCAGACGATCTCGATACCGCCGTCGGGTCGGAGCGAGACGATTGTGATCGACCTGCGCGCCGGTCCAAAGCGGAGTTAGCCAAACGCGCGAGCCTGTGATTCCTCATTGAGAAAATCCATGAGCCGGCCCAGCGGTTGGGGCCTGGCAATCAGATAGCCCTGAATACTGTCGCAACCCATCGCCGCCAGGATTTGAAGGGCATTGGCGTCCTCAACCCCTTCGGCGGTGACCTTCATCCCCAGGCCGTGCGCGAGCTCGATGGTCGAGCGAACGATTAGGGCATCGCGCTGGCTCTGCATGATGTCGACAATGAGCGACCTGTCGATCTTGAGTTCCTGCCCACGAATTTGCTTGAGGTAAGCCAGGGAAGAGAGGCCCGAGCCGAAGTCATCAATCGAGATGGCAATGCCGCAATTGCGAAAGCGTTCCAGAATCTCAAAACCCAGTGTGGGATTTTCGATCACAGCGGTTTCGGTGATCTCAAAGCAGAGCTTGCCCACTGCGCGTGGGATGACCCTCTCGACAAAATCGGCGAACCCGTGGTCGCCGAGAAGTCGTCCAGAAACGTTGATAGAGACTTCCAGATCATGACCGGCCTTGGCCAGGGTAATTTGATCTTCAATGGCCTGGGTCAGGACCCAATCGGTCAGGGCGCGAACATGGCCGGTCTCCTCGGCCATGGGTATGAACAGATCCGGACGAAGCATGCCGCGCACGGGGTGGTGCCAGCGCACCAAACTCTCGACAGCATTGATGCTGCGACGACGCAAATCGAACTTGGGCTGATGGTATAACTCCATGGCACCTGAACTGAGCGCGGCCAACATTCCGCTCATCAGCGCCAAATTGGAAGCCGGATCACCGTAGGCTTTGGCATCGAAGGTGCCCACCTTAGACCGGCGCGATCGGGCCTGATCCAGGGCGACGTTTGCTCGCTCAATCATATCGGCCACTGGGGCATTTTCGGTTGAGGATGCGAGGCCGACCGTCATCGTGACGTCGATCTCGTCACCCGCGATCATAAGGGGCTGCTCAAGCCGTGAGAGCCATTCGGTCGTAGACGCTTCGGCGTCAAAGACATCCCTGGCCTCAAACACCAAGCCTAGAAGGTCGGTTGATAGTCGCGCGACAACCCCGCTCGGGTGCAATTCAGCGAGCCGCTCACCGACTTCGCGTACCACTTGGGCCGCAAGGGCATATCCAATGGCACCTCGCACATGGTCAAAACGATCAATGCCGAACACAGCCAGGAATTGCTGAGCGTCCGGCACGCCAAGCCGACTCTGAAGAGCCTGTTCCAAAGACAGGCGATTTCCTAGCCCGGTCTCCGCATCGTGGATCGCGAGATGGGTGATCCGACGCTCCCGCGCACGGATCTCAGTGGCCATGTGATTGAAATTGCTGGCAAGCCGGCCGATTTCATCTTGCGCCTGGATAGCGACCTGCACTTCACCCCCACTTTGCAAACGACCCACAGCCTGATCCAGTAGGGAAATCGGTGCGGTCAGTTTTCGGGCCAAGCCCCAGCTGCCGACGATCACGAGGATCAGGCCAAACAGGCTGGCGGCGGCAAGGGTGACCATCAGAGGCCGGTAGGGCGCAAGCGCCAGGGACAACTGATAGGTCAAGACCAGGGCAGAATGGTCTTGGGTCGTAAGCGGGGGCAAGGGCTTGACCAGGGTGATGGCGTCGCCGGAGGGAGTCGAAACCGTCATTGGAATGTGAGACGGATTGGTCAACGCCTGATCCAGCAGACCGCTGAGCCTGGATCGGCCCTCTTTCGAATTGGTCTGCGCAAGATTCCAACGGCCCTTTTCGCGGTGGGCGACATTGGCCTGAATGGGAATAGCTGACAGGCGTTCGAGGTCGGTCATCGCTGCAGCGTCGAGCCGAACCGCAAAAACGATCCAGCCCACCAGATCGGGCGACATGATGGGCATCGCCACGACTTGATAGGGAATTGCACCGAGCACATAGACACCAGAAGGTCGTTCTGACGCATTCAGGGTCGCAAGCAGGGATGAGGTGTGCCCCTCCAAGCTCAGGGGTTTCGACGAAATTGTCGAGCCGTCGACCAGGACGATGAAGGCCAAGTCTGCGCCCAAGCGGCCCCGCAGATTGTCGGCTGCCGATGCGATGGTCGCTTTATCCGCTGTCGCGATGGCTTCGCGGAATCCGAAATCCCGGGCGAGAAGCGCCGCACCCTGCCGCATTTGCTCTGATCGCAATTGCCAGACTCGGTCGAATACCGTGCCCGAGGCAACCATTTCTCGCCGGGTCTGGCGCGTGGCGGCGTCAGACACCGCCGAATAGACTGCAAAGGAGATGAGGAGCAGCACGAACCCAAAGAGACCCGCATAGAGGACCGTCAGCTTTGTGCGGAGAAACCTAGCGTTCGTGACGCGCTGAATCAGGCTGGTCCACACGCCGTCAGCTCCGCAATTGTTGCGGCTGGGCCGGTTCGAGACAGGTCAAGATCGTAGCCATTGGCTTGGTTAATAGCCCAGGGCAGTGAATCCGGCGTAAAGGGCGCGGCGGGATCTGGGCTGACTGGGGTTAGAACTGTGTCTTGAGCGCCGCACGCACTGAGATCGCGGTCTGCGCGCGGGATAGGCCGACGCGCGCTCGGCTTGGCCGGTCGCTTTGCGCGAGGGTTCCTTCCGCCACAATTTGAGTCCTAGCCGAAACCGGCTGGCTCCAACTGGCGGTACCTGACCAGCCGTGTTCGGCATTGTTGTCTGTGGCTTTGAAGCTGCGATCATCAATTGAGAATTGCTCCGCGCGAAGAGCGATGTTTCCAGGCCCAACAGCCCTGGAAACCAGGCCGAAAATGGCGGCAAATCCGATGTCGGCCGGATACTGACTGCCGATTCTGCTGCCCATGCCGGTATTGCCCGTCATGGCCTGAGCAATGACCTCTGTCTTGCGACTGGGGTTCCAGCGTAGAGCTGCCTGACCAAACCGAGTTCTCCAGGCGTACTGACCTGCCACAATCGTCTTGCGATCGCCGCCGTTGTCATAGGCAAAGAGGCTGATATCTAGGGTATCACTCACGGCCACCTCGAACCGACCGTAGGTGCCGGGTCGATTGTCGACTTCATCGATTGAGCGGGAGTTGGCACCCTGCCCGCCCTGGAACATCGCAGATAAGGGTGCGATCTTGAAATGCCCCGCGACCACCGCCCGGCGATCGTGCTGGGCCCAGCCCCGGAACGCCAGGAGGGCCCCAGAGGTGTCATTACCCCCGAACACAGCCACCGTCAGACCCGCAGGTCGGTTGAACACTTGACCGCGCGCGGTGAGTTCAACGCCCACGGTCTTTACCTCTTCGGCGACCCAGCTGTTAATCATGGAGGGCGTGAGAGTATAGCGGGGGGACCAGTCGTCGCCGTCGTGCTCCAGAGAAATGGGCGGGAAGAATATCCCGGCCCGGCCAGAGAGCCGCAGGCCGGCACCCGGATCGGCGCGCAAGGTGAAGTAGGCCTCATCGAGCCCGCCCGTGGCATGCTCCGCCAGCGTTCCAGACACTGAGACCACTGCGCCAAGGCGTTGAGTGAGGCGGGGGTGCCAGGCGACGACACTCTGCGCATAAGGCAGGCTCTTGTCGTTGCCGACATCGAGCTTCCCAAAACCTCCCTCCAAGCCGGGTGTCTCCCCAGACCCGTGGGCGACACCGACCACCAGAACGCCCGACACGGAGTCCCGCAAGCCGAACTCCTGGGCGCTCGCTGGAATTGCGCTGAGGCCCGATGCGAGCCACGCTGCAATGAAAGCTATGCTGCCGGTCCAGTTCATGGGCGCATGAAATAGGTGAAATCTACTTCGTCATGCTTAACAGGGGCCATCCTCAGGAGCTGTCGGCGTTTGGTTGGGTTACCGCCTCGGACTGTTTGCCACGATAAACGCTCCATAGTCGTCGATATAGGCCTGGGATGACCCCGGAGTTGCGGGTTGGTGGGCAAGGCGTGGTCGTTGCCGGCGCAAGACATTGGTGTTCTATGGGGTGAAGTATCGCAGCCTGCTGACCGGGCTGCGGCAGAAGCCTTGAGGGTCAATCGGCGGTGGCGTAGCGTCATGTCTTCGCAAGGAGACCGCCATGCTGATCCGCACCACATCTGTCGCCGCTCTACTGATGACCTTGGCCGGATGCGGCAAGCCGACGCTTAGCGCCGACGAGTATGCACAGGGCCTGATGGCCCACCAGAACAATCTGGCTGCGCAGGAGTTCTCGATCAAGGTGCCGATGAACTGCGCCAAGCCCAGCGACCCTGGCGCACACTTTGCCATCCGATGCCGCACCATCCTAAGCGACGCCAGACGCGGTGGAGCCCCGGGCGTTGTGGACGTGCAGATCTATGATCACGATGTGACCTTTGATCAGGAAATTGCGGTGGTGAAGCAGCAGATTGTCGACATGCAGCAGCGGGACGACAACCTGATGAGTTCCAATCCCGACCTGAGCAGCGAGGACAAGACCGGCAAGAAGACGGTGTTCCAGACCAGTTGCCATCAGGTGCTGGGTGCCAAGAACAGCCCGACCTATTGCGGCATGCTGGTGAACCCAAAGGTGTTTGTGGTGAGCGCGGTGGTGCCCGCTGAGGCCTCGACCCGGCAAATCGTGCTCAGCGGCAAGGAGGGTAACGACACCGACTCCGGCCGTGATCTGCACCACGGCGGGGACCTGGCGTTCTTGGGGCTGGTGCTGGCGGGGTCGGTGAAATAGTCGCTCGGTTCTGAAGATCAGCGGACGCCATGGCAGAGATTGCGGTTTTTCATCGCTGAAAGCCTTGTAAGCCGAAAAGCCTATCCTAACTGAGTTGGGCGGGCCGGGCCCCTCTGACGATCATGGTGATCGTGATGTCGGACCGCATCGAGAGTGCTCGATGCTGGGTCCATGGGTAAACCCACCTTGCAGGCAGGCACCTCGAAGCGAGGAGCTGAAACTTGAATTCCATTCCCCCTCCGTTAGTCCATCCTACGGCGCGCAGCCTGCGCCGCGCGCGCTCCGTTCGCG
>JANLPK010000147.1:0-4610 GCA_031367205.1 Alphaproteobacteria bacterium
ACTCCGCCCACATTGCGCTTCGCGCTTCGGGAGGATTAGGGTCCTCGAAACCCCTGGGCGTCAAAGCATGATGTATGCTGATGTCTGATTCGGACCGGGCCGTTCCCCGGGCATTTGAAATCCGCTCGGGGCGCCCCATGGCCCAGCGATCACAAGGCCGCTTTGATCCCCTGACCGCGCTGGTCGTCTTGCTGTTTCTGGCGGCGGTTGGGTTTGCCGGTGTGCCGGCGATGAATGCGGGTCCATCGACCCTGGCAGGCCTGATGCTGTTGGTCGGTCTGGCCGGTGTGGCCTGCCTGGGTTTCTTTGCCCTGCGCAAGACAGGTGACGAGGTTCAAGAGCTTGAACCCGCCGCCGATGCCCTAATTCTGGCGATGGATGAACCGGCGGTCTTGGCGGGAGCCGATGGCCGGATCCATGCGGCCAATCGAGCCTGGACGGCGCTGTTTGGGGACACACCGCGTCTGCCCAAGGCTGGTCCCTCGGCATCCAGTCTGTTCTCGGCCCTGGCATCGGCAAGGCGGGGCCTGATCGGCCAAGCCTCGATCCGCACGCGTGGCGCTGAGCATGCCGCAACAATTGTCGCGGTGGGCCCGCGTCGTTTCCTGGTCCGGATGGTGGGGCAGGGTCCGGAGGCATTGGCCCTACCTAACGGCGCGGCTCAGGTGCTGGCCGCCTTTGCCGCCGCCAAGGCGCCGCCGCCCAAGGTGTTGGATGCCTTTGCAGCGGCTTCGCCGTTTGGGGCGGCGTTGCTGGAAGGCGAGGACCCGTTCTCGGCGGTTGTGGTTGAGGCCAACCCGACACTGGCCGCGATGCCGGGCTATCCCGGTGCGGGTCAACCGTTCGGGGAACTGATTGAGTCCGGCAGCAGGGCAGACGCCGCGCAAAAGCTGGAAGGCGGCCATCAGGGTGCCCTTGAGGTGCGACTGGCCCGCGACCCGACCAAGATCAATCACCTCTATCTGTCGAAGTCGGATGGTCGCTGGGTGGCGTATTTGGTGGATGTGTCCGAACAGAAGCAGATCGAACTGCAATTGGCCCAGAGCCAGAAGATGCAGGCGATCGGCCAGCTTGCGGGCGGCGTGGCCCATGATTTCAACAATCTGCTGACCGCTATTTTCATGCAGCTCGACGTGCTGGCCAGTCGCCATCCGGTGGGCGATCCGTCCTATGAGGGCCTAAACGAAATCCGCCAGACCTCGACCCGCGCGGCGGACCTGGTGCGCAAGCTGTTGGCCTATTCGCGCAAACAGACGGTGCAGCGGGAGATATTGGATCTCGGCGAACTGATCAGTGAGTTCGAGGTTCTGCTGCGCCGGGTGCTGCATGAGGATGTGACGCTCAAGACGGATTATGGTCGGGCCTTGCCCCATGTGCGAGCCGACCGGGGGCAGCTGGAAACTGCGGTCATGAATCTCGCGGTCAATGCGCGAGATGCGATCCGCAGCCACGGCGGATCAACGGTGACCATCCGGGTGGCGCGGCTGAGCGTGGCGCAGGCCCAGACCCAGGGTTATCCCGACGCCCGGGGCGACCAGGCGATGATCGAAGTGTCTGACGACGGGGCAGGCATTCCCCCTGAGGTGATCGGCAGTATCTTTGACCCGTTCTTCACCACCAAACCGGTAGGGGAGGGCACGGGCCTGGGGCTGGCGACCGTCTACGGCATCGTCAAACAGTCCGACGGCTGGATCAGCGTGCATTCCCCACCCGGCGAGGGCGCGGCGTTCCGCATCTTCCTGCCCGAATATGTGCCGGTCGAGGGTGCGGTCCCGGTGGTGGTGGCCGCCAAGCCTGTGCGGCCGCAGGCGCGGGATCTGTCGGGCGCGGGGCGGATTCTATTCGTGGAAGACGAAGACGCGGTGCGCGGGGTGGCGGCCAAGCTGCTGCGGGCGCGGGGCTATGAGGTGATCGAGGCGGCGTCAGGCGAAGAGGCTCTGGACCTTGCCGAAGAGCACGCCGGCAAGATCGACCTGATGATCTCTGATGTCGTCATGCCCGGCATGCAAGGGCCGGATTTGTTGAAACAGGCGCGCGTGTTCCTGGCCGGAGCACCGGTGATGTTCATCTCCGGCTATGCGGAGAGCGAGTTTTCCGACCTGCTGGAGGGCGAGACCAATATCTCGTTCCTGGCCAAGCCCATCGACATCAAGACCCTAGCTGAGCGCGTGAAGCAGGAATTGCAGAACGCGGCTTAGAGTTCTAAGTGCGCGCCCTTTGGCGGCGACGGCCACTCCACCGACAGTCTGCTTGGCGTTGGTCCGCCAAGCAGACGTCCCGGAAGACAGACCAACTCTAGCATCAACCCAACAGACAAGGGGGTTCAAGCCCACGAGCGCCTGCGCACTCCAACCCCCTCCGTCTCGACACTACGCGTCGATCCACCTCCACCCAATTCGCACCTGCGGCGCTGGGGGAGGAATGCGTCGCAGCGTTAACAATGAGTTGATTTTATTACTCGCCTCCGAGGCGATTCAGGTTTGCGACCAAAACAAGGCGGCGTATAAGCAAATCACACGGGGCATCCCGCCTCTGTTTCATCATTGTATTTTGTCTGGGGACTTCGAAATGCAACTCAAGAAAATCCTTCTCGGTGCGGCCATGGCCGTGTCGGTTTCTGCAATGGGTGCCGGTGCGGCGAGCGCTGCCACGGTGTTCGTTGGCTCATGGCATGTTGGAGATGGCGCGCTTTGGACCACCAATCCCACTGTCTACACGGCTCAAGAGGCAGCCGCCTTGCTTTTCGGTGGTGTAGCCAGCGACTATGCGATTTCAACCATCGACAACCAAGTGGCCAATATCAACAACTTGGCTCACGTGGACGGCTGGGGTGACGGCCAGTATCTGACCGGTACTGTGGCTGAAAACTTTAGCTTGGATAGTGGCCCTCCAGGCTACAATGATCCCTTTGGTGGTCCGTCCTACTCGGCCTATGTGTTGGATCACAGCTGCTTTAACCGCTACAGCAACATCAATGATGTTTGTGCAGCCGGTGAGCCGGGCGTGAACTACGCCTTCCGCATTAATGCCGTTCCTGAGCCCGCAACCTGGGCTCTGATGATCACCGGCTTCGGCTTGGTCGGCGCGACCCTGCGTCGTCGTCGGACGGTTGCTGCCTAAGCTTCGAGACCACTGAGATACCGGAAATGCCGTCGATCCTAGGGTCGGCGGCGTTTTTGTGTTTGGGATTCTAAATCCTCCACCTTTGGGGGAGGGGGACCGCGAAGCGGTGGAGGGGGCTGAAACCCACGAGCGCGGGGACTGCGGTTTAGCCGGGCTCAGCCGCCGCCGCAGCTATCATCCTCAACGCATCGGTCATGTTTTCCATCACGTAAGTCGCCCGCAAACGAAGGGTTCGCACGCCTTGCGTCTTCAACCAAGCGTCTCGGCGCGCATCACGCTGGGGTCTGTCCGCCACACTGTGCGCCTCACCGTCGACCTCCACGCAGAGTTTGGCGGTGTCGCAGTAGAAATCCAACACATAAGGGCCGATGGGGTGTTGTTTGCGAAAGTGTAGGTCATTCAGGCGACGGCCTCTGACCTGCTTCCAGAGTAACACTTCAGGCAGGCTTAGGGCGCGACGGAGCGTCTTGGCCTGATCACGGGAGCGGAGAGGGGCTTCCAAGTTACTGACTCTCTTCCTCGAAGATTTGGGGAATCTGAGCCGAAATGCTTGTGGGCTGCAACCCCCTCCACCACTTCGTGGTCCCCCTCCCCCAGTGGGGGAGGAATTTGGGCTTGTGTCGGGGCGCTCGAAGGCTCATGAACCCCCGCCCGCGTGACTTGTGTGTGTCGCGGTGCCCAAGGACCTGACCCTCCATGCCGTTTCCCGCTGTCCATCCTGCCTTGGCGCGCGCGCTTGCTGCTCAGGGCTATGATGAGCCCACCGCCGTTCAGGCCGCCGTGCTAGCCGCTGAGGCCGATGGCCGCGACCTGCTGGTCTCCGCCCAGACCGGATCAGGCAAGACCGTGGCCTTCGGATTGGCCGCCGGGCCGACCTTGATCGGTGACGATGAGCGTCTGCCGCAGGGTGGCGCGCCCCTGGCCCTGGTGATTGCGCCGACCCGCGAACTGGCAATCCAAGTCAATGCCGAGCTGACTTGGCTGTATGCCCAGGCCGGTGCCCATGTGGTCTCCTGCGTCGGCGGCATGGACCCCCGCGCAGAGCAACGGGCGCTGGGGCGTGGCTGTCACATCGTGGTCGGCACGCCGGGGCGTCTGAAGGATCATCTGGAGCGGGGCAATCTGGACCTTAGTGCTTTGCGCGTCATCGTGCTGGATGAGGCCGATGAGATGCTGGACATGGGTTTCCGAGAAGACTTGGAAGAAATCCTGGATTCCACCCCGGCCGACCGCCGCACCTTGATGTTCTCGGCGACCATCGCCAAGGAGATCGCGGCCCTGGCGCGGCGTTACCAGAAGGACGCCCTGCGGATCGACACCCAGGTGCGCAATCAGGCGCATGGCGACATCGCCTATACCGCCATCCGCGTGGCCCCTAACGAGATCGAGAACGCGGTGGTCAATGTGCTGCGGTTCTATGAGGCACCCGGCGCGCTGGTGTTCTGCAACACCCGCGATGGCGTGCGGCACATGCATTCGGCCCTGCG
>JANLPK010000172.1:0-4485 GCA_031367205.1 Alphaproteobacteria bacterium
CGAACCCAAGGAAAGGAGACGCTATGAGCAAGACCGTCGTTAGGACTGTGGTGGATCTGGGGGATTTGCCCCCGCTCAGCGCGGCGCAGCACGCCGAGCTAGAGGCCTTGCGGGCGATGGGTGATGAGGCGGTCGATACCAGCGACATTCCTGCGCTGCCGGAGACGTTCTGGCAGAACGCGGTGCGCAACCCGTTCTACAAACCCACCAAGACCTCCACCACCGTGCGCATCGACTCCGACGTGCTGGCTTGGCTGCGCTCAGGGGGTAAGGGCTACCAGTCGCGGATCAACGCGATCCTGCGGCGCGAGATGTTGGCGAAGGTGGGGGCTTAGGGTTTCATGCGCTGCCACCGGAATGCCTCGGTCCGGTCAGCTTGCTTATAGTTCCACGCTTCAGTTGATTTGGTAAGAAATATTCCTTACAATACCTCCAATTCTTGGAGCCACCCAATGCCCGTCACCCTGGAAGAAACCAGCACCATCACCGCCAAGGGGCAGACGACGATTCCCAAGTCAGTGCGCCAAGCCTTGGGCGTCGATTATGGCGGGCGGATATCCTTTCGCGTGGACCAGGACGGCGTGACCGTGTCGCGCGCCGATGAGGGCGAGGATCCGGCGATCTTGCCGTTCCTGGATTTCTTGGCGCAGGACATTGCCGCTCACCCCGCAGGCCTTGCCGCCTTGTCTCCCGAGCTGGCCGCGCGCATCACCGCCTTGACCGCTGACATGCCTGTCGATCTCGATGCCGAGATTGACGGTGACGTGTCGCTTTAGACGCACAGCCGAGATGACCGTCATCAACGGCTGGACGCTCTATGCCCATCCCCTGTTTCTGGACCAGTTAGAGCGGTTGACGGGGGCGGTTGAGAAGGCAGAGCGCAAGACCCCCGATGGCTATGCCACGAGCGCCGATGCCAAGCTGTTGGCCGCGCTGCGCAAGCTGATGCTTGAGGTGATCCCTGGTGACCCGACCCGCCCGGAGTTTCGCCAGGGCGGCACCCTGGGGCCGGACCGAAAGCACTGGTTTCGCGCCAAATTCGGCGGTGGGCGGTTTCGGCTGTTCTTCCGCTATTCGACCCGCGCGAAGATCATCATCTATGCCTGGGTCAATGACCGGGACACCCTGCGCACCTATGGGGCCAAGAGCGACGCCTATGCGGTGTTCAGGTCCATGCTCGACAAGGGCAATCCGCCGGAAGGGTGGGCGGAGCTTGTGGCGGAGAGCAAGGCGCTGACCTGAGCGCGACCGGTTCTGCAAACCCTCCAACACCTCCGCCAGCGAGCGCATCAGTTATCCAGATACATGACATATGTCATTTGACGACATGATTGCTAAAAGCTAGAGTTCACAATGCCAAGGGCGCAACTGCTCTATGATCTGAAACGGCAATATGACGACGGTCACATTGTTCAGGCGCGCATTTGGCAGGTTCCATCCCCCGTTCGGGGCTCCGCCCACAGTCTGAAATACTCCCTGTTCTATGGCTATGAGGGCGAGCGACTGGTCGGATACGACAACGAGGCTGGCAAGGGCGATCACCGCCACTATGGGGATCGACAGGAAAACTACCGCTTCACGAACCTGGAGCAGCTGGTTGCGGATTTCATGGCCGATGTGGCGGCCCAACGAGGCGGCGAGACATGAGCAGCGAAGTCAAAATCACTGTGGGCGGCGACCTAGCGCACGATATGGCGGGTTTCGTCGCGGCTTGGAAACGTGCAGAGTCTGGTGATCTTACAGAAGAGCGGGTGCTCTCCTTCGAGTCCTGGGAGGCCTTGTCCTCAGTCCTAACCGGCGAGCGCGTGCGATTGTTGCGCCACCTGCATGGCCACCCCTCCAATTCGATCAACGCCTTGGCCGTGGGTCTGAAGCGTCAGTATCGCCGGGTGCATGAAGATGTGACGATCCTGGAGCGCGCCGGGCTGCTGGATCGCTCCTTCGGCGATGTCCGCACGACTGCAGACGTACTCACGGCACAGGTGGTGTTGGGGGGCTGAACTCCTTCTTCCACTTCGCCATGGTTCTACTTTGCGGCGTAGGCCCTAGCCTGAAATAATTAAGTGCACTGTCACCGTAATTGCAAGCCGAGCCGAAAAATGCGCGCAACTTTCGGATCGCTCATGAATAGCGTATTGATCGCGTTGAAGCTGTCAGTGACCGCATGGTGCGAGGTCGCCTTGAGCGCGCGCGTGTTTTGGCGGATCTGGAGGGCGACGAAGATCAACGAGACGATGACCGCAACCGCACCAAGTGCTTGCGAGATGTCCGATAGCTCAGCGAGTGTCATCCGTG
This sequence comes from Alphaproteobacteria bacterium, assembly GCA_031367205.1. Classification (GTDB taxonomy): domain Bacteria; phylum Pseudomonadota; class Alphaproteobacteria; order Caulobacterales; family Caulobacteraceae; genus Phenylobacterium. The sequence continues at coordinate 2,296 of JANLPK010000172.1, forward strand.
CGCCCCGTTGCCGATGGATTAGCCCGTAAGTGGCGAGGGCCGACCCGCTAAGGCCGGCCCCCTGATCCCTAGACCCGCTCGATGATGATCGCGGGGGCCATGCCGCCGGCGGCGCACATGGTGACGAGGCCGCGCTTGAGGCCGCGGCGCTCCAGTTCGTCGACCATGGTGCCGATCAGCATGGAGCCGGTGGCACCGATGGGGTGACCGAGTGCCATGGCACCGCCGTTCACATTGACCTTTTCGCGGTCGAGCTTGAGGTCGCGGATGAACTTTTCGGCGACGACGGCGAAGGCTTCGTTGATTTCCCACAGATCAATGTCGTCAACGGTCAGGCCGGCCTTGGCCAGAACCTTGCGGGCGGCAGGCACCGGGGCGTTGAGCATCAAGGTCGGGCTGTCGCCCATATTGGCCATGGCCACAACGCGGGCACGGGCTTTCAAGCCATGCTTGGCAGCGTAGGCCGGCGAGGCCAGCAAGACAGCGGCGGCACCATCGACGACGCCGGAGGAGTTGCCCGCATGGTGGAAGTGCTCGATCTTGAGGTCCGGATAGACTTGATTGATCAGGCCCGCGAAGGTGGTGCCCTTGGCGTCCAGCGGCATGTTGGCCATGGGTGCGAAGGAGGCTTTCAGGGAAGAGAGGCCCTCCATGGTGGTCTGGGGGCGGGGGAATTCTTCGTGGTCTAGGGCCACCGAGCCGTCGTCATTAAAGACGGTGACCAGGGACTTGGCAAAGTGACCATTGCGGATAGCGTGGTCGGCACGCTGCTGGCTGACCAGGGCTAGCTCGTCCAGGGCCTGGCGCGAGATGCCCTCGAGCGTGGCGATGGCGTCGGCGCAGATGCCCTGGTGAGACTGGGGATGTTGTGCGCGCAGGTGCAGGTTACCACCGTCCATCAGCATGGGGCCAACGGCGGGATCCACAGGTGGGGCGCTCGACGAGGTATAGGACATCATTTCGCAACCGCCGGCGATCACGAGATCTTCCATGCCGGCCATGATCTGGGCTGCGGCCAAGTTCACCGCCGTGATCCCTGAGCCGCAGAAGCGGTCGAGGGTGACGCCCGAGGCGCGGACGTCGAAGCCGGCGTCCAGCGCGGCCATCCGGCCCATGTCGCCGCCCTGCTTGCCGCGCTGGGAGGAGGTGCCCCAGATGATGTCGTCGACTTCAGCGGTGTTTAGGTTGTTGCGCTGCGCCAAGGCGGCCAGAACCGTCCGGCCTAGATGCTGGGGGTGGAGATCGGCGAGCGCACCTTTACCGACCTTGCCGATGCCGCGTGGGGTGCGGGCGGCGTCGATGATGAGAGCTTCTGGCATCGGGATTTCCTTGCTTAGAACGTGGCGGCGCGAGGGTTGGCGCGTGAATGGATGGAACTTGTTGCGCCAGACGGGACGAGGTTTCAACCATCCAGTCATCCCAAGACTGACTTTTCATGCCCTATTATTTGCCCGACGTAAGGTCATGGTGGGATAGCCGAATGAATTGGACGCGGGTGAGGTGGATACGATGAGCGACAATCTCTTTGATCTGACCGGCAAGGTCGCGCTGGTCACGGGCGGGAGCCGGGGGCTGGGTCTGGAGATGGTCCGCGCCTTCGCCAAGACCGGGGCCGACGTGATCATCTCCAGCCGCAAGCTCGACGCCTGTGAGGCTGTGGCGGCTGAGGTGCGCGCGCTGGGCCGACGCGCCCTGCCATTTGCCGCCCACGCCGCCAAATGGGCCGAGATCGACCTGCTGATCGAGGCGGCCTATGCTGAATTCGGACGGATCGATATCCTGGTAAACAATGCCGGCATGTCGCCGGCTGTGCCCTCGCACGAGGTGACCGAGCAGCTGTTCGACAGCGTTGTGGGCTTGAACTTCAAGGGCCCATTCCGCTTGGCCTCGCAGGTGGCTCACCGGATGAACCAGGCCGACGGCGGGGTGATCATCAACATATCCTCGTCCGGCGCGCTGATGCCCTTGCCCGCTGTGGTGCCCTATTCGGGAGCAAAGGCAGCGTTGAATGCCATGACGGTGTCGATGGCGCGGGAATACGGGCCGAAGGTGCGGGTCAACACCATTTCTGCGGGACCGTTTCTGACCGACATTGCCAAGGCCTGGACTGAGGAAGCACGGCAGCATTCCAACAACGCCCTGGGTCGCCCCGGTCGCCCGGAGGAAATCGTGACGGCTGCGCTCTATTTG
>JANLPK010000187.1:0-9403 GCA_031367205.1 Alphaproteobacteria bacterium
ATCGTCATGGACGCCTGCATCAAATGTAAGTTCATGGACTGCGTCGAGGTGTGCCCCGTCGACTGCTTCTATGAGGGCGAGAACTTTCTGGTCATCCACCCCGACGAGTGCATCGACTGCGGCGTCTGCGAACCCGAATGCCCGGTGGACGCCATCAAACCCGACACCGAGGACGATGCCGATAGCAAGTGGCTGAAGATCAACACCGACTATGCTAAGATCTGGCCGAACATTACCGTAAAAGGCACCGCTCCAGCCGACGCCGAGGCTTTTGAGCGCGAAGAAGGCAAGTTCGAGAAATACTTCAGCGAGAAGCCCGGTCGAGGGTCCTAAATGCTCCACCTCTGGGGGAGCTGTCAGCGCAGCTGACTGAGGGGGTGGTTCGCGCAGGTCTGAGGGCTGCAATCCCCTCCGGCCTTTCAGGCCACCTCCCCCACGGGTGGAGGATCTTGAAACCCCTGCTCAAGGTCTTGGGTGCAAGCCTTTCATTCGGCTGAATTTTGTGTTAATGTCACAGGTGACAGACTGGTGGTGAACCCACCGACTGAGTCGTTGTTGCAGAAGAGCCGTTCCCGGCCTTAGTGCGCCTAATAAGGCGAAGGGTGTTTTGAAGGTCTAATCTTAAGTCTGAAAATTCCCATTCCCGCGCACGGCTAGCGGGCGGAATGGTTTTGCTTCGGGCATGGTTGACCTGATCACATCGGGATCGGACAGCGTTGAAAGGACTTTAGGCTAATGACTAAGACCGTTCTCGATTTCGTCGTCGGCGACAGTGTCGTCTATCCCGCCCATGGCGTTGGCCGGGTACTGGGTGTCGAAACCCAAGTGATCGCCGGATATGAGCTTGAAGTCTATGTCATCACCTTTGACCACGAGAAAATGACTCTGCGCGTGCCCACCGCAAAGGCCCGCACGGCGGGTCTGCGTTCGCTGGCCGAGGGCAATGTGGTGCATCAAGCGCTGACCACCCTGAAGGGTCGTGCCCGCGTCAAGCGCACCATGTGGTCGCGCCGCGCTCAGGAATACGAAGCTAAGATCAATTCCGGCGACCTGATCTCCATTGCCGAGGTGGTTCGCGACCTGCACCGCGCCGAGAACCAGCCTGAGCAATCCTATTCCGAGCGCCAGCTCTATGAGAGCGCCCTGGACCGTATGGCTCGTGAAGTCGCCGCCATCGAGCGGATCGACCGCGACGCTGCGGTCGCCATCCTGAACAAGAACCTGATCAAAGCCGTGCCGGTCGTGGTTCCCGTGGCTGAAGTCGCCGACGAGGTCGCCTAGAGCGCGTTCCCTTTGGACGGATGCGCCTAAACGGAACGCGGTCTAGGCGTTCTCAAGCCAACGTCGCGCCGTTCTGAGACTTGCTGGCCAGGACTCGGCCCATGCAATCGAACAGCTCGTTCATGGCCACGGGTTTGCGCAGCACATCGTCGGCTCCGGCCTTCATGCAATTGTCGCGAATGTCGGCCCCCATGTCGGCCGTGACCACGATCACCGGAACGCCGGACTTTGAATCATCACGCGCACGGATATGTTGGATCGCCTCCACACCGTCCATGCCCGGCATCCGCAGGTCCATCAGGATCAGGTCGTACTGATGTTCGCCGATCATTCGTAGACCGCTAAAGGCCTCCGGAGCCTCCGACATTTCCACACCCGCCACCAGCAGCATGTCCTTCATGACGCGGCTATTCATAGCATTGTCTTCGACATAGAGGACTAGCATCGCGTGCCTCCCCCATCGTGGCAGTCAGACTTGAGCCCCATCACAATCGTTCTCATGCGCTCGCCCGAAAATCAGCCCTGAATTGGGGCGGCGAGTCACTAACTTCAAGATCACAGACCGTCCGTAGGGCGTCCACCATCCCTAGCGGGCTAATCGGCTTGACAAGCACCAGAGCGATACCGGCTTGGCGCAGTCTCACGTCCATGTCGGGGTCGGCGGCTGGTAAGATAACCGACATGACGGCACCTTGAGCCTGCGCCCTCAGAGTCCCCATGGCTTGATCGAAGGCAAGATCGGCTTGCCCAGCAGCGCCGGCCTCGGCCACCACAATATCATAGGCGCGTTGGGCCAGAGCCTCGAGCGCGGCTGCGTGCGACGACACCATTTCCAAAGCCAGGACCTGGGGCTGGAGGACGGCGCGGATCATGGCTTGATTAAGTGGGTTGGCCTCGATCAAGAGCACAGAGCATCCCGCCAACCCGGATGGTCTGCCGGGTTGCGAGGCTGCGGCTGCGGCCACCGGGGCCGCCGCGCGCACGAGTGGCAGGCGAAGCGTGAAGGTTGAACCCTGATCCAGGACGCTCTCAACTGCAATTGTCCCACCCAAGGCTTCGGCTAGGCTGCGGCAAATGGTCAAGCCGAGGCCGGTGCCTTCGAACCGTCGCGTGGTTGAACTCTCCACCTGCCGGAAGGACTCAAATATCTCCTCCAACATGTCATTCGGGATGCCAATTCCAGTGTCGGCCACCTTGAGAACAAGCCACTCATCGGCGCCGATCGCCTCAACGGAGCCCGTCAGCTTGATCTCTCCGGCTTCGGTAAACTTCACCGCATTCCCAAGCAAATTCAGTATGATCTGCCTCAATCGACCGCCGTCTTCCGTAATGAATGCCGGCACATCACCAATATCGAGGTCGAGACTGAGCCCCTTCAGAGCCGCCTGATCGCGTGACAATGCGACGGTGGCTTCTAGAAGTGCTGGAACATCGACCGTGTCCCGCTCGACGGCAACGCCGCCCTGTTCGATCTTGGCCACATCCAACAGATCGTCCACCAGCACCCGCATGGTGTTACCGGCACTGTCCAACAGCTTGATCCGCTCAAGGACCGAGGGCGTAACCGTCTTGTCCGCCAGCAGAACCTGGGTCATCCCGAGAATGCCGTTGAGCGGTGTTCGGATTTCATGACTCGTGGTCGCCAGAAATTCTGACTTGGCCTTCAGGGCTTTACCTAGCGAGCTGTTGGCGGCCGAGAGGTTGGTGTTGGCGACCCGTTCCCGATCTCGACTGCGGCGCAGGGAAATCATGCCCACGAGCAACAAGGCCAGGACAACGGAAATGCCGACCAAGACCAAGGTCAGCAGAGTTGAACGTGTCTTGGCCAATTTGATGTCTTGCTCGAGCTTGGCCGAGTTGAGCTTGCTGATCTTCAGGTCCTGATTGGCGAAGTCGAACTGGGCGGCCATCAGCGCCGCATTGGTCGACACCATCAGGGTTCGCGCGTCGTCGTCCAGGCGCTTGTAGGCTTCTAAATGGGCCAGGGCCAAGTCGCTGCGGCCCAACTTCGCGTAGACTTGGTAGGCGGATTCATGGAAGTCTCGGAACGGCAAGTCCGTGGTTTTGACATCCACACCGGCGAAGGTTCGGTCCAATCGCTTTGCCGCGATCTCGAACTGACCACGTTTCTGTGCGGATTGCGCCGAGACCCCCCAGAGAAAGGGGATCCATTCCTTGGCTGCAGGGTCGCGGGCAGCGACAGCCAAGCCGCGCTCAAGGTCACCGTCGGCGGCATCCAGGTGTCCCGCTGCCACTTCGGCAGCGGCCAAATTGGTCAGGATTCTCGCCTCCAAGGAGGGGCTCTTCAGGTCCCGCGCTTGCGCTAGGGCGGCGCGATATTCGGCCTCGGATTCCTGCAGACGTCCCAATTGTCGGTAGGCGTTGGCCTTGTTGTTGTGCGCCGTCATCAACAGCACGGGATCGTCAGCATAGGCCTCTGCCGACAGGGCGTAATACTTGAGCACCCGCTTAAAATCACCGGCATCTAAGTAGATCGAGCCGATCTCCTGCAAGGCTTTGGCCTGGCTGCGCGCCTCGCCAGCCTTCCGGAACACCTCATAGGCACGTTGGTAATCTGCCAAGGCCTCCTGGACCTTGCCTTGAATGCCCATATTGCTGCCCTGGGCCAGCATGAGATCGCCATGCAATTTCGTATTTGGGGACTCTTTCGCCGCGATCATCAAGGCGGCATCCAAGATCGGCTCGGCTTTCTTGAGCTCATTCATCCGATTGAGCGCTTCGCCCTGCAACCACATGGCCGTGGCTGAGGCCACATTTTGTTGCGCCGTCGGCACGCTCTTGACCATGCCCAAGGCCGTCGTTGAGATGTCATAGGCCGCCTTGGGGTCAGCCATCATCGCGACTTTGGCGGCACCGATTTTCTCGTCAAATGCCGCTGAAATAGACATGGCTGCGGGAGCCGCAGCAAACGCCGGCCCCGATGCGCTCAAGAACAGCGCCACTGCAGTGGTTGCGATCAGACGCTTGATCGACATTTCGGTATTCCCCGATTGAGGAAAACCTAGGCGTTCGGGCTTAATATCAAACTAATCAGGGGCCGCCGGTTGCCCGACGACCCCTGATCAGCACTGACAGCCGTCAATCCGTTAGAAGTGAACCTTAAACTGGCTACCCACCATGTAACGACCGGTGGCGTGGTTGGTATCAGGGCTCTCAGCGCGGCCGAACAAGACCACCTCGCCTACGCCCTTCATGACGGGAGCGCCGTAGAGGAATTCTGCGGCATAGGGGCGGGTTGTCCGACCCAAGTCCACGCTCTGGGTCACAACGCCCAGGGCACCTGTCTGACGATCCACAACCTCCACCCTGGAGAAATCGAGCGTGCCACGCTCCACATAGATCGGCTGCGCCACGGAGACCCTTGCACGGTCACCGGAGGTCAGCAGGTTGGCCTTGGTCAACGCCACCTCATAGGCCGAGCTGGTGATGCCGCCCGCACCCACCCCAAGGTTTTGCGCCTGAGCGACCCCCTGTCGGGTGACCCCGCGAGACGCCGAACCCGTGAGACTGAGGGTCTTGGAGAGGCGCAGATCCACCCCCACACTGTAGCCGTCCGTCGTCGAGCCCTTGGCGAAATCTCCAGGGTTCAGGGATTGAGTGCCGAGCAGCGCATTTGCCTCCCGAAGCCGCGTGTAGCTGCTGCTGAGGCTCACACCATCGACAAGCGCGTAGGTTGCCGCCAGATGCTGCGCGGTGGCTTCATAGCGTTTCGCACCGCTGGCGGGTTGGTCAATGCCGATGAGCAGGGTTGCGTCTCGCCGATCATCGCGGTGGGTCACACCGGCCGAAAGCGAGAGGCGTTCTGTGACCGGCAGGCTCCAATTGGCGAAGCTGCCGCCGGATGCCAGACCCAACATGGGATTGGCACCGCCGCGCACCGGATCGTGGTCGGAAGCGATGAAGCCTGTTTGGCCGTTCAGCACCTGCGCACCACCGCCGTGGCCGAAGCCCAGAACGCCGGCTCCCGTGCTCACCTTGACCAGAGATTGATAGTCCAACCCTTCCTGAACGAAGCCGTAGGTTGCCGCCTTGGGGGCGGTCTGCACGGTCATATCCAGACCCCACGGATTGGCGACCTTCTGTTCGGCAAGCCCAGGCAAGCCGAATATGCTCGCCAGCGCACCGGAAACGCCGCCACTCTGAGTGTTCACCCAACTGCTCATTCGGGAGAGCAGGTATTGTTGGAACTTCTCCTGCGACCCATTGGCCGTGGTGACACTTTGCCCGATCATGTTCTGCGACAACGGAATGGCGAAGTCGCGGTTCGTCGCCCCGATGGTCTCATAGGCCGTATAGTAGAGGCCCTTGGTGTTCACGGGAGTCGAGTTCTCGATGATAAACGTCGTGACCACGGTGGCTTTCTGAACGCTCTTCAGAGAGCTACCCAAAGTCTCGTACCAAGTCAGATTGTTGAAGTTCAAAGGCGACTGCGAGGCGGTGACGTCCAGCAGGCCGTGGCCATAGACCGGGTCAACCCCCGGCGCGCCAAGATCCTTGGCGGTGTTCAGGATGAGGTCGGTGGTCTCCTTCGGGAAATTCACTAACCAAGGCCAGCGGTCGTGCAGCAGGGCCACAGCGCCGGAGACCAAGGGTGCAGCGAAGGAGGTGCCCGACTGGCGCACGACGCCGCCCTTGTCATCCGACACTAAGATCAACTCACCAGGCGCCACAATGAAGCGGTCCTGCAGCTTGGAGCCGACATTGCAGGTCCCGCTGATCGTCAAGCACGCGGTACCGGGCTGGTTAGAGAAGTTGGAGATGCCTTGCTCCAGGTTCACCGACCCCACCAGGATCAGGTAAGGGTTCTTAGTGTTCCAGGCCACGTTTTGGGTTTGGACGGTGCCCTCATTGCCCGCCGCAACCACAAACACCGTGTTCTTCACCAGCGGCTGAACCGTTGAGTCGGTGAACACCAGGTTCCAATCGGGGTGCAGCGTATAGCCCGGCACGCCTAAGCTCATATTGATGATGCTGGCCTTGTTGGAGACCAACGCCTTGATGCCGGTCTTGATGTCGGCCCAGCCTGCGGTGCCGGTGGAATCGAAGGGATTATAGGCGACGACCTTGGCCTTGGGCGCGATGCCCATCACCCCGACGCCGTCCTGCTCCTCGACGATCAGACTGGCCACAGCCGCGCCATGGCCGTTGCTGAACTTCGACACCCCGTCGTAATAGACGATGTTGTTCAAGACATCCTGGTCACCCACGACGGTGAAGTCGAGCAAGCCGATGGTGGTGCTACCGCCATAACCCTGTTGTTGGGTCAGCGACGGCGACCAATTGACCGTGCCCATCCAGTGATCGACGTGATCGACCCCGGCATAGTTCATGGCGTTGTCGTACCAATCCAGGAAGAACATTGCCCGATCGGCTTCGGTCAGAGTCTTCAGCGAACTCGGATTGGCCAGGTCGATGCCGTACCGCGTCAATATGGCTTTCGAGAACCCATTGGCGAAGCTCTTGCCGGTCTTGGCATTGATCGCGGGGCCAAACTGGCTCTTCGTCAAGTTGATGACGGTCTGGATTTTCGCGGCCAGGGTGTCGAGATTGGCGGCGGTCGGGCTCGCCGGCATGGCCTGCCAATAGCTGGTGGCGTCATCCCATTTGGGTTTGATATCCACCCAGAATTGGACGGTTGACGCATAGGTCGGCACGGTCGATCCGGCTGCCAGCCCCACGGGCCCGTCAAAAGGTCGCAGATTGCCCCAGAACGGCTGAACATCGCCGGAGAACGGACTGATGTTGCCCCAGAACGGACTGATGTTGCCGTAGAATGGACTGATATTGCCATAGAACGGCTTAATGTCAGCCGAGAACGGACTGATATTGCCATAGAACGGACGGATGTTGCCGTAGAACGGTCGCAGGTTGCCATAACGCGGCGTCAGCGGCCGTGCCGCCGTCTGCGCTTGCGCTGTTCCGGCGATCACCGCCAAGGATACTGAAGCTAACGCAACTGACTTAAGCACACTGCGGCGACGCGTCTTCGTGTTCTTAAACATCATGCCCCTCCAGGGAATTTTTCCCTTCGTGAGCTAACCTATATTCCCAGAGTTGTTTAGTTCGTCCCAAGATATACGGTATAAATTCGATTCATTGTGACCGAATATTTACCACGTCGGTTCAGCTGGCGGCCTTAACCGCAAATGCGGCAAACGGGGTGGGCGCCACATCGACCTTCACCCCGGCGTCACAGAAGGCGATCAGGTCGCCGAGCGCTAAGGGCTTGGAGATCAGATAGCCCTGGATCAGGTCGCAACCCATCAGCTTCAGCAGCGACAGGGTCATCTGATCCTCCACCCCCTCGGCGGTCACCTCCATGCCGAGCGCGTGCGCCAGCTCGATGGACGAGCGCACCAATTGCGGGTCGCGGTGGCTGCTGGTCAGACCGGCAATAAACATCTTGTCGATCTTCAACTCATGGGCCGGAAGCCGCTTCAAATAGGCCATGGACGAGAAGCCCGACCCATAGTCGTCAATCGCCAACCGGATCCCGGCATCGGCAAAGGCGTGCAGATTGATCAGCGCCCCGTCCGGGTCGGCGATCATCGCGGTCTCGGTAATCTCAAAGCCGATCGACCCGTCGCTCTGCCCCAACCGCTCGACGGCCCAGTCGCAAAACGCCCGGTCGGCCACCAATCGGCCCGACAGATTGACCGAGATCGCCATCTCGTGGCCGGCCTGCGCCAGGGCCGCCTGATCCGCCATGGCCCGTTCCATCACCCAGCGGGTCAGGTCCTCGATCAGGCCGGTCTCCTCGGCCAGCTCGATAAAGATATCAGGCGACACCGGGCCCCGGGCCGGGTGGGTCCAGCGCAACAGTGCCTCGACCTCGTCGGTCGTCTGACTTCGCGTGCGGTATTTCGGTTGATAGACGAGGTGCAGCTCATCGCGCAGGATCGCCTGACGTAAATCATAGAGCAGGCTCAGCCGCTGGGCCGTCGCCTCCTGATCCTGCGGCCGGAACCCCACCACCTTGGCGTGGTCGGCCTGGGCGTCATTCAGCGCCAGGGCCGCACAGTCCAGCGCCGCATCGCCGCAAGCCGCCCGGTCGGCAAACCCCATGGCCACGTCGAGGTCAAAGCTCTGACCCTCCAACTCCAGCCGCGCCTCCAGCGTCGGCACCAGCGCCGACAGCTGAGCCAAGGCCTGCGCGTCATCGGCAGCCTGGAACCCGAATTCCATATTGGTGCGCCCGCTGCGGCCAAACCGCACCTGCGGCAGACGCGCGGTCACCCGCTCAGCTGTCGCACGCAAGATCTGATCAGCGATGGACCCGCCCAGATGTTGCCTAAGCCTAATCAAACCCCGGAAGGTCAGGATCACCACATGGCTCACGACCCCGCCGTCGGCCCCGGCCCCCGAGCTGGCCTGCAGCGCCGTGCCGCCGCCCCGCGCGGCCCGCTCAGCCAGGACATTGAACGCTCGCGCCATCCGCGCGCCATCCCCATCCCCCACCACCGGCAACCGCACACCCCCCTCCCCCCCGGCCAGGCGCTCCAACGCCAAAACCAGCTCATCAGGCGCAAATTCGCCAGGGGTAGGTCGCAAAGTCATAGGGTTAAGCTAGCATCGGAGTGCTGCGAAGCGGTTAAGCGCGGGATTGGGGGTCCCGCCTGGCTACCCAACCGCGCGATTGCGCACGTCGTCCAAAATCGAGATCACCGCGTTCACGTCGGCCAAACTGAATATCCCCGCCACTCCCAAGGGGTCAAAGTCGGTGAACGGACTCTCATAGAGTAAGCCCGGTTCCATCTGGCCCCGCTCGGTGAGGTGGTCGATAATCGTGTTGAGAAACTCGATCTGGTTAGCTTTCAGGGTGCGCTCGGCAAGGAAAGCAGAGAACGCATTCTTTGCGGCCTCACGATCCAATCCGACGAGCGAACGGACAAATAGGCCCAGGCCGCCCTGCGTTCTCACGCGCTCCAGATCGCCGCCGTCCGCCACACCAGCCTCAAGAAATATCCGTTCCAGTTCGGAAAGGTCAGTTGAGGTCAGGGGTTCATTGCGGCGGAGCTTCGCGACGGCGACATGGTTCTCATGGTCACGCAAGAAGTGCTGTGCCTTGGCACGGAAGCTCTCCATGTCGGTGCCGACCGAC
>JANLPK010000214.1:0-16077 GCA_031367205.1 Alphaproteobacteria bacterium
CCTGCACCCGTCACGACCGCTGGGGCCCTCGGCTTTGGAGCCCTGGAGCAGGGGGATCTGCAAAAGGCCCGGCTGAACATGCCGATCACTGAGGGGCTTATCGCGACATTCCTCACTGAGCTGGACAGCAAATGGACCTATGCGAGATACGGAAAACTCAAGGTCTACCTCATCGCATCTGGCCAGTATCAGGCGATTGCCCGCCCCGACGGATCGATGACCGTGGCCCTGGGGATGTTGAACCAGGCTGAGAGTGATGATGAGTTGGCCTTCATGTTCTCACACGAGCTGATGCACATCCGGCTGAACCATTTCGCGCGCGATCAAAAGGTTGGGCAGATGCGTCAGATTGCCACTCAAGCCAATGCACTCTTCACCGATGCCGTGGCGGTTTCACAAATGCGGGTTCGGTCCTCCGGCGACAACTTCAATGTCTATACCGAGGATCAGAAGAAGGTGGCGTCCGCCGCATCCCGTGCCGCTGCCGCCAAGCGTCAAATGGACATCCTGTTGAGCGTGCTTGTGGACACACCCTGGGCCCGTCGCGATGAAGACGAGGCCGATGTCGGTGGATTTGATATCGCCAAGATGGCGAGCTACTCACCTGCCCGCGTTGCACCTATCGCCTTTGGGCGCATGAAGGCTGACTACGACGCACGGGCTGAAATGACGAAGATCGCGAAGGCTCAACTCACTGAGTCCGTCGGCATTCTCAGCCAGGAGACCCTGAAAGTTCTCGAAAGCGGCTCCGGCAAAATCTCGGTCGAGACCATATTTCGAGAGTCGAGTGCGAACATGTTGTCCAACGGCTTTGGCGTCATTGTGAAGTTCTTCGAGCAGAAACATCGACTACCGGCAGATCGGCAAAAGGGACTGAACAACTACATAAATGTCGCGCATGGGTTCACGAAGCCCGCACCTTTGAAGGCAGAATTGATAACCAAAATCAAATCGACCAAGGAATTCAAAGATGGCGTGATCGTCGTCACAGCGCTCCAAAAATCCATGACGGCGCGCGCGAATGGCGATGGACCAGCTGCGGTCGCGGCCATGGCAACCACCCGCAACACACAGTTCGCGGCGGCTCCGACGGTCGCCAATGAGTCTGCCATGGCGTTTGACGCTGGGGGGAATTTCGCCGCAGCCGAGGCGCAGTTCATTCTGGCCAATAAGAGCCCCGAGCAAACTTTGGACGGCTATTCAGATTACATCGACCTACTCATAAAAGTTGGAAATTACCGGAAGGCCTTCGATGTCGCAAAGGCAGGGGCCGTGAGGTACAAGGACGAGAAACCATTCCTTCCCGCGTTGCTGGCGACCAGCTTTCGGACAGGCAAGAAAGACCTCGCCGCCACCTATATGAGCAAATGCATGGCGACGGAGAATGCCTCCATCAAGAATGCCTGCCTGCTGGCGGTCACTGATCCACGGTATCAAAAGCAGTACGATGCCCTACCCGCCCATACTCGTGCCCTTGCAGACAGCGAACTTGAGAAGAAGTCCTCTCAAGCGTCGGTAGCTCCCGGATCAACCCTGTTGAGGGCCCTGAACGGCCTCATCAAGGGTCAAACCGACGACGCTGATACGTCTGAATAGCAGCCGCAAGCCTACCTCGGCTTGACGAACTTCAACACGAACTGGTCGGTTTTGCCGCGAATGACCGGGTCAAAGACGTTGGCGGTGTGAGGGTCGGCGGCGGCGGCCAGCATCGAACTCTCGCCGGCCAGCTTGAACCCGGCGGCTTCGACTTCGGACTTCACAGCAGCGATATCGATCCTGTGCAGGGTGTCGGCGGCGGCAAGGCCCGATCCTGCGGTCGCCGCATGGTCAACGATCAGAAACACTCCACCGGGCTTGAGCGACTTGAACACTTCGGCATTGACCTTGGCCGCGGTGTCCTTGGGGAACGGACCCAGGTGCAGGTCATGATAATTCTGGACCGTCATTACGAGGTCTAACCCATCGGGCAGGTCCAGACTTTGCAGGCTCATACTCAGCGGCGTCAGGTTCGAGTAAGCGCTGGAGACTGTCTTCAGATTTTCGCCGTAGCTCGCCTGAAACTGGATGAACTCCGCCGGTTGGTAGGCCGTGACATGGCCCTTTGGCCCCACCGCTGCCGACAGAATGCGCGTGAAATAGCCGCCGCCAATAATGAAGTCAGCGACCTTGGCGCCGGGCTTGACGCCCCCGAAAGCCAGCAGCTCGCCGGGATGCCGTGCGGCGTCCCGGGCCTTGTCGGCCGCAGGGCGAGCCGGATCGGTCAAAGCCTTAGTGATGTTGGCCGGGACGCCCTTGGCCAGGGCAGATCCGCCCAAAGCGAGGGAGATCGAGAGTGCGACAACGATGGGATTGGTGCGGGCCATGGGACAGTCCTCCGATTGAGATGGAGGAGCTTACCCCAAATTCAGCGCGTTGACAGAGCCATCAGAACGCCGCCTGGGCCCGCAGTGACGTCACCCGCACGTCCTCGCCCACCTGCGTGCCCACAGCGTTCAACCGATCCACATTGATCCATTGCTGATCGATCAAGATGCGCACCACCGGGTTTGGATACCAGTTGAGGCCAAGGGTGGTGATCACCTGCTCACCGCCACGCACGCCGCCGAGCGGCGTTGCCGAACCCGTCAGGCCGCGCCGGTCATCCAAATTGAGCACGCTGTAACGCCCGGCCACCTCAAACGCGCCCCAGGTCTGTCGGGTGGGATCAAAAGCCTTGGCGGGACGAATGCCTCGGAAGCCGCCGTTGGCCTCGTTCCAGACATGGCGCTCACCGGTCAGGGTCCACGCTCCGGCGGCATACCAACCGTCGAAAGTGGCGGACGGACCAGGGCGATCCAGGTCGATCCTAAAGGCCTCTCCGACCAAGAGCAGACTGCCTCGGCTCGCGCCCAACTCCGCCCCGATGACGGTCAGGCCGTTCGAAGCCAGAGCGCCGGTATCCACCAACCGTCCGCCGTCCACGCGGATTTCCGGTCGCTCACGCAGGCGCAAAGCGCGCGCCACGGCAGGTCCGGGTGCTGTGTCCGCCGGTCGGATAACCCCCTGCAGATTGACGCCGACGTGCACGTCATAGTCAGCGCCATGCCAGGGGTTGACCGCCACGCGTGCCAAATAACCGCTCTGTTGGTCGAACTCTGCTGTGGTCGGCACGCCAACCGTCTTGCCAGTCCAGGCCAGCGAGCCGTACCAGTGATCCCCATTGGCGAACGCCCCGACACCCGTGCGGCCATCGCCCGCCGCAAGATTTCGGACCAGCTCGGCCACGGCGGGCCGCTCGAGGAACAGACCTTCGGTATTGCTCGTTGCGTCTTCCAAACCTGCCGGAGTCGCCCAAGCTCCGATCCGCAACCGCACTGGAGCCTTTGGGCCGAAGGGTCTCCAGCCGCCAAATTCGAGATAGGCTTGGTTGAGCCCCGCAGCCTCCCCGCCCGTGCCGCCGAATTCTCCAAGAATACCGTAGGACCAATCGCCGAACACCTTGCCGTCCAGCCCAAGACGCGCGCGCCGCACATTGGTGCCCGAGCCAAGATCATTGGCCGGGGTCAAAGGTGAGACATCGTACCTGGCGGCGTCAAACTGGATCACACCCCGGATCGCGATGGAGGTCTTGCCGTCGCCGGAGGTAAAGCTTGGGCGGCCATTGGCTATGCTAACCAGGGGTTGGGCTTTCTGCGCGACCTGCACCTCCTTGAGCCCGCCGGAAATCGCGGCCTTCAGCTCGGCGACCTGCGCAGAGAGCGCCGCAATCTCGTCCTTGAGAACGGCGATCTGGGTTTGAGTGGCGTCCATGGGGGCGTCGGGCCGCTGGGTCCCGACTGCAACAGCGGGCTCCTCGGCTCGGACCGAATAACCGATCAAACTAAGACATGCGGCCAAGCAGATGGCGGAATTCATTCGCGGGGTGCCGATCAAATCTACCATGAGTGTCGCAGCGTTCCAGAGGGATGTCGGCCTGCTTAAGACCACCAGACCTTGGCATACCGCCCCGACCTGATTCTCGACACCCGATCAGCCTGGCTTCCGCGCCCAAACCAGAAATTCCACCTGGCCCTCGCCGCCGGTGATTGGACTTTGGGCGGTCTCGAGAACGACCCAGCTCGTGCTCTCAAGGAACGCCACGATGCGCTCAACTGCGCCCTGGATATCGCCGGCGTCCTTCACCAAACCCCCCTTCCCCACCCTGTCGCGCCCCACCTCAAACTGAGGCTTGATCAGAGCGATCAAACTTGCCCCCGGTCTCGCCAACCCCAATGCCGCCGGCAAAACCTTGGCTAATCCGATGAAGCTGGCATCGCAGACGACCAAATTCGGAACCTTTGGGATCAGCTCCGGCGTCAAGGCCCTTGCGTCAGTGCCCTCGAGGTTGGTGATGCGTGGGTCGCCCACCAATTTGGCGTGCAGTTGCCCGCGCCCGACATCCACCGCATACACGTGGTCTGCACCTCGTGTCAGGCAGACCTCCGTGAACCCGCCGGTGGACGCCCCGACGTCGAGCACAACGGCGTCTTTCACCTCAATCGGCCAGAGATCGAGCGCGTGGACCAGCTTCAACGCCCCTCGCCCGACCCATGGATGGGCAGGTTCGGCGACCAACTTTGCCGCCTCATCCAGCAACACTGACGCCTTGGCGACAACACGACCGTCCGCGCTCACTCCGCCGGCCTCAATCGCCGCCCGCGCCTTGGCGCGGCTCTCCGCCAGCCCGCGCGCCACCAGCAGAGCGTCGGCGCGCAGCTTAGACACTCAAGCGGTCGCAGCGTCGTCTTCGAACAGCTTCTTCAGCTCGTTCTTGAGGATCTTGCCATTGGCGTTGCGCGGAAGGGTCTCGGGCCAAAACTTGACCCTCACCGGCACCTTGAACGCCGCCAGTCGCTCCGCCACATGAGCGCGCAGTTCGGCCTCGGTCACTGAGGTGCCGGGTTTCAGCGTCACTACCGCACCAGGTTCTTCACCCAAGGTCCTGTGCGGAATACCGACGACCGCAGCATCCATAATCGCCGGGTGGTCATAGAGGACGTTCTCGACCTCAATGCAGTAGATGTTCTCGCCGCCACGGATCAGCATGTCCTTGGCGCGGTCCATGATGAAGCAGAAGCCTTCATCGTCCACACGGGCCAAGTCGCCGGTGCGCACCCAACCGTCGACAAAAGTCTGGGCGGTGGCCTCGGGTTTGTTCCAATAGAGCGTTACGATCTGAGGCCCGCGGGCCCAGAGTTCCCCCAGAGTATTGGCCGGCAAGACGGTGACGCCGTCCGCCACATCGCGGATCTGCAAGTCCGAAACCGGCACCGCCGGGCCGCAGCTATCGGGCCGATTGGCATAGTCCTCAGATCCGTGCGTGGTCACCGTGGCGCAAGTTTCGGTCATGCCCCAGCCATTCCCGGCACCCGATTTAGGGAATGTCTCCTGAATCTTGCGCACCAACTCCGGGGCCGAGGGCGCGCCGCCATAGGCCACGCTCTCCAGCGAGGAGAGATCGTAGTTCTTCCGCAGCGGGTGCTCGATCAGCTGCCAAGCGATGGTCGGCACACCGCCGGCCGACTGAATATGCTCACGCTCTATGAGCTCAAACGCCCGAACCACATCCCACTTGTGCATCATTACCAGCTTGGCCCCGCCCACCAGAGACGGGTTCAGAACCGCAAAACAGCCTGTGGCGTGGAAGAACGGCACTGACAGCAGGGTCGCCCGCTGGATCGCGGTGGGATCCGGCTCGGGGGGCTTCTCGCCGCGTCGCAAGAAGGCGCGGGCCCCGGCGATGGCTCCGGCCATGATGTTGGAATTGACCGCGCGGTGGCTGGCCAGAGCCCCCTTGGGCTTACCGGTTGTGCCGGAGGTATAGAAGATCGTCGCATCGTCGTCAGGCAGGATATCCACCTGCGGTAAGGGCTGATCGGGAAGGGTGCCCCAGGTCGGTGGTGCACCGATCACGCTTTCCAGGGTGCGGACCATCGGGTGGGCGATCTCTTCCCGAGCGCGGCTGACATAGATGTGTTTCAGGTCAGGGCAATTGGGCAGATGCTCACTCATGCGCTCAAAGCGCTCGGCGTCCATCAGCACGACCTTGGTGCCCGAGTCGGTCAGGCCGTATTCCAGTTCAGCCCCGGTCCACCAAGCATTCAATGGGGTGACGATGGCTCCGATGGAGGCTGCAGCATAGAAGGCCGGCACCCATTCGGGCAGGTTGCGCATGATGATCGCCACCCGGTCGCCCTTGACCACACCGTCAGCCTGGAGCTGGCGCGCCAGCGCCGAGGTCGCACGGTAGAACGCCTCATAGCTGATCCGCTCGTCCTCATAGACCAGGAAAATCTTCTCGCCGTGCGCCCGGCCCATCTCGACCACAGATCGGAGAGAGGGCGGCAGGTTCTTCCAGGTGCGGGTCTTGATGCCCCGGATAGTCACCTCCTCCATCTCCCCGGGCGTGCCCGGTGCGGTCAGCAGGGCGTGAGCCTGGGCAATGGACATGGCGGGCCAACCGGGCGCGTCAGACATGGGGTGTTCCTCAATTCATGCGCGGCTTGACTGCGCGTCGTCGTCAGGCGGGAACAACCATAACTCGGTGTTGGACGCAAACCCGGAAGGTCAATTCACCCCGTAGAGTGACATCACATCGCGTCGGAACGCGGCCATGCTGGCCCCGCGGGAATAAAACATGTGACCGCCCGGATAGAGCGCCAACTTCACCCGCCCGGCACCACCCATCGGCGGCATCTGATCAACGATCAGACGCGAGGCGAAGAAGGGGCAGCTGAGGTCGTCATAACCATGCACGATCAACACCTTCATCTTGCCGTCAGCGGCCACGGCTTGGCGCAGATCTGTGACCGACTCGATATTGTTGAACCAGTTGGGCTCCCAGGCGGCGTTAACGGCATTGGAGAGCGCGTTGTAGCGACCCTCCACCTTCCAACCGACCGTGTGGGTGGTGAACTCGACCATGGCGCTGGTCGTGGGCGCGATGATGGCATCGAGAATTGGGTCGCCAGCCTTCTGGCCGTTCGACCAGGGATAGGGATCCCAGGTGGTGACATTGCTGTCATAGACACTGGCGAGCCTGCCCTGTGCCCGATAGAGTTCGCGCAGGAAGGTCTGAACATCGACCCTCCCGCCCATCTTTTGCACGACCGCCGGGTCCATACCGCTATAGCGCGTCACGCGCTCGACGATCCGCGCCACGGCAGCAGGGTCGGACTGACCCTTCAGCAGGTCCACCGCGAACTCGCCGCGCGCATAGGTCTCCACCTCAGCCAAGAGTTCGGGGCTGAGAGTCTTGCCCTGGCGCTCATAATTGGCCGCCGCCATCGAGGGCAGATTGACGATCCACGGCATGGGCGACAAGTCCTCCGCCACGCCGGAGCGGGCATCCAGGAACGGCGAGACCATCACCACACCGGATGGCCCAACCCCCAGTTCGCTCTGCAGGAAATGGGCAATGGCCGGGGCGCGATAGCCGCCATAGCTCTCTCCCACACCGTATTTCGGCGAGGCGACCCGGCCATTCTTGACCAACCAGTCAAAAACGATCCGGGAGAGATACTCCACATCGGCCTTGACCTGGAAGAACGCCTTCTTGGTCTCCGCTTCATCCACCAAACTGCGAGAATACCCGGTGCCCACCGGGTCAATGAACACCATGTCGGTGAAATCGAGCCAGGTGCCGGGGTTGTCAATCAAGGCGGCAGGGTCGGAGGCGGAGTCGCCTTGCGCGCCAAATTGAATGCGCTTGGGCCCGATGGCCCCTAGGTTCAGATAGACCGACGCCGCGCCCGGCCCGCCATTGAAGGCGAAAGTGATCGGGCGCTTGGGGTCACGGACCCCGTCCAGCACATAGGCAGTGAACACCACCTCAGCGATCTTTTTGCCCTTCTCGTCGCGCACCGGCAATGAGCCGACGGTGGCGATATAGTTCAGGGTCTTGCCGGCGACATGAGTGACCTGCTTGATCGTCGCGTCGGCGGGAAAGGTCGGCAGGTCGATCTTGTCCTTGGCCTCCTCGGCCTTAGCGGGGGGCTCAGTGGCAAACGCGGGATAGCTCGTGCTCAGCAGAATGGCGGCCAAGACGACGCGCAAGATTGATTTCATCGACCCACTCCCAATGACTGCCGCAGTCTAGACCACAGCTTCAAGCCGCTTCAACGCACTTTCCAGCTTGGTCTTGGCGGCCTCTGCCTCAGCTAGGCGCTCGCGGTTTTCCTCGATGACCTCTTCCTTGGCCCGCGCCAGGAAGTCGGGATTGCCGAGTTTCTTCATAACGTGCGCGACGTCGCTGACATGACCGGCAATGTCTTTGGCCAAGCGCGCCTTCTCTGCCGCCAGATCGATGAACTCCGCGACAGGCAGGGCGAAAGCTACGCCCTGCGCCATGAACGGGATTGCACCATCGGGCGCTGTGGCCTCAAACTTCACGTCCTCGACCCGCAACAACTGAGCGACGATGCCGACATTGGCAGACAATACGCTGCGCTGCGCCGCACTGGCTTCCGTCACGATCAGGCTCGGGCGAGCTGAATTGGGCACATTGAGTTCGGCCCGCACCGAACGGCCTTCGGTGATCGTCGCCACGATCAGGCTGATCTCGTCATCGGCCTTGGTGTCCACCAGGCTGGCGGGCAAGTCAGGCCAGGCCGCCGTGATCAGCATCCCCTCGCCGCGCGCTGCGCCAAGGTCAGCGGTTTGGGTCCAAATCTCTTCGGTGAGGAACGGCATGATGGGATGCAGCAGCTTCAAGATAACGTCCAAGGCCCAAGCTGCCGTCGCCTGAGTCTCGGCCTTGGCTGCGACGTCTTCACCCTTCAAGATCGGCTTGGCCAGTTCCACATACCAGTCGCAGAAGGTGTTCCAGATGAACCGGTAAAGCGTGTTCGCCGCGCCATCAAAGCTGCAATCGGCAAGCGCTGCCGTAACAGCGCCTGCGGTCTTTTGGGTCTCCCCAACGATCCAGCGATTGAGCGTTCCGGTCACCTTGGCGGGATCAAAACCCTCTGCTCGCGCACAGCCGTTGAACTGGCAGAAGTTGGTGGCGTTCCAAAGCTTCGTCCCGAAATTGCGATAACCCTCAATACGTTGAGTGGCCAGTTTAATGTCACGCCCCTGCCCCGACATCGCCGTCAGCGTAAAACGCAAGGCATCGGCCCCGTACTGATCGACCAGCACCAAGGGATCCATCACATTGCCCTTGGACTTCGACATCTTGGCCCCGCTGGCGTCGCGGACTAGGGCGTTGATGAACACCCGCTTGAACGGCACTTGGCCGGTAAAGTGGATCCCTTGCATCATCATCCGGGCGACCCAGAAGAAGATGATGTCAAAGCCGGTGATCAGGGTGTGGGTCGGGTAAAACCGCGCCAGATCTTGCGTCTTCTCCGGCCAACCCATGGTCGAGAACGGCCAGAGCGCCGACGAGAACCAAGTGTCGAGCACGTCCTCGTCCTGGCGCAGAGGTTCGTCTCGGCCATAGTGCTCGCGCGCGGCGGCCTTAACCTCGGCCTCCGTCTCGGCGACGAAAATCTTGCCGTCCGGCCCATACCAGGCCGGAATGCGATGGCCCCACCAGAGTTGGCGCGAGATGCACCACGGGTCGATGTTCCGCATCCACTCGAAATAGGTCTTTTCCCAGTGGCGCGGCTCGAAGACCGTGTCGCCGTCCTCAACCGCCTTTATGGCGGGGCCGGCTAGTGTCTTGGCATCCACATACCATTGGTCGGTCAGATAGGGCTCGACCACCACGCCCGAGCGATCGCCGTGCGGCACGGCGTGCTTGGTCTTCTCGATCTCGCGCAGGAGACCGAGGGCCTCAAAGGCCTCGACCACCTTCTTGCGGGCGGCGAACCTGTCCAGCCCCTGATATTCCCGCGGTCCGTTCTCATTGATCTTTGCGTCGAGCGTGAAGATGTTGATCATCGGCAGGTTGTGACGCTTGCCGACCTGATAGTCGTTAAAATCGTGGGCCGGGGTGATCTTCACTGCGCCGGAGCCCTTCTCCGGGTCGGCATAGTCGTCGGCGATGATCGGGATCGGGCGGTTGACGATCGGCAGGCGCACGGCCCGCCCAATCAGGTGCTTATAACGCTCGTCCTTGGCGTTCACCGCCACGGCGACGTCACCCAGCATCGTCTCCGGCCGGGTGGTAGCGACCACGATCTCGCCCGACCCATCCTCTAGCGGATAGGCGAAGTGCCAGAAGTGGCCGTCGACCTCCTTCTGCTCGACCTCAATGTCACTAATGGCGCTCTGGAAGTGGGGATCCCAGTGCACAAGCCGTTTGTCGCGATAGATCAGCTTCTCCTTGTGCAGTTGCACGAACACCTTACGCACGGCTTTCGACAAGCCCTCGTCCAGGGTGAACCGCTCACGGGTCCAGTCGCAGGAGGCACCCAGGCGGCGCAGCTGATTGGTGATCGTGCCGCCGCTCTGCGCCTTCCACGCCCAGACCTTGGCCACGAAGTCGTCCCGGCCCATGTCGCGGCGGCTTTGATTGCCCGCCTCCGCCAATTGACGTTCGACCACCATCTGGGTGGCGATGCCGGCATGGTCGGTGCCGGGCAGCCACAGCACCGCCTTGCCGCGCATCCGCTCAAAGCGGGCCAGCACGTCCTGCAACGTATTGTTCAGCGCATGGCCGATATGTAGCGACCCCGTCACATTCGGCGGCGGGATGACAATCGAGAAGCTCTCTGCCTCTGGGTCAGAAATCGGCGCAAAGGCACCCGAGGCCTCCCATTGCTGGTAAAGGCGTGGTTCGGCGGTTTTGGGATCGAAGGATTTTTCAAGCATGGCGTTGTGGGCGGTCCCTAACGGAAGGACCGCCTGCGTCAAGTTTCCGGTTTGAGACAAGCGGCCAAAGCGGCAGCAACCGCCACGAAATGTACGCCTAACCTACTCGCCCGTTACGCGAAATGCGTTCGACCTCGGCTTGAACCGCCTGATGGACGATCCCAGCCAAATGCTCATCCAGCCATTGCTGCAACATCGGGCGCAGCATTTCGCCGACCACGTCCTCGAGGGTACGACCCTCGCGTGGCATTTGCAGGCTGGCCGACAGGTGGCTGAATGATGCAGCGGCGGCATTGGCGGCGGGTTCGCCCACCAGTCGCGGTGTCGGGGTCATAGCCGCGACGGGCGCAGGCGCATCTCTAGGCACCACCGGCCTTTGAACATGGGTCTCCGGCGCAACATAGACGTCCAAATCCCCAAGAGTTTCAACCTTGTCGGTCAATTCCAGGACATCGTCCTCTTCCTCCGGCTCCAGCTCCGGCGCGTGAACTTCCGCAACGACGGGTTCCTCAATCACCTCAACCCCTGGCGCTTCAGGCTCTTCGACATGGGCCGCGGGCTCTTCGGCGACAGGCTCATCTTCGTGAACGGCCTCCGGTGCGCCGTCCTCAGCCGGGACCTCATCCTCAGAAATAATCCGGCGGATGGAGGCCAGGATCTCCTCCATGGTCGGCTCTTGGGAAGATTGATCAGTCATGTTGAACCGCCATTTGAGGCAAAGAGAATCCACGCACTCTATACGAAGCGCAGCCGTGATCCTGCAATTTCCACAGCGCTTCGCAAGGACAGATTCGTGTGAGAGGCGAATCTTTGGGATTCAGCCCCCGACGCGAAGCTATTTTGATGGGTTTGTCGGCATGGCTGTCCTCGGCTTCTCCACCGTCTTGAGCACACCGATGGAATCGATCAGCGCGATGGGCTCTTCCCACGGCGTCCAGCCCCAGGTCATCCGCAGGCCGTTGAAATTGGCCCGCGCGTCATAGCGCGGCAGGTTCGGCGTCAGGTAACCGGCCTCAAGCTTGCCCATTTGGCCCAACACATTGGCGGCGGCGACATATTCGTCGTGCCGCGCGCTGATCTGCGCCAGCTCCGCTCCGCGCAATTCCTGCTCGGCGTTCAGCACGTCCAAGGTCGTTCGCAGGCCAACCTGTTGCTCCTGATGCACACCTTCGGCGGCAATCCTGGCGGCGCGCACCTGCTGGTCGGTCGCATCGATATTGCCCCGCGCGGCGATCAAACCGCTCCAAGCTTGGGTCAGGTTTTGCTGAACAGTGCGGCGGGCAATCTCGATCCCCAGACGGTCGGCATTGTTGCGCTCCACCGCAGCCCTGACCTGCGAATTGACCAGTCCGCCACTGAAGAGCGGCACGGTCACCACAGCGGCGCCCGTCAGATTGCGCGAATAGGTGTCGGTATGTAGCGGTGACGCCACACCATTGAAACCGACGGTGCCCTGTAGGCCCAAAGTCGGCATCCGCTCGGCCCGGGCACGCGCCACCCGCGCACGACTGCTCTGCTCGGTATATTGCGCGCTACGAAGTTGACCGTTGTCGCGCTCGGCGGCGTCATAGGCCTGATCGACTGTCTCCGGCAGCAAACTTCCCAGCGACGGTTCAGGCGCAAGATCCCCAGGGACCTGACCTACGACAGCCCGGTAGTTGGCGCGACTGCTATCCAATTGGGCTTGAGACGACTGTAACTGGGCTATGGACGCAGCAAGCCGCGCCTCAGACTGCGCCACGTCTGTGCGGGTAATCTCGCCCACGTCAAACCGCGCCTTAGACTCCTCAAGCTGGCGACGCAGAACTTTTACGTTCTCCTGGCGGATGCGCAGGCCCTCAAGGTCCCGCCGAACATCCACATAGGCCAAGATCACTTGCCCCAGGATCTGGCTCTCGACACGTCGCAAGTTTTCGCGACCGGCCAGGACATCAGCCTCAGCTCCGGAAACCGAGGCCGCGACCCGCCCGCCCGTATAGATAGGCTGATTAATCGACAACACAGAGCTGCCGGCGTTGCCGGTGAAAATGCTGTTACGCGCGCCTGGCGTGCGAATTTCCTGATAGGTGGCGCGAACGGTCTCACTGACCGACGGACGGAACCCGGTGCGAGCCTGCACCCACGATTCGTCTAAGGCTCTTTGCAGCGCACGCTGCGCTTGAAGGCTCGGATTGGAATCATAGGCCAGAGCAATGGCGTCGGCCAAGGTCTCGGCCATGACCGGCCCAGCCGCAAGGCTCACCATCAAACCAAGGCTGGAGACCGCAGCGAAAAGTGCGCCGCGACAAGAGTTCAACATGCAATATCCCCGACAACGGCGAGAGAAACTAAGCTCTATATGACCGGGGTTTTGTCCTGAGACCAGAGCCCGTGACCTTAAGCTTTTTTCACAACCGCCAAATCGCCGTTCCGAAATAGGCCCTAGAATGCAAATCCGGGCTGCAATTCAAGGCCGGCAAGGATCGGAGGCGTGGCATCAAAGAGGGTTCGCCGCCCAATCCCATCAGGGTTTTTCACGTAGAGGCAGGCTTGACCGCCAGGGCCGGTACGCTCAACCACCCCCAACCTGCCGCCCGGAGCCAACGCGGCAAGCCAAGAGGTCGGCACTGCGCCGACAGCCCCCTCGACGACAATCAAATCATACGCGTTGCCGGGCAAGATCGTCAGATCGTCTCCGTCATGGCGGGTCACAGCGACACCACAATCCTCCAAGATCGCCGCTGCATAGGGAGCGGCAATCGCCAGAGCCTTTTCGCCCTCCAGGGGTTTGACGCACTGCAACAGCTTGGCGACATCGCGAGGCCGCAACAGGTAACGCCCCACCGCATACTCTGCCGCAGAGTCAGCATAGGCCAAATAGGCCTTGCCCTCCGGGACAAAGTTTTCCCGGGCGATCCGACGCATCGCGACGTGAATCCGGATGTCGGTAACGTCTGAAGGGCGGACTTGGCTTTCCACCATGTTCAGCCGGGCGGCGGCGAGATCGGCCATGATTCCTCGAAACGCAGCAAAAAGTTGGTCGGTTATAGGTCGCCCCTTAACCGGAACGCAATGCGAGCTTGCGAGAGTCATTGCTCGCGGCGGAGGGTTCTGATAGCCAACCGCCTCTCCGGTTCTACCGGCGGCGGCCTGATGGCGGAGTGGTTACGTAGCGGACTGCAAATCCGCGCACCCCGGTTCGATTCCGGGTCAGGCCTCCAAACTACTGTTCTGGCGTGTCGCCGCCCGCCAGTGCGGCCTTGGCCTCATCAGATTTCAAAGCATCTGAAGGGCATTTGTCACCCAACCGCTTAGCCTCGGTAGTTGCCGTTCCCGCCAGCGGTATCCCGCCTATCTTGGTGGAAAGCGACGCGTTCAGCTTGAAGCTCACCGGCGAATAGCTGCCCGTCGCAGTTATCTTTGCCACCTGACCCTGCTTGGTGGTGCAACTGCCCCTCAGATGTATCTTGCCGTCTGCGTTTGACCGCACCGGATAGGTGCATTTGTAGTGTCGGTTGCTCGGACCGGTCATGAAATTGTTGATCTCTGCGGCCACTAGGCAGCGGTGCTCCACCTTCTTCGATGAGAACAACAGGGTGGCCGTATTGGTCACTTCCCAGTATCCGGGCTGCGGTTTGCCGTCGGCGGCTATTGCCGGGTAGCCGAGACCGACTCCGACAACCGTCGAGATGAGGAGAAGACTGCGCACGCGGATCGTCCTTTGGCGAAGGCAAAAGTCAGCCTTCCAGGCTCTACATAGGGCTGTCCTATGAACTCAATCTGAATTGGCAATATGGCGTCGGGTGGCCGTCAACGCTAAACTCCAGGCTCAAGGAGAGTTCGCTTTGCCCGATTCTGCGGTTTCTGCCCCTTCGCCGACCTCCCGTCTCGAACTGACCGTTGTGGTGCCCACCTTTAATGAGCGGGCCAATGTCGCCAAGCTGGTCACTAAGCTCGACACGGTTCTGAAGGGCGTCGTCTGGCAGGTGATCTTCGTCGATGACAATTCCCCCGACGGCACCGCCGCAGAGGTCAAATCCATCGGTGCAACGGATCACCGCGTCGAGTGCCTGCACCGCGTGGGGCGGCGCGGCCTCGCTGGTGCCGTCATCGAAGGGGCCATGGCCAGCGCAGCGCCCTTTGTCGCGGTCATGGACGGCGACCTGCAACACGACGAAGGCCTCTTGCCCCAAATGTTGGCGACTCTGCGCCTGGGCCAAGCTGACCTGGTGGTCGGCAGCCGCTATGTGGGCGGGCCGGGTGCCGACGCCTCGGCGCTCGGGGCCACGCGCGAGGCTGGAAGCCGGTTTGCCAATTGGTTAGGCCAAAAGGTGCTACGAGTCCCCTTGACCGACCCCATGAGCGGCTTTTTCATGGTGCGTCGCGAGTTGGTGGAAAAGGTCGCCACCAAGCTCGATACCGCCGGGTTCAAGGTGTTGTTCGACATCGTCGCCTGCCAGGACAAGCCGCCGCGCTTCGTGGAACTACCGTACCAGTTTCGAGCCCGCGAGGCCGGAACCAGCAAGCTGGATAACGGCGTGGTGGTCCAATACCTCGGCCTCTTGACGGCCAAGCTCACCAGAGACGCCATTTCCCCCCGTTTCCTGATGTTTGCCATGGTCGGTGCCGGCGGTGTTGTGGTCCACCTGACCATCCTGCGCTCGATGCTCAGCATCGGGTTTGCCGGGGCTCAAACCCTGGCTGCGCTGGGTGCCATGACCTCCAACTATCTGATCAACAACGCAGTGACCTATCGCGATAGGCAAAGGCGCGGCGTTAGCCTCATTGTCGGCTATCTCAAGTTTTGTCTGCTCTGTAGCGTGCCCCTAGCCGCCAATGTCGCCGTGGCCACGGTGGTCAGTGAGCGCGGCTCGGCCTGGTGGGTGGCCGGTATCGCTGGGGCCATCGTCGCGGCGGCCTGGAACTATGTCACCACCTCCAAGGCGGTGTGGTGAGCGGCAAGCTGATCACGCTGCCCCTGGCCGCCCTGATTGCGACCCTGACCCTCGGGCGCCTGGTCGCCGCCTATTGGATCCCGCTGACCGAAGACGAGGCCTATTACCGCCTCTGGGCCCAGCACCTTCATCTGGGCTACTACGATCATCCGCCGATGATTGCTTGGTGGATCGCGTTAGGCACTCGCCTAGTCGGCGACACCACGCTCGGCGTCCGCCTGATCCCAATCTTAGCGACCGGGTTTGCGACCTGGCTGATCGCTGATCTTACCCAGGTCCTGGGCGGGCAATCCCGAACGGCCTTCCGCGCGGCGCTCTGGTACAATGCTACCATCACGATTGGGGCGGGCGGCATCCTTGCCATCCC
>JANLPK010000225.1:0-6905 GCA_031367205.1 Alphaproteobacteria bacterium
CGAAGATCACGTCGTTACCGAGATTTCCGTTCACGATGTCGGCCCCGTCGCCGCCATCCAAGGTATCGTTACCGTCGCCACCGGCGATGCTGTCGGCACCGGTCAGGCCGCGAATGATGTCGCCCAGGCTCGACCCGGCCAAGGAGTCGGCTCCGGCCAGGATATAGGCGCGGGCGGCGGCGTCATCGCCGGTCAGCGCCCATTGCAGGAAGGTTGTTACCGGCAGATTGACCCCGGTGATGTCGAAGACGACTTGCCCTTGGTAGACCTCCTGTAGCCGGATCATGACCCCGCCCGTCAGGCGACCATTGGCATAGGTGAAGTTGCCGAAAAAGCTGTCGGTAATGCCGGAGTCCGTGGTCGAGAATTGGCCGGAGGACGAGACGGTGATGGTGCCGAGCAGGAACGAGGTGACGTCCAACTGATCGAAGTCGAGGCTGAAATTACCTGCGGTGATGGTGGCCATCAGGGGGGCTCGATCAATTGGTGTTGTATAGACTTCTATCACAAGTTTGGGCCGTCTGTCGCCCTCAGCTTCCCCCACTTCGTGGCGGGAAGGTGGGTGGCTACCTCGCCCCAAACCTCAATGGCATGGTCCGTGGCCCGGAGATGAAGTTGCTGGCCAGCCATTCGGGGGGCGCGGCCAGCTCGAAGTCGGTCATGCGGGTCAAGACTTCGCTGAGCATGGCGTCGATCTCGATGCGGGCGATGTGCTGGCCAAGGCAGCCGTGCGGGCCGGTGCCGAAGGCCAGCTGGGCATTGTCTGGGCGACTGAGGTCCAAGGTTTCGGGCCGGTCGAACTTGGCCGGGTCGCGGTTGGCGGCTCCGAAATACATCACCACCTTTTGGCCCTTGAGAATTTGAGCGTCGCCGAGCTTCGCGTCATGAGTGGCCGTGCGGCGCATATAGATGACCGGGCTGGTCCAGCGCAGAAGCTCCTCGCGAGCCGAGGGCAGGCGAGCGGGCAGGTCAGCCATCAGCCAGGCCATCTGGTCTGGGTTTTCCATCAGGGCCAGCAGGCCACCGGACAGCAGGTTTCGGGTGGTGTCGCCGCCAGCATCGACCAACAGCAGGAAGAACAGCAGGAACTCCATGTCGTCCAGCTTGCGGCCGTCAACCTCGCAGGCCAGCAGGCGGGTGGTGAGGTCATCGGCGGGGCGAGCGCGTTTTTCGGCAATTAATCCCGTGGCATATTCGAACATCTTGCCGACGGCTCGACCTGCAGCACCGGGTTCCTGGGCCTCTGGGGCGGTGTGAATGGCCTCGGTCAGCTTGTAGAGTTCGCGGCCGTCTTCCAGCGGCAAGCCCATCAGTTCGGCGATGACATAGGAGGGCATCTCGCCCGCCACATCGGCTACGAAATCGCATTCGCCCTTGTCGATCACTGCGTCAACGATCTGCTTGGCCAGGGCTTGGATGCGGTCTTGGCGGAGTTTGGCTGAGGGCAGGGTGAACTCTGAGCGGATCAGTTTGCGGAACGCCGTGTGGTCCGGGGGATCCATCATCAGCATCATTTTGTAGGGGCCGAAGCCGCCGACGCCGCCGTTCTCCGGGTCTTGAATCATGATGGTCGGTTCGGAGGAGAAATTGGTGAAGTCGCGGTCAACGGTCCAGACGTCATCGAACTTGGTCACCGCCCAGAAGCCGGGGCCATCGGGGTCTTGGTGCCAATGGACGGGGGCATGGTCGCGGAGCCAGCGGTATTGGTCGTGCGGCTGGCCTGAGGCGAAACTGGCGGGGGTGAGGAGGTCGATTTTCATATCTCAAATCCGTTGCAGTTTTTGCGTTTTCGTTCTCCCCCTGCGTGAGAAGGACGTCAGATGCCACCGTAAGAGTTTTGGCATCACTCCGGCTGCCACGCCTTGGGCATACTGCCGGAGACCGTGCCTGGAAACTGGGGCGCGCGCTTCTCGAGGAAGGCCGCGACCCCCTCGCGCACGTCAGGTCCAGCCCCGAGTTCCATGGAGAGCGCGCCGTCGATCTTCAGCAGGGCCATGGGATCGGGCTCACCGGAGAAGCGCCACAGCATCTGACGGGTCAACGCGATGGAGACCGGGGCGGTGTTGTCGGCGATTTCGCGGGCGATGGTGTTAGCGCGAGCCAGCAGGGCGTCGGGTGCGACAATCTCGCTGATCAGGCCACCGGCTAAGGCTTGGTCGGCGGTGATCAGGGCTCCGGACAGGCACCATTGCAGGGCTTGGGGCAGGCCCACCAGCTTGGGCAGGAACCAGGCGGCCCCGGCCTCGGGCACCAGGCCGCGCCTGGCAAAGACGAAGCCGATCTTGGTGTGCGGCGCGGCGATGCGGATGTCCATGGGCAGGGTCAGGGTGATGCCGACGCCGACTGCGGCACCGTTGAGCGCGGCGATGGAGGGCTTGCGACAGCGATAGATGGCCTCAATGAAGCCGCCGCCGCGACCCCGTCGCTCGCGCGTTGCGCCGCTCCCGAAGGCGACCGAGCCCGGTGCTGCGGTGTCGAAGGCACCGGCACCTGACGAGATATCGGCCCCGGCGCAGAAGCCCCGCCCGGCCCCGGTGACGATGATCACCCGCACCGCGTCGTCTTCATCGGCCTTGCGGAAGGCGTCCTCGATCTCCAGTCCCATGGTGCCGGTATAGGCATTGAGTTTGTCCGGGCGATTGAGGGTCAGTGTCAGAACACCGCGGTCCAGCGCCTCAAGCAGGGTTTCGTAGGCCATGGTTTCCTCGCAATCGCTTGGCGAGGATTGGGACCCTATGACGGAGCGGCAAGCAACACGAAAACGCCGCCGATCTTGCGACCGGCGGCGTTAGTGATCTGGAGAGATCAGCTATAACTAGGCAGCAATCGCCCGACGGCGACGCAGGGTCGAGCCGACGAGGCCAAAGCCGGTGATCATTAGAGCCCAGGTGGCGGGTTCTGGAACTGCGCCGCCAGTGGAGACGGAAACATTGTCCAGAAAGATCCCGCCGCTGCAGCAGGTGTCGTACGAGTTGAAACTGATCAGGGTGCTGGTGCTGTCGGCAACAAAGCTGCCGACATAGTGGGTCCAGGTCTGGGCAAGATCATTGTCGAAGATCGTGTCGTTTGCCAGGCTGCTGTTGCCCAGAATCAAAAAGCCCATATTGCCGGCCGTGACGCCGGGATTGTGCGAATAGTCGAAGCTAAAGTTGTAGGTTTGGCCCACGACCGTCGCGAACGATTGCGAAATGACTCCGTCATTGTAGCCCACCATATCCAGGGCTTGCGTCCCGCCGCCACCTGCGGGTGTGGTGGTGGTATACCCGGCACCATAGGTCACCAAGTCGACATCGCCGCTGACGGTCCAGCCAAAACCCGCTGGGGTCGGATGATCGACGCCGATGTTGTAATAGCCCGCACCGCCGACGCTAAAGTCTTCAAAACCGCCATTGACGAGCAGTTCTGTCGCATGTGCGCCACCGGCGATCAGCGATGCCGCAGCGGCACCGATAAGAAGCTTACGCAAATTCAACATAGAGACCCCTAGAAAACTGTTCAGACATAGATCCGATGATTCGATATCCACACTATTGCACTGCGGAGTGCGGCGGAAAAGCGCCTACACCTGGGGCGGGAAAATTAGGGATGATTGCTCACGAAAACGCCGCCGATCTTGCGACCGACGGCGTCTGGTGATCTGGAGAGATCAGTTAGAGTCAGGCAGCGACAGCTCGACGACGACGCAGGGTCGAGCCCACGAGGCCAAATCCGGTGATCATCAGAGCCCAGGTGGCGGGTTCTGGGACCGCGGAAAGGGTAATGTTGTCAAGGATGTTGCCCTGCTGGTCCGAAGGTCCATTCTCGGTGAACACGAGGTTGCCGCCGGTGGTCGAGAACGCGAAGCTATAGAGCGTCAATGGATCAGCCGAATTCAGCGTGATCGTCGTGCTCCAGCTGCCCAAGGTGATTACCGTTGTCTTGGCCGCAGCGCCACGGGCGTTGCCGCCCAGGTAGAAGTCGAGGACGAAACTACCCGCCCCGAAGCTGGCAAGTGAGGTCAGTTGACCGGCGGGAGAGTTGCCGCCGCCGGTTGATCCATCCAAGTCGACATAATTGCCGTTGCCGGGATAGAGGTCAAAGAAGCCGGTGCCGATGAGATCGACGGAACCTCCGGTTACTGAGAAGTTGCCGTTGCCACCCCAGTTCAAGGTCTGGCCTGCGGCGTTAAAGTCTTCAGACAAGACAACAGAGGCCTGAGCGCCACCGGAAACCAGGCTGGCGCAAAGTGCAGCACCGGCAAAAAGCTTACTGAGTTTCATAACAGACCCCCAAATTGTGCCGACACAGGCCCGGCGTTTGAACTCAAGGGTGCATACTGTCATTAAGACTTGCGGCTGAAAAGCGACTGCACGTCACGCGCGAGTTTTAAGGTCGATTGCTCCGGCAACGATCACCCCTCGCCCTCAAACCCCCCGCCCAAGAACGCCTCCGCATAGGCGCAGTGCATGGCCACGCCGCGGGCCATGACGGCCTCGTCCAACACCATGCGGTTGGAGTGCAGGGCACAGCAGCTGCGCCAGTCGCCGCCTTCGGGGGTTGCGCCCAAGAACACCATGGTGCCGGGCACCTTTTGCAGCACATAGGCGAAGTCTTCGGCCCCCATGGCCGGGGACGGCATGGTGCGCCAGGCCTGGGCGCCGAACAGGTCTTGGGCGACGCGTTCGGCCAGGGCCACGGCGGGCTCTGCACAGATGGTCACCGGAAAGCCCTGCTCAATATCTACAACGGCGGTGGCCCCGTGGGCGGCGGCGATATTGGGAGCCAGCCGCTCCAGGCCCTTATGTGCCAGGGTCCGCGAGCGCTCCGAGAACGAGCGGACTGTGCCCTCGATCACCGCGCGTTCCGGGATCACGTTGTTGGTGGTGCCCGCCTCGATGCGGCCCACGGTGACGACGACGGGGTCGAAGGCCGGGATGGTGCGCGTGACCATGGCCTGGATGGCCATGACGATTTCGCAGGCCACGGGGATGGGATCGAGCGCATCCTGCGGTGACGAGGCGTGGCCGCCGCGTCCGGTGACGGCGATCTCGAACCGGTCGGCAGCAGCGAGCAGCGGTCCGGCTCGGCCTGCAAAGACGCCGGTCGGGATGTTGGGCGAGATGTGCAGGGCAAAGGCGGCGTCCGGTGCAGGCTCCAGCAGGCCGTCATCCATCATCCAGCGCGCGCCGTGATGGCCCTCTTCGCCGGGCTGGAACATGAAGATCACGGTGCCGGCCAGCTGATCGCGCCTGGCGCAGAGGGCGCGCGCGGCCCCGGCCAGCATGGCCACATGAGTGTCGTGGCCACAGGCGTGCATCGCCCCGTCGGTCTTAGAGGTGAAGTCGAGCCCGGTGTCTTCGTGCAGGGGCAAGGCGTCCATGTCGCCGCGCAACAGGACCGTGCGGCCATTGGCCGGGCCGCGCAGTATGGCCATGAAGCCGCTGGTCGAGGGACCCTCAAGGATTTCCAGAGGCAGGTCGGCGATGGCGGCCTTGGCCTTGGCGGTGGTGAGCGGCAGGTGGAGCCCAAGCTCCGGTTCTTCGTGGATGGCGCGGCGCAGCGCGATCATGTCGGGGAGCAGAGCCAGCCCGGCATCAATCCAGGCGTTGGCGGTTTCCGGCAGGTCCATGGCGTCCTCGCATCTGATCTGCGATCACCATGGCGAGCCTCTGTTTATGCCGCAAGGGACTCAGGTGCCCAGAGCGCGCAGATACTCTTGGGCGAAAGCGAAGACTTCATAGGCGGCGAGCGCACCCATAGTGAGGAACACGATCGTTAATATGCGCCGCAGAACCTTAGGATTCGCTTGGCGGGCTGGGACGGTCTTGGTCTGCTCGGCATAACGAAGATACATGGCCTATGTCCTGTCTTGGCACACGCGGTGCGTAACAGGAGAGGCAGGGGCAAAGGTGGTGCCGGGAGATAATCCTCCCCGCTGGGGGAGGGGGACCACGAAGTGGTGGAGGGGGTTGCCGTGCGCGGAAGCTCGTGGGCTTGAACCCCCTCAGCCCCTCCGGCGGCAGCTCCCCCAAAGGGGGAGCATTGGAGAACTAGCTCTGGAAGTAGGGCTCCACGGTGCCTTGCAGCTTCACGGTCATCTGTTTGCCGTGGCGGTCGGTGGTTTTGCCGACGGCTAGGCGGACCCAGCCGCCGCTGACGCAGTATTCTTCAACATTGGTTTTCTCGACGCCCTTGAAGCGCACGCCGATGCCTCGGGCCAGCAAGGCTTCATCATGGAACGGGCTGCTGGGGTCCACGCAAAGGCGATCAGGCGGGGTTTCGGCGGCGGGGGTCTGAGCAGAGTCGGTCATGCAGGCGTCATAGCCGCAGATCGCGAGAAGCGAAATCCCCCTAGCCTGACCCAAGGGAGGGTGTTTCATGCTGAGAGAAGTACTCCCTCCCCTTCATGGGGAGGGAAAATGGCGAAGCCATAGGGTGGGGCTCTTTGAAACCGCCTGAGCCTTCGCCACAGTACCCCACCCTGCCGGTTTCACCGGCTGTCCCTCCCCATGAAGGGGAGGGCGTTAGGAGACTTAAGACATGGATCTCAGTTGGAGCGATGCCGACCGCGCCTTTCAGGACGAGGTTCGGGCCTTTCTTGACGCTGAACTGACGCCGGAGCTGCGGCGGCGTGGGCGGGGCATGACCAGCGTCTATGCCGACTATGACACCGGCATGGAATGGCAGCGCAAACTGCACGCCAAGGGTTGGGCCGCACCGGCCTGGCCCACTCAATATGGCGGACCGGGTTGGAATGTGGTGCAGCGCTATATCTGGGCGCGCGAGAATGCCAAGGCCGGTGCGCCTGGCCTGTCGCCCATGGGCATCGGCATGTGCGGGCCGGTGCTGATCGGCCACGGCAGCCCCGAGCAGCGGGCGCATTACCTGCCCAAGATGCTGACGGGCGAACACTTTTGGTGCCAGGG
>JANLPK010000230.1:0-12811 GCA_031367205.1 Alphaproteobacteria bacterium
GACGAGATCCTGACCAAGCTCGGCTTCACCCTTTCCGGCGATCAGGTGACGCCGCCCTCCTGGCGTCGCGATGTCGAGGGTCGCGCCGATCTGGTCGAGGAGATCGCGCGCATCCAGGGCTATGACGCCCTGCCGGCGACGGCACTGCCTGAGATGCCCAGGCGCGCCGGAGGCGTACTGACCGTCCGCCAAGGCCGGGTTCGCGCTGCACGGCGTTCCCTGGCCGCGCGTGGCTATGCCGAGACCATTAGCTGGAGCTTCCTCAAGCGCGAGACCGCGGCCCTATTCGGCGGTGGCGCGGCGGAGCTGGTGCTGACCAACCCTATCGCGGCGGATCTGGACTGTATGCGGCCCTCGGCCCTGCCCAATCTGATCGAAGCGGCAGGCCGAAATGCCCGGCGCGGCTTCTCTGACGCGGCGCTGTTCGAGATCGGCCCCAATTATCGGGGCGATAGACCCGAGGATCAGAGCCTAGCGATCACCGCCCTGATCGCATCTCACCCGGCCCGGCGTTGGGACGGCGGAACCCGCGATCCACTTTTCGACATCAAGACTGACCTGCTGGGTCTCCTGGAGGAGATGGCCGGCCCGAACTTGCAAACGGTCCAGGGCTCCAATTCGCCCTGGTGGCATCCGGGACGTTCGGCACGCTTGCAGCTGGGTCCCAAGACCATCGTGGCGGAGTTTGGCGATATCCATCCCGCGATCCTTAAGGCGCTAGACGTCGAGGGACCGATGGTGGCCTTTGAGCTTCACCTGGACCTTGTGCCCGAACCCAAACGCAAGGCGATTAAGACCAAGGCGGCGTTGGAGCTCTCGAGCCTGATGCCGCTGTCACGCGACTTTGCCTTTTTGGTCGATGCCGGATTGGCAGCGGGCGATCTGGTCCGGCCAATTCAGGCGACGGATAAGACTTTGATCACCGAGGTGCGGGTGTTCGATGTCTATCAAGGCCAGGGCGTGCCCGAAGGTCAGAAATCGGTGGCGGTGGAGGTTATTCTGCAGCCCCGCGACAAGACTCTCACTGACGCTGAGATTGACGCACTTTCGGCCAAGATCGTCGCGGCGGCGGGCAAGACTGTGGGAGCCAAGCTGCGGGGTTGAACCTTGGGGTTAGGCGCAATAGTCATTGACTATGACCCAAGCACCTGCCCCCCAAGCCCGCCCATCGCATAAGCCTCGGCTCGAAATCCTACTGGAAACCTGGCTGTTCCGGTCCCGGTGGCTGATGGCCCCGTTTTATGTGGGCCTTGTGGTGGCGCTGGCATCCCTGGTGGTGGTGTTCGTCAATGAGGCCGTTCATGAGCTCTCGCACTTGATGAGCATGGGGCCGGTGGACGCAATCCTCATGGTCTTGTCGCTGATTGACCTCAGTCTGGCCGGCAATCTTCTGCTGATCGTGATCTTCTCCGGCTACGAAAACTTCGTCTCCAAGATCGATACTGGGGCTGATGAGGACCGACCAGGTTGGATGGGCACAGTAGATTTCTCAGGCCTGAAGATGAAGCTGATCGCCTCTATTGTGGCGATCTCAGCCATCGCACTGTTGAAAGCGTTCATGCGGCTGGCGGAGGGCGACGCCGTGGATGACCGGCATCTGACTTGGTTGGTGGTGATCCACTTCACCTTTGTGGTCTCCGGCGTGATGCTGGCCTTGATGGACTTGCTGGCCTCGAAGACCGACAAACACTGACGAGGACATCGACATGGCCGTCGAGATCAACGGGGTTGCCCACACCTTCATCACCGCCGGTGACTTCGATCGCTCCGTCGCCTTCTATCGCCAACTGCTGCCCTTCCTCGGATTGAAGGAAGTCGCCAGTAGCCCTGACACCTACTACTGCGTCGGAGGCCGCACAGGCATGGGCATTCGACGCCCCTCAGCCGAGCACATCGGCGCTCGTTTCGAGCAGTTTCGGGTTGGTTTGCACCACATTTGTTTTCGCGTCCGGGAGCGCGAAGAGGTCGATCAGGTCCACGCCTTCCTCACCGAGATTGGCGGCAAGATTGTCAATGCCCCCCGGCAGGACGCCTGGGCACCCGGCTACTACTCCGTGCTCTTTGAAGACCCCGACGGCGTGCGCCTAGAGGTCAACCACGTTCCGGGGCGTGGCGTGTTTGACGCTGGCGGTCGGGTCACTGGATTGCTCGACTAGGTCTAGAACGGCCACCAACGGCGATTGCGGCTATAGGCGAGGTAGCCGACATTCGCCCCGAGCCGCAGACCTACCCCAGCCCGGATCGGTGCCAGAATGATGTCGTCAGCGCGTTGATAATTCACGCCCAGACCGCCGACGAGATAGGCCGAACCCTCGACCCCGGGGAACCTGCGGAACAGGGCATCTGGATATTGCAGATTGTAGCAGAGGGTGAACACTCGGCTGGCATTGCCGCCAAGGTCCCAGCCCACCGTCGGCCCGCGCCAATAGGACTCAATAGGCGGTTTGTCCTTCATATAGAGCAGGCCCCGGCCATAACGCAGACCAACCGAAACTGCACCAGAAGCCTCTTCGCCGGCGATGTAGCCGGTAGGTCGGCCATTGTCGCGGAAGATGCGCTCGACGGCCCCGCCGACCGCCTCTGCACCGACGCCCAGGAAGTCTGAGGCGCTGTTGATCACTTCATCTCGACTGAAGGTGTCGGCGGGTTTGCCGGCCGGGTAGTCGGAGCGTGATTGGGACTTGGCCTGGGCCAATTGTGGCGCGCCCACAGCGGCCAAGCCGGAGACGATGAGTGTTCGACGATCCATGGTCTAAATGTCCTCCAGAGTGCCCACCCCGATGTCTCTCAATGCCGTTAGGCCGATTAATGGCGGATTAACCATAAATACGCTGTGGCCTCGCGAAATGCCGACAATGTGCTAAAGCCCCGACCAGCATGACGACGCCCCTTTCCCATATCCGCAATTTTTCCATCGTGGCTCACATCGACCACGGCAAGTCCACGCTCTCGGATCGCCTGATCCAGGAGACCGGCGGGCTGACCAAGCGCGAGATGACCGAGCAGGTTCTCGACAATATGGAGATCGAGCGGGAACGCGGGATCACCATCAAGGCCCAGACCGTGCGGTTGGAGTATAAGGCTCGCGACGGTGAGACCTATATTCTGAACCTGATGGACACCCCCGGCCACGTGGACTTCGCCTATGAAGTCTCGCGCAGCTTGGCGGCCTGCGAGGGTTCGATCCTGGTGGTTGATAGCAGCCAAGGCGTTGAGGCCCAGACCCTGGCCAATGTCTATCAGGCCGTGGACAACAATCATGAGATCGTGCCGGTCCTGAATAAGATCGATCTGCCAGCGGCTGAGCCGGAGCGCATTCGCCAACAGATCGAAGACGTCATCGGCATTGATGCCTCAGAGGCCATCCTCTGCTCGGCTAAGACCGGCGAAGGCATTGCCGAGGTCTTGGAGGCTGTCGTCACCCGGCTGCCGGCCCCCAAGGGCGATGCTGACGCTCCGCTGAAGGCCCTGTTGGTCGATGCCTGGTACGACCCCTATCTCGGCGTTGTCGTGCTGGTTCGGGTGCTGGACGGCGTGCTGCGCTCAGGCATGAAGGTCCGCATGATGAACGCCGGGGCGACCCATCAGGTCGACCGGATCGGTGTGTTCACGCCCAAGCAAACCGAGGTCGAGAGCCTGGGTCCTGGTGAAATCGGCTATATCACCGCCCAGATCAAACAGGTCGCTGATGCGGCCGTCGGTGACACCATCACCGAAGAGCGCCGCCCGACCAAACAGGCCCTGACCGGGTTCCGGCAAGTGCAGTCGGTCGTGTTCTGCGGCCTGTTCCCCGTGGATGCCGCAGACTTCGAAGACCTGCGCGCCGCCATTGGCCGTCTGCGTCTGAACGATGCCAGCTTCACCTATGAGATGGAGACCAGCGCGGCGCTCGGCTTCGGGTTCCGATGTGGGTTCTTGGGTCTCCTGCACCTGGAGATCATTCAGGAGCGGCTGAGCCGCGAGTTCGATCTGGATCTGATCGCCACAGCTCCAAGCGTGATTTACAAGATCGGCCTGACCGATGGCACCGAGGTCGAACTGCACAACCCCGCCGACATGCCCGATCCGGTGAAAATCGCCACCATCGCCGAACCCTGGATCAAGGCCACCATCCTGACGCCCGACGAGTATTTGGGTTCAGTGATCAAGCTCTGCCAAGACCGGCGCGGTGAGCAGCGCGAGCTTAGCTATGTGGGCTCCCGTGCCCTAGTGGTTTATGACCTGCCGCTCAATGAGGTGGTGTTCGACTTTTATGACCGGCTGAAGAGCGTCTCGAAGGGTTACGCCTCCTTCGATTATCAGATCGAGGGCTACCGGGTCGGCGATCTGGTGAAGATGTCGATCCTGGTCAATGCCGAGCCGGTGGATGCGCTCTCCATGTTGGTCCACCGCGACCGCGCCGAGGCACGCGGCCGTGGCATGGTGGAGAAGATGAAGGACCTGATCAGCCCGCACATGTTCCAGATTCCGCTGCAAGCGGCGATCGGTGGACGGATTATCGCGCGCGAAACCATTCGCGCCTTGCGCAAGGATGTGACGGCCAAATGCTATGGCGGCGACATGAGCCGCAAGCGTAAGCTGCTGGACAAGCAGAAGGCCGGCAAGAAGCGCATGCGCCAGTTCGGCAAGGTGGAGATCCCGCAGGAAGCTTTCATCGCTGCGCTCAAGATGGACGCCGATTAAGCATCCAGATCTAACCGGATGAACTGGCCGCAAAGCTCAGTCTCAATTTCTAGTTCGCGTGCGGCTAAAGCTGACGGATCGCGAAGGATCGCAGCCACGCGCTCGGGGCTCAGTTGGTCGTCCAGCAAGGGACTCTGGCTCATGCGGAAAATGTCGCAATAGAGCGTGCCGTTGATCCGCTCCACCAGGGCCTGACCCGTGGCCGCCGGCTTACGCTGCATCTCGATCAGCCAGGGATGGCCGCGATCATCAATCAAGACATCAAGCCCGAAAAGCTTTGGCGCAAAGGCGCGTGCCGGGCCGGTGGACTGGCGTGCGAACAAGCCATCGGCGGCCAGCATCCGTACGAACCAAGTGACCAAGTCCTTGATTTCTTCGAACGCCTTTTGTCCATCCAACCCATTGGCGCTCATGTGGCGCAGCAAGGCCGAGAGACTCCAGACCGCCCCAACATCTTCTTGGGTCGGATCGGCGCTGATCACCAAGCCGGCATGCCCCGCGTGGAGGGCCGTATTGGTGATATGCATGGCCGCGTTGCCGGCGGCCTGTGGGCTCGGGTCATAGAGTTCTGGCGCAAAGCGAATGATGCCTTCCCGATAGACATAGGCCCGCAAGGGCTCGGCGCTGGTGATCAGTCCATAGATGCGGGCGTGGCCTTTTCGTCCCTCGGCCAGATAGGGATTTGAGACGTAGCGCTGAACGACCACATCGTGCTGGTCGAGGGTCTGTGCAATATCGCTGACGACGGTTATCCCCTGGCCGCCACTGCTTCGGATCGGTTTGACAATGT
Organism: Alphaproteobacteria bacterium; assembly: GCA_031367205.1. Lineage (GTDB taxonomy): Bacteria > Pseudomonadota > Alphaproteobacteria > Caulobacterales > Caulobacteraceae > Phenylobacterium. The sequence goes on from JANLPK010000230.1 coordinate 5,474, forward strand.
AGAGCGACGGCGGGTTGGGGCCAGCGGCAAGCTGCGCAAGAGCCGTGCGGTCCTTAGGCAAGACGAAGGATTCCGGCACGCGTCCGCCGACCGCATCTCGCGTCAGACGGGCGGTGAGGGCCTGGGCAAGCAGGGCTTTGTCAGCCAGCAACGACCACTCGTGGAAATCCTCAGAATTGTTGCGATCAACAAGACTGGATGCCGTCGTTGTGGGTTGGCGAAGGAATTGATCGTGCAGTTGCTGGACGTAGTGCTCAGCCAGGAGGGGCCTCTCAGCATCGCGCAGGGCCGCAATGAGACCCTGCAGCGCCACAGGAATTTCCGGGCTGGTAGGCTGGGCGGCTCTTAGAAGCCGTTGGTAAGTCGCGATAGCTAGCTCGATCCGACCCAGGCGGTGCTGCAGCAGGGCCATAAAACGTAAGCTGCGAGCGCTGGATGTGGCGGCGAAGGTGCGTTCGTAGGCCGCTAGCGCCGATTGGAGATCGCCGGACGCCAAGGCGCAAAAGCCGACCATGTTGAGGGCTTCTTCATGACGGGGATCGATATCCAGAACCCGAGCGAACAAGACCGAAGCCTGGGTAAATTCCAAGCGGCGAACATGGGCAGCGGCAAGCAGCGACAGTGCGTCTGTGGACCGAGGCAAGGCATCGATGATCTGCCGCAGAATTGCCCGCGCACGCTCAGTATCGTGCTCGATCAGATCGCGAAGGTCGTCGGCGAGGGTCAAATTCCGGGCTCCAGCCACTGCGATCAGCCGGTTCGACCTTAAGGTCTATTGTTGGAGGATGGAACCGGCAGACCCATGCCCGAGTGATCTCTTGTCTTTGGCTGAAAACGGCCCATATGGCTGCTATGCCCCATCCCCGCACTCTGCTGAGCACCGTCACAGCCGGTCTACGCGGCCGCTGCCCTCACTGCGGCGAAGGTCAGCTCTTCGGCAAGTACCTCAAGGTCGAGCCCTCTTGCCGGTCCTGCGGCCACGATCTCGCGCAATACCCCGCTGATGACGGTCCGGCCTATTTCACCATCCTTCTCGTCGGACACTTGATCGTTGGACCGATCTTGTTTTTCCCAATTATCTGGGAGGCTTCCCCGCTCTATGTGGTGCCGGCCACGGTGATCCCCTTGGTGATTGCCTCGCTGGCGCTGTTGCCGCGGGTGAAGGGCGGGTTCATCGGCCTGCTCTATCATCTGGGTGTGAAGGCCGACGCCGCGCACCTGCATAATCCCGACTACGCCGAATAGGGAACTTCTCCTGAGATGGGCGGTTAGTCCTCAGGAAGCTTGGCCTTCGTGGTCAGAGCAGGAGAACTGTGATGTCGCTTGGAACCATTCTACTTATCGTCCTGGTTCTGGCCGTGATTGGTGCCTTGCCCAATTGGGGTCACTCGCGCTCATGGGGGTATTTCCCATCCGGCGGCTTGGGCCTGTTGCTGGTCATCCTGATAATCTTGGTCGTGATGGGCCGCATTTAGCACGACGGCGCTTCGCCCGCTGAACAAGGCGCCCTAAGCTAGATCGCTTCGGGCGCGGGGATCAGCATGGCAAGAACGGGTTTGGGCAATCTGAGCCCCACGACGAGCATTTCACCGTTCGCCCGGGCCCGCGCCATCCTGGGTGGTTCGGCTGGCAACCTTGTCGAATGGTACGACTGGTTTGCCTATTCCTCCTTTGCTCTCTATTTCGCCAAGCACTTTTTCCCCAAGGGCGACGTCACCGCCCAATTGATGCAGACGGCGGCAGTGTTCTGGGTCGGCTTTCTGGCTAGGCCGTTGGGGGCGTGGTTGACGGGACTCTATGCCGACCGCGCCGGTCGTCGTGCCGCCTTGACCCTGTCGGTCTCGTTGATGTGCGCCGGGTCCTTCGCCATCGCCGTCATGCCCGACTATTCGGTCTGGGGAACCATGGCACCGGTCGCCTTGGTGACCGCACGCTTGGTCCAGGGTCTATCGCTCGGCGGAGAGTACGGGGCCAGCGCAACCTATATGTCGGAGATGGCCGGCAAGACTCATCGCGGGTTCTGGTCGAGCTTCCAGTTCATGACGCTGATTATGGGGCAACTGACGGCCCTGGCTGTCTTGATCGTCCTACAGCACCTGTTGCCGACGGCCGCCCTGGAGGCCTGGGGCTGGCGCATCCCTTTCGCCATTGGAGGACTTCTGGCCGTCGTGGTGTTCTTCATTCGAATGGGCCTGGTGGAAAGCCCGTCCTTCGAGGCCGCCAAGGCCTCGGGTGCTGAGCGTTCCTCGGCCTGGTTGTTGTTGCGAAAGTTCCCGAAGGAAGCGGCCACCATCTTCGCTCTGACCTCAGCAGGGTCTTTGGCCTTCTATGCTTACACCACCTACATGCAGAAATTCCTGGTCACCACCTCCGGCTTTTCCAAGGACGCTGCCACGGGGATCAGCGCGGCCTCGCTGCTGGTCTATATGCTGCTGCAGCCGGCATTCGGTGCGTTGTCAGACCGGATTGGCCGCAAAACTACCCTGATCTTCGCCTTCGCGGTGGGGGGCATAATCACCTTTCCGGTGATGTCGCAGATAGCAGTCACCCACGACGCGGTCACCGCCTTCTTCCTGATCCTAGCGCTGCTATTCGCGCTCTCCGGCTATACGGCGGTCAATGCCGTGCTGAAGGCTGAGTTGTTTCCTGCCCACATCCGCGCGCTCGGCGTGGCTCTACCCTATGCGCTGGCCAATTCCATCTTCGGCGGATCGGCGGAATATGTGGCGTTTCGGTTCAAGGCTTCAGGTCAGGCCGAGGGGTTCTATGTCTATGTCTCAGTGGTGATGGCCATAGCCTTGGTGGTGGCGATCCGTCTGCGAGATACCAATCAGCACAGCCTGATTGTTGAGGACTAAAGTCCTAGCTCGGCGCGCAGCTTCTTGGTCAGCTTGGCGGCGATCAGGCTATGGGCGGTGGCAAGCCAGTCGGTGAAGTCGGCGTCTTCGGTGCCCGAGTAGCTTACCGCTGCCCATTGACCCTTTGCGCAATAGGGGGCTTGCCGTCCGACTCCGCTCTCAGTCAGGACCATGAAGGCGATCTCGGTGACCTTAAACGAGATCGACTCGTCGCCGACGATGGCGAACACCTTGCCGCCGACCTTATAGACATCTGAGGCTCCCCACTGGACGACCTTAGTCACCCCGCCCGGAAGCGCCAGCGCAGCAGCCTCGATCCCGGCTCGGTTCACGCCTTGACGCCGACCCCGATGGGGCAAACCACGCCTGTGCCGCCGACGCCACAATAGCCGTCCGGGTTCTTGGCTAGGTACTGCTGGTGATAGTCTTCCGCGAAATAGAAGGTTGGAACAGGCAGGATTTCGGTCGTGATCTCGCCATAGCCCTTGGCCTGCAGAGCCCGCCCATAGGCCACCTTGGAGGCACCTGCGGCCGCCTTCTGAGCGTCGTCATAGGTATATATACCCGAGCGATACTGGGTGCCCATGTCATTGCCTTGGCGCATGCCCTGGGTCGGGTCATGGCCTTCCCAGAAGGTTTTCAGCAGATCGTCATAGGAGATGATCCTCGGATCAAAGACCACCAGCACCGCCTCGTTGTGCCCGGTTCGCCCCGAACAGACCTCTTCATAGCTGGGATTGGGCGTGATCCCCGATGCGTAGCCGACCGCAGTGACATAGACGCCCGGGACCTGCCAGAAAATGCGCTCAACGCCCCAGAAACAGCCCATGCCGAACATGGCCAGTTCCAGGCCGGCGGGATAAGGCCCCTGCAAATCCCGGCCATTGATGAAGTGGCTCTTGGCAGTGGGGATGGGATTGCTGCGACCGGGCAGGGCCGTGGCGGCAGTGGGGAGTTCGGCGGGTTTGCGGGCGAAGAACATGAGGAGACGCCTGGGTTCAAGGGTGGGTTGCGGAATATATAGACAGATTGCGACCGCTTTGCACGATCCGGCTGACCTGCGCGCGAATTCGTGACAAGCTCAATCGTTGCCATCCAGGTATGGTTACGTCTGCAAGCCATAGGGAGTTCCAATGCAAACCTCCATTCGCGTCGTACTGATGATGGGCGCTGTCTTGAGTCTTGGTGCCGCCAGTGCCGCTTGGGGTGCAGGCGGCGGTGGCGGTGGCGGTGCGGAGATGCCCTCGGCTTCGGCCCCCGCCTATGACCCGGCGGCGGAGTATGCCAAGGGCGTGGCTGCGCTCAAGGCTGGCGATTACAAGAGCGCCGCGCGGGCGCTAAGCCATGTGACGGAGATTGTGCCCACCAATGGTGAGGCCTGGCGACTATTGGGCCTGGCCAAGGCGGGCTCAGCAGACTGGAAAGGTGCCAAGCGGGCCTATGAACGCGCCGTGCGTTATGATCCGGAGAATATCGAGGCGCATCGCGGCTACGGGATCAGCTTGGCCAGCCTCAAGGATGCCAAGGCTCAGGGCCAGCTTGAGTGGTTGAATACCAAGGTTCAGGCTTGCGGCACCTGCGTCGACGCCGACAAGCTGAAGGACGCGGCAGGCGCAGTGGCCAAGGCGTTGGGAGCGGCTCCCAGCGCGGCGCTCTCGCCGGGATCGATGTTGTTCTCGGGCCCAGAAGCCGGGGACGCCGCCTATGTGCAGGCCGTCAGCCTAATCAATGATCATCGCTATGACGAGGCGCTTAAGTCGCTCGATCTGGCGCGAGAAGCCTTTGGACCCCACCCCGATATCTTGACCTACCAAGGCTTTACGTGGCGCAAGAAGGGTGAGTTTGACTTGGCCGAGAGCTATTATCAGCAGGCCCTGGCCATCGCGCCCAAGCATCGCGGTGCCACCGAATACTACGGCGAGCTCAAGGTCGAGCGAGGCGATATGGCTGGGGCCAAGCTGATGTTGGCCAAGCTCGATGCCATATGCACCTATGGCTGCGCCGAGGCTGAGGAGCTGCGCCGTTGGGTCGACGCTGGCCACGAACCCGGACGCTAGGCGCGTTCGCCGCAGGGCTGCTGATTGCGAGCACCGTTGCGGCTCAGACGCCCCGCCTCGTTTTACGCGGCCAGAGATGGTTGCCGTCCGAGGTCGATTCGGCCCGCGCCCTAACCCATGAGCCCGCTGAGTGCCTGACCCTGCCCACCGACCCGATCTTGCGCCACTCTATTGAGATCGGTCGCGCGGCCTTTCGTTCCCCGCTGATCTTGGGTGGTCAGGCCGCCCGCGCGGGTCTGACTTGCGAAACCTGCCATCGGAACGGCCGCCGCAATCCCGACTTCGCCTTTCCCCGCGTCTCGGGCGCGCCGGGCACCGCCGACGTCACCTCATCCCTGTTCTCCAGCCATCGGGGTGACGGGGTATTCAACCCCAAACCCATCCCCGATCTGGCCATGCCCAAGGCGCAGCTGAAAGTCGACCAAACCTCCCCGCACCTAGAGACCTTCATCCATGGGCAGGTGACCGAAGAGTTTGACGGGTTCGAAATCCCCAGTGCCGTGCTGAGGGGCCTAGCAGACTATGTCCGCGGCTTGTCGCCCACCGCCTGCCCCGACACGACCGATCAGGTCGTTGGGGTCGCCAACCTGCTGAGCGACACCGACCGCGCCCTGATAGCCGCCCAACGCCTGGCCGCCGAGGGCGACCGACCTGCCGCCATCGCCATGGTCGCGTCAGCGCGAGCTCGCCTATTCTTGGTCGACGAGCGCTTTGCTGCCCCGGCTCCGGCCCAGGATCGACGCGCCCTTCGCCGGCTGGACGGCACCCTCGCGCAGGCCGCCCAGGGCCTGAGGGGCTCGACCCCCGACGCCGCCGCAGGCCTAGCCAAGAGCCGCAAGGCCCTGGCCGATCTTGGGCCCCGACTGCGTCGCAGTGCGCCGCAGTCCCTGTTCAATCCGGCCCTTCTTCGTGCCGCGATGGATGGTCGCTTGCCCCGGCCCCCTTCGTGAGTATATTGCGCGCCTTCCGCGAGAGGGCTTTGACCCCCAAGCGGCGGCCGGAGAGGTGGCGGAGTGGTCGATCGCGCACGCTTGGAAAGCGTGTTTAGGGTTAAACCTAACGAGGGTTCGAATCCCTCTCTCTCCGCCAAAATACGTTGAAGGCTTTTGGGTGGCTGGCCACGAAGTGGTCTAGCAGGCGAAGCTGGGGGAGCGAATCTCTCGAAGCTACGCTGGGCAGCGGTGGGCGACATAAACGCAGCGCGCCTCTCCACCCCGCCATCGCTCGGAACTCCCCCGAAGGGTGGATCTCGTTGCGTATTCATAGAGTTGCTGTATGTTCACTTTTTGTTCTTGACAAGAGTAGTCCGATGTGCGAGAGTGCCCGCGCGGTGAACAACTTGCGGCGGGGCTGAAGCCCGAACGCCCCCACTCATTGCTTCTCCCTCAAACTTAACGAGCCAGCGCGATGTCGCGCGGCCATCAAAAATGATGTGGAGTCATTCATGGCCGAGAGGCTGGTCAATCCCTCACGTTTGGAAGGCGACGCACTAAGGCGCTGGTACTTGCGTTCGCCTGACGAAATCGAGCGTGAGCGGCGGGATATCGCGGAGCAGCGGCACGCCGAGTTCTTTGGAGCGTCATCGCAAACCAAGGCTGCGGATCAAGGGTTGAAACCACGCCAAGTGGCCGCCGATGGGGACACGCTGTGGATCGCCAATGGATATGGCGGCTTCAGTCCCGCCCGACCAGATTCGACTAGCTACTTCAGCCCCTCTGGCCTGCGGTCAACCGGAGACCTTCCCGATTATTTGCCAGAAGACCCAGCGTCCCCTGAAGGCAGGGACCTCTTTGCGGTTGGGAATCCGCATAATCCTCGTCTAAAGGGGGAATGGGAGCGGGCGAATGGCAGGAACTGGCCAAGGACGATCGATGGCAAGCCCTATGCCGTTGCTCATATCCGCGCCATCGCCGACGGGGGCACCAATACTCTCGACAACATTCGACCTATGGATCCTGCCGAGCATCAGGCAAGCCACAAGGAAGATTATGGACGTTGGGGAAAACGTTCGAGCATCGCCCGCGCCTTTGGAGGAAGGGTCGAACCTCCCCTCCACGGCTCGCGACTCAGAGGAGGGCCTGGCGTCAAGGGTCTTGGTCTTCTCGGCATCATTCCCATGATCACCGGTCTCCTCAGCGGCAGGATACGCACCGATACGCCGATGCACACATTGTACGACGTGTTTGGTGTACCGAGTGAGGACGACCCACCTCCCGGGGATATCTACACCTAGGAGATTTCCATAGGCATTCCCCCTACATGTGCAACGAGAGTTTGGAACCAGATTTAGGACCACCTCACTTGGGTCCTGCAGTAGGCCTAGGTCTCGGAATTGATCTGTCTTTGTTCTTTTCAAGCAAGATGTGTAGCGCTACATTCTTGCAATGCACGACCTCATCGACACGTCCCAGTTTCCAGTCGGA
>JANLPK010000241.1:0-2519 GCA_031367205.1 Alphaproteobacteria bacterium
TGTTCCCCAATCCCGGTTTCGCCTTCGTTGATATCCATATGGCCCTGATCGCGGCGGCCAACGGCGACCGCGCTCGGCTGGACGCACGGGTAGAGGGCTTAAACGCCAAGATCGCCAAAGGCGCATTCCCCGCCGGCGGCGAGGTGCCGACCGTCTGCCAAGCCCTCTATGCGTTTGCGGACGGGGATCACCGGACCTGCGTCAACCTCCTGGAACCCGTCGCCCACGATGTGGTGCGCATGGGCGGCAGCCACGCCCAGCGCGAGGTCATCGAGGATACGCTGTTGCTGGCCCTGCTGAATTCCGGAGAGACTGGGAAGAGCAGGGCCCTGCTGGACCGACGCTTGCATCGCAGGCCGTCACCGAGAGATTTGGCTTGGCGGGCGAGGGTGGGCCGCTCCTCCCCCGAAGAGCGGCCCTGATTTCGTCGTCGTCCAACTAGAGTTAGCCCTGCACCATCAAGCCAAGATAGTGCGTCGGCGACGCATCGCTGCACCGGCCAATCCAAAGCCCGCGACCATCATGGCCCAGGTGGCAGGTTCCGGCACAGCACCGCCGAGGCCGGCGTAATTTACGGTTACGTCGTAAGCACCGGAGTTGTTGCTCCACTCAAATCCATCAACCGTGCCTAGGAAAAGCCGGGTCGCGCCGGCCGGAGCGATGAAAATCTGAGACAGACCCGAGCCGGTCCCCGTCAATCCATCCCCGATCCAGAACATCTGGCCAAGGCCGGGGCTCAGGGTCAGAAAATTCAAACCGCCTGAGAAGTCGAGACCGGCGGGCTGGCTGCCCCCGTTGGGTGTTGAGTTGTCGAGGAAAATGCCGACTAGCCCGAGCACACCCACGGCATTGGCGGGCGCTATGCCCAAACCGTAGTCGGTCATTCCGAACAGATAGGCACCATCTGGCCCGGTCGGTCCCGTACCGGCCCCGTCAGTGAGCCCAGTCGCCGCAAAGGTGAAGTTCGAACCGGAGGCAAAGGCAATGGGTACCAGGAGCGGACTTTGTGCTGGAGCAACATCGCCACCACAGCAGCTGGTGCCCGCTGTGGCACCAGCCAAGTTCGGATTGCTGCTGCCACTAACACTTACCAAGGCGGTATCAGCAAAGGCTGGAGCAGCCATGAGTGATGCGATGGTCGCTAGACCGGCAAGTTGCGATTTCATTTCGAGCAAACCCCTAAATTGTGAGACGACAACCCAACTTTCGGGCATGTTCGCCAACCAGATGAACGGAGAACTCCCCCCGAATAAGCTTCAAACTACAGGAGCGGCTTGGGCGAAAATACCTCCCGAGATCGGGAGGGGGCGAGACCGAAAGGGGCGTGGCGTGGCTGAGACGAACCTGAAAATCGATGCGGCCGCACGTCTCGCCGATTGCGCGACGATTGAGGCTCTTGCGGCAACATTTGGCGAGGTCACGGGACCTCTGGGCATGACGGCATCGGCCAGCGGGATGGTGTCGGGGGCTCGCGCGGTCTCTCACGCACCGTTCCACTTCACGAATTGGCCACGGTCTTGGTTGGATATCTACCGCCAGCATCGGCTTCTGGAACGCGATCCGCTACCACGATGGGCGATTATCTCCGGCGAGGCCATTTCCTGGACGGACGCCACTCGGCATCTGCCCACCAATGATCCAGGGCGCGAGGTGATGGCAACGGCAGCCGATCACGGCTATCACGAGGGCTTCATAACGCCCGTCCGCACGCGCGCTGGTGCCTTGGGACTGGTTTCCGTAGGGGGCGGTCGGCGTAGCACTTTCACCCAGAACGAAAAGGCATTCCTTCAGGCCATATCAATCCAGACCCTAAATCGCGCCGAAGAGATTCTGGGTCCTGCAGCCGATCTACCAGTGCCGGCGGCTTTCAGTTTGCGCGAAAGAGAATGTCACGCGCTCTTGCAGCAGGGCTTCACTGACCACGAGATTGGCCGTGTTCTGGGTATTGCGGCGGAAACCGTGCGCTTTCATGTGAACAATGCGCGAAAGAAGGTCGGCGCTCGCAACCGGGTGCATTTGGCCGCACTGCAGTTGGGCATGCCACCGCTCTGACTCCTGTCGTCTGCATGTTGCATCGACCGAGTCTGCACTTCATAACCACCCCAACCACCCTGAATCGGGTATGCCGAGGGAACGCGCCGTGAGTCAGACTTCAAAATCGAAATTGCGGGCGCTCATGGCTCTGACTGTCACTGTGATGCTGGCAAGCTCAGCGGCTGCTGACGCACCGCAGATCGTCCAGACCGCCAGCGGCCCGGTCCAGGCCACCGCGCGTGGCGAGATGCGCTCCTATTTCGCCATCCCCTTCGCCGCACCGCCTGTGGGCGATCTGCGCTGGCGAGCCCCGGCCACGGCTGCCGGCTGGACCACGCCGATTTCCAAGACCAAGACTGCCGCCGCCTGCCTGCAGACCGGTCCCGACAGTGCGTTCCGTACCAAGGGCGACAGCGAAGATTGCCTCTATCTCGACGTCCACACCCCCACGGGCAAGGGACCGTTCCCGGTGATGGTCTGGATCC
>JANLPK010000266.1:0-2660 GCA_031367205.1 Alphaproteobacteria bacterium
CCACGAAATCGCGCTGCAGTCGCTCAGCCTCCGCCAAGGCGGCAGACCGGTCGGCCAAAGCGCTCTCCAGTTTGCGCGCATCGGTCACGTCGGCAAAGGCGATCAGGGTCGCGCCATCGGGCAGGGGCCGCGACTGATAGACCACGATGCGACTGTCAGAGGTCTTGGCTTCGCCCGACATCGGCACCCGGGCTTGCGGATCGGTATCGGCCACCCGGCCCTTAAGCTCGCGCCAGAAGTCACGGTCGTGTAGGCGTGGGATGCACAGATCCACCACACCCTCAAAATCATGGGCGTCGCTTAACTGCTGATCGCTGATGTTCCAGAACCGCTCAAAGGCCTCATTGTGCAACCGCAACCGCCCGTCGGATCCGAACACCGCCACCGCGTCATTGAGCTTATCTAAGGTCGCCTGCTGCACCTGGATCAGAGCATTGTACTGCGACTTCAGTTTCAGCTCACCGGTCATGTCGGAGAACAACAGCACCACGCCGCCCAGTGGGTGTGACTGCCGCACCACCCGCAGGGTCCGACCGTCGGGCAGGCTCCACAGATCGTCGGGGGTGGCCTCAAGCTTCTCATAGCGGTTCAGCTCACCGGCCTTCCACTTGGCATAGTCGGCAGTCTCGGGCAGCCGACGACGTTGTCGCAGGCGGTCGAGCACCTCTCCGTGGCTGGGCTTCTCGCTCAGCCAGGCCGGTTCCAACCCCCACATCTGGGCAAAGGCGGTGTTGTAGAAGCTGAGCTTCTTGGTCTGGGAAAACACCGCCACCGCGTCGCCGATATGGTTCAGCGTCTCGTCATGGGCTTCGATATTTTTCTTCAAGGCCTCGCGCAGGTCTTCGGTCTCGGTGACGTCCTCAGTCCAGACGCCGACCCCGCCGCCGTCCAGCGGTTGGGCGGTAATTCGGATCGCCCGCCTGCGCCCCTCCAGACTGACCCAACGCACCGCCTCGCGTTTCTGACCCAGATTGGCGGCCTCGCTAGCCAGGGTATCGGCCCCCTTGTCAAAGCTTGCCCCGCGCAGGCTGGCCTCGTCCAAGCTCGTGGCCCCCACAGCGCTCAGCCACGCCGCGTTGACCCAGACCGCGTCGCCGTCGGCTGCCGCGATCCAAGCCGGTCCGGAGCGGGCATCAAGCAAGGCGGCAAAGCGTGGCGCGGTGGGCAGGCCGGTGTCTTCGCCAATCACCGATGAGAGCCTCAGCCAGGCCAGAGCTCCTGCGGCCCGACCCTCGACGGCCACCACACCGCCCGGACCGCGCACCTCAAAGGCGCAGGGCTCGCCCCGGTCAAACAGTGCCCGCAGGCGTCGGGCGTGGTCAGGGTCGGCCCGCATAAGCGCTGAGATCACCGCCTGCGGCTCCGGCTCCATCATGCCCAAGGCCTCGCCGCAGATGGCCAAGCTCTCCTCGCCGGACGCCAGCAGCGCCTGACCGTCCTCCACCGCCAGCAGAGCCGAATCGAAGGCCTCGGCGGAGGCTTGGCTGGCCTCGGCCCGCACCTTCAACACGGCAATCTGTCCACGCAGCGCGTCAATTCGGTCTTGGCTCAGCCGCTTCTGATGCAGCGCCCACAGCGTCGCGCTCAGCGCCAACAGCACTGATCCCACCGCTGCGGCCAAGATCAGGTCCATCTCGCTCATTGCGCCCCTACCGACGCCGTCTTCGCCCGATGTCGAATCATCTCAAGGAACATAGGCTGGTCCGCAATTTTGGGCGATGATCGCCGCGATGAGCGCCATACTCTATCCCATTGCTGCCACGCCGGAAGAGGCCCTAAGCCCTGGTCGCCCCCGCGCGAGCCGTGAGCGAGAAGCCCAAACCCTGGCCGCTGAGCCGGTGAGCTTCGAGACCGACCGGTTCGGACCGGCCTTTGCCAGTCGCGAGGAAGCGCTCAGTGCCTATCCAGGAGCCGTCGAAGATGCCGGTTCTGCGGTGGCAACAGAAGATCGATTTTGCCAATTGGTCCAGGTGATGGCCCAGGGTGTCGCACCACCTCCTGCCCAACCTACCCTCAAAGACGGTCGCCGCTGGCCCGCCCCGCCGAGCCCGCCCGCCACCGTTTGGCGCTTGCAGGTTTCCTATTGGCGACCTCTTTCCGCCGCCCCCGCACTTCCCGAGACCCAGGCCCGCCAAACCCGCCGCAAAGCCGCTGAGCGGCTAGATGCCAAGGCGTTGCGCGCCTTAACGCGCCAACCCCTTCAGCCGGTCAAACCGCAACAGCCGCTGGATATCGGATTGTTCGAGCGCCGCCTGCCGGAAAACCCCAGCATCATCGTGCCGGATGAATAGCCTACCCCCCAGCTTGGACGACCTCGCCGCATTGGCGGAGCAGGTCTTCGCCGGATTGCCCAGGGCGGTGCGCGCCCTGACCGGCGATGTGGTGTTCCGCCTGGACGACTTCCCTGACCCTGCGGTGCTGGCCGACCTCGGCATCGAGGACCCCTTCGAACTCACCGGCCTCTATAGTGGCGCAGACTTGGCTCACCGCTCGGTCTTCGATCCGAGCCCAGAGCCCGCCCGCATCTTCCTCTATCGCCGACCGATCCTCGATGAGTGGGCCGACCGGGGCGACATCACTTTGGTTGACCTGATCACCCACATCCTGGTCCACGAAATCGGCCACCATTTCGGTCTGAGCGACGGCGACATCGAGGCGAT
>JANLPK010000284.1:0-2302 GCA_031367205.1 Alphaproteobacteria bacterium
GCGCTGCACCTCCACCGTGTCGGGACTCGACACCACAAACCCCACCCGGCTCGCCAGATGATCATAGAGCCCGTTATAGCCATCGGCCCACATGGTGCAGCTGCTGCACGACCGCCCCATATTGTGGATCAGGATCAGGTGGTCCTTACCACCGAACAACCCCGACAGCCGCACCGACCCGTTCCACCCGGTCAGTTCCCAGTCCTCCACCGCCTGCGGTTCAACGGCGGCCTGCAGCGCGCGCATCTCCTCACGCAGCTTACCGATCTCCGCCCGTTTGGCGGTTAGGGCGGCCATGGTCTGGGAATAGGTCATATGGGTGTCTCCAAGCCGGACAAATCTTGGGACCAAATCCCCCTCCGTGTCATCAAGTCAGTTAGGCTGGTTTGGGATTTGGCCTTAGCATTGCGTTTGCGAGGACGACGATTTTTCTGGCGATGGCGTTGAGGACGAGGCGTTTTGGCTTTCCGGCGTCAACAAACGCCACCCCGGCCTCGCGAAGGACGCTCGCATCATCCTTGCGGATTTGAATGGTGGCGGTCCTCATTTGGCTCTCCCGCGTTCCACTGAACGGACCGGCGGTCCTAGTCCCGCCCCTGGATCCGCAATGCCTTGACCTTTTGACGCTCCAGGATGGCTTGGCGAATTTGCTCAAACAGCGTCTGTGGGAGCATGCCGTAGGCATAAATTCCGGGCTTGCCGGGAATGGTCCGCAGGTCATAACCGGGCCACGAGAACCGGTTCAACTCGTCCAACCTCAACCAATGGCGGCCACTGTCCAAGCCCAATGACCGACATACGGTTGGCGCGAGCTCCAAAGAGTCAGAGGGGTTGCCAGGCGGCGCATGGGTGACAGGGGCGACAATCACCCTTAGGTCGCCCCTATCCCGACGGGGCGCTGCGATGACGATCGCGCAAGGTCTGTCCTTCGACGCTTCCTGAGCACCGGCGTCTTCCTCATGGCTCCAAAGGAAGGCGTAGCGTATCACCAAGCCCGCCTTCGGAGCTGGGAAACTCACAGAACTTCGACGCCGTATTCGGCGGCTTCGATGTCGGCGATAACATCGTCACTCAATGCTCCGACAATCAGCACCTCGCGCTCACGCGCCTTGAGTTTTTCGTAGCGCAGCAATTCGTTCGCCGAAAGATATCCACCAACGACTCGGTCATGGCTGGTCACGACGATCACCTTCTCGCGGATCGCCTCGTCCTGGTAGTGCGCGAAATTGCGCGCAAACGTGGTTGCGTTTACCCTGGCAGCTTCTGTCATAAGGGCGCTCCTCTGATGTGTAAAATACGTCTTTTACGCGTTATGTCAAGGTTAGCACTGGGCTCGCTGATTCTGTCGGCCTCCTCCCCCGCCATCTCTGCGCCGCCGAAGTCGCCCGTCGTCGGCCCAATGCTTCTTTGCTTCAAATACAGCACCTTCAACCTGCAAGCCGGAGAACGTGTCGCCGACTTTTCCGGTGGTTTTGAGCGGATGTCGCTCACCATAGACGGCCCCTCCGGCGTCTACACGATTGCAGAAAGTGAGATTTTCGCCCCGATACGGCGCGCACATCGGCCGGTGTTCTCAAGCGACACCACACATGTATTCCGCGCGCTCGGGGGGCCCCCGAAATACGCCATCTACGGTCGCCCCAGCTTCTCGCCGGATCAGGACCGGCTCGTCATCTGGCTGTCAGGTCCTACGCTCACGGGTTCAAAAAAGGACGCCGCCATCTATGGGCGCTTCGATGTGCGCTCGATTGACCCTGACAAATGCGGTCACGGCTTCACCTACTCTTGGCTTTAGGCTCAGATAAACTCCCTCACCTCCGCTACACTCTCCCATCACGAATCATCTCCCACCCCTCAGGATCTCCCCACCCCATGGCCCGCGACGGTGCCCTCTATGTCTGCCAGTCCTGCGGCGCGAGCCAGCCCAAGTGGGCGGGCCAGTGCCCGGCGTGCCTCTCCTGGAACACCCTGGTCGAAGAGCTCACCTCCCGCGCGCCGGGCACCCTCTCCCCCACCCGCGCCTCAAAAGCCCGTGGCCTCATCTTCCAGGGCCTGGAAGCCGAAACCCCTGCCCCGCCGCGCATCATAACCGGGGTCGACGAGTTTGACCGGGTCTGCGGCGGCGGCGTGGTGCCCGGCTCGGCCATACTGGTCGGCGGTGATCCCGGTGTCGGCAAGTCCACCCTCCTCCTCCAAGTGGTCGGCTCGGCCTCACGGCGAGGCGTCTCCTGCGCCTATATCTCGGGCGAAGAATCCGCCGAACAGGTCCGCAGCCGCGCCCACCGCATGGGTCTGGCCGACG
>JANLPK010000313.1:0-12496 GCA_031367205.1 Alphaproteobacteria bacterium
TAGCCGCAACACCGGCTCTGGCTGGTCAGCCCCTGGAGATCGAAGCCGCCTCGGGCGGAGCCAAGGACACATCTGGATCAACGATCACAGGACTGGTCAGCGCGGTCTACCATCCCACTGTTCGCTATGACCTATCCTTCGGTATCGCCTTCAAGTTCTGAGGAGCAGATCGGCGTGGGGCGTCATGGCGGACGCCCCAACCAAATCTTGAACACTTTCATTCTTGAGTCTGATCTGGACCCGTATGAAGGTTGCCAAACCCGAGACCGGATTTGTGAAGATCCAGACCACCTCGCCCCTAACGACCGCCTATTTTGAACGGCTGCAGGAGATGCGGCGGTTCTTCTTGGCTCGCCTGCGGTCCGGGGCTGAGGCTGACGATCTGGTGCAGGACCTTTATCTCAAGGTCGCCGGACTTCCGGCCAACGAGGAGATTCGCAATACGCGCGCCTATCTTTATCGCTTGGCCGCCAATTTGATGTTGGACCGACTGCGGAGCCAACGGCGCGCCCTGCAGCGTGATGATGCTTGGCATGCCACCCATCATCTGAGGTCAGCTCATGAGGATGTCGCCGACCTTCCCAGCGCTGAGGCGGTCCTGGCCGGGCGTCAACGCCTAGATCAGGTGCTCGCAGCCCTCGGGGCCTTGCCGCCCAAGACCCAGGCCGTGTTCCGACGTCACAAATTCGACGGCGTCGGCCACGCGCAGATTGCCGTCGAGCTGGGCATTTCGCGCAGCGCTGTCGAGAAGCACATGATCGACGCCTTGCGCCACCTTGTCAGCCGCGTGGAGCCTTGATCATGCGGCTCGCGACATATTTTTGTCGAATTCAGGGAGGCGGACCGCGACCGGCGACGTCTATGAACCAATGACAATAGGTGCGAAACTTGTGCGCGAGGAGGCGCTTGGCTGGTTTGTTCGGCTGCAGGATGAAGATGCCGGCGAGGCCGATTGGTTGGCCTTCACAGCTTGGCTCGAGGCCGCACCCGAGCATGGCACCGTCTATGCCGAGATTGAGAACGTCTGGGTGGATCTAGACATAGCCCAAGACCACGCCCCGAAGGCCGAAACGACCGAGACTGTTGTTGCGTTCAAGCAGCCGCATAGACCCAAGTCAACTTGGATTGCCTGGAGTGCCGCAATAGCGGCCGCAGCTTTGGTGGCCGTCACGGTGTCGGTATCCGATGGCGGCACCCAGATCTATCAAACCCAACCCCATGAGATGCGAAGCCTTGCCCTCGCCGACGGTTCGACGATCCAACTGAACGGCGGCTCAGACGTGCGTGTGCATCTCAGTTGGCGCAAACGGTCCGTGATCCTGGTCACCGGCGAAGCGACCTTCGATGTTGTCCACAACACCCGTCGTCCCTTTGTGGTCATCGCGGGCGACCGCCAGGTGAAGGTGGTCGGCACCGAATTCAACGTCCAGCGCCATGACGGCGATCTTCAGGTCACCGTTCGGCGCGGCATCGTGGCGGTCGGTCCGAAGGCCGGCAAGGTCGAAGCGCGACTGGTGGCCGGCCAGCAACTCGATCACCGAGACGGAACTGCGGGCGTTCAGGTTAGAACCGTCGATCCCAATGACGCCTTGGCTTGGCGCAGCGGCGTTCTCGTCTACCACGACCAAAGGCTCGTCGTGGTTGCCCGCGACTTGGCGCGCTATTTCGGTAAGCCGGTGATCGTCGATGCCAATGTGGCGCAGCTGCATTTCACCGGCGCGCTGCGGATCGGTCGTGAAGCCGATATGCTACGCAACTTGGAAAGCTTTCTCCCGGTAAGTTCTATCAGCACCCCGCAAGTGACCCGGCTGAGAGCACGTGTCCCGAGATAATAAGCATCTGCCGGCTTTTGGCGTTTCCCCCGTCTTGTCGATTCTGCTGGGCGTGGGCCTATTGGCAGCGCCGATGGCGGGAGCTCGAGCCGAGGCCGGCAACGCGCCGCGCCTCTACCGGTTTCAGATCGTCAAGAAGCCCCTGACCGACGCCCTGCTGGATCTCGCGCTCCAGGCGCAGGTTTCGCTCGGTGGTGACCTGTCGGCATGTCGACGGACAAATGTCGCACTTGCGGGACGCTTCAGCCTTTCAGACGGCCTAACTCAGGTGCTGGTCGGTTCGGATTGCACCGCCCAAATCGCCAATGCCAACTCCGTCATCATTCACCATCACCCTCCA
The DNA here is from genome assembly GCA_031367205.1 of Alphaproteobacteria bacterium. GTDB lineage: Bacteria > Pseudomonadota > Alphaproteobacteria > Caulobacterales > Caulobacteraceae > Phenylobacterium. The sequence continues at coordinate 2,173 of JANLPK010000313.1, forward strand.
TCGTCGGCCAAACCGTCTCCTCCGGCTCCGACGCCGTCTGTGTCTCCAACGGAAGTCGGTGAAGTGGTGGTTACGGCCGGTCGCCAACCTGAGCTCCCGGGACGAACCCCCTATTCGGTGACGGCCGTGTCGGGCACACAACTGGATGCAACCGGCACGACCGATCTGACCCGGGTGGCCGAGCAGATCGCCGGCATGACCGTCACCAACTTAGGGCCCGGACGCGACAAGGTGCTGCTGCGCGGTATGTCGGATGGTGCCTTTACCGGTCTCACCCAGTCGACGGTCGGGCTCTATGTCGACAACGTTCCGGTCACTTACAATGCGCCGGATCCGGACCTTCGGTTGATTGATGTGGACCGCCTGGAGATCATGCGCGGGCCGCAAGGCACCCTCTACGGTGCAGGTTCCCTTGGCGGAATTGTTCGCATTGTCACCCGTCGGCCCGATCTTGATGAGAGGTCGGGCACCATCGAGGTCGCTAGGTCTCAGACGCAGTCAGGCGGACCAAACACCGATCTCGCCATCACGGGAAACACCCCGATCTTGGCGGGACGTGTCGGTCTACGGGGCTCGATCTATAGCGAGACCTCAAGCGGTTACTTGGACGACCTCAACCAGGGACAGCGCAACACCAATCGCTCCCAGCGACAAGGCGGTCGGATTGCCCTTCGCGCGGCAGTCACGCCGAATTGGAGCCTCACCGCCGGGCTGATCCATCAGGCGATCAGCACGCGCGACAGCCAGTACGCCTTGGCCGGACTCGGAGCCTTGAACCGCGCAAACCTTGTCGCGGAACCGCACGTCAATACCTTTGACGAACGCTATCTGACGCTCGAAGGTGAGGGCGAGTGGGGCCGACTGGTCGGGTCCAGTGCCAGCCTCAGCCATCACTTCCGCACCCGCCACGATGCCTCGGGCGTGTTGTCGGCGTTTGGGGGTGCAGGTGCCGGAGCCCTGGACGACAGCCAGGATATTGATCTTTGGGTCAACGAACTGGTGTTCACCTCACCTCAAGGCCGATCGCTATCCGGCTTGGTCGGGGTCTTCTATTCAAGCGGTGCCTCGGCCGGCGATACCCGCCTTGTCCAACGCGGCACCGTGCCGACAGAGCTCTACAGCGAAAGCCGCACCGATGGCCTGCGGGAGGCCGCGCTCTATGGGGAAGGGTCCTGGAACTTGAGCGACCGGTTCACTCTCTTGGCGGGCCTGCGCTGGTTTCGGTTCGACTATAACGTCCAGTCCCTGGTCACACAGGGAACCCGGCACCGCACATTCTCGATGCCTGGCCAGGTTTCGGGGCTGTCGCCGAAAATCTCCCTGCGGTTCCAACCTGATGACAATTTCATGGTCTATGGCCAAGCCTCCCAGGGCTACCGCGCCGGAGGCTTCAACACCGCCGGGACCCTGGATCAACGCTTCGACGGCAATCAGTTTGCACCCGAGCACGACTTCGATCCCGATCATTTCTGGAACTATGAACTGGGAACCAAACTCTCAGTCTTGGACAATCGAGTCCGGCTGCGCATGGCCCTCTATTATGCGGTTTGGCGCAATATTCAGTCCGATCAGTTCCTGCCGTCCGGCCTCACCTATGCTGTCAATGTTGGAGACGGTGCCAATCGTGGCCTGGAGGCCGAAGCCAGTTGGCGGGCCAACGAACACTGGGTCCTAAGCTTTGCGGGATTGGTCAACGACCCCCAACTGGTACGGGTCAATTCCGGATTTCCGTCACAGCGCGACGCCGGATTACCCGGTGTGGCATCCGGCTCTGCCAGCCTTGGCGTCGAGTATCGCCGCACTCTGACCCGCGATCTCAGCCTGCGGGCCGAGTCACGAACCACCTATGTCGGCCCCTCCCACCTGACCTTTGACGCCCAACCTCGCTATGAAATGGGCGACTACTTCACCGGCCATATCCAAGCTGCATTGGAAGCCAAGTCCTGGACCGCCACAGCCTTCCTCGATAATCCCTTGGACAGCCGCGCCAACACCTTTGCCTTCGGCAGCCCGTTTCGCCGACCTAGCGATATCGTGACCACGCCTCTACGCCCCCGAACCCTTGGCGTGAGATTGGAGGCGAGATTCTGACGAGGGACCGAGAGCAGCTGTATTCTATTGTTTCGCGGATGGTGCTCCAGCTCCGCAAGACCAATCATCGCTGGAGTTCTTTCAATGGCGCTGGGTCACACGGCGCATGTCGCCTCGACGGACGGTCTCGCGTCGGCGATCCAGGGCCTCCAACACCGGGACGATAAACTTGCGAGTGGTGGCCAGAGCCGCGCGGGCTTCGCCAGTGGTGAACTCACAGGGCGGCGGGAAGGCTGCGGTCAGGACGGCAAGGGCGGCGTCGAGCGCGCTTGGGTGCAGGTAGAGGGTCTGGCGCAGGGCGTCGTTGCGCAGGGCTATTAGGCGACCAAGGTCCGTCAGCAGGCCAACAAGGTTTTGGTCTTCTGCGGGCCAACCGGTCAGTAGGCCAGCGTGAGGGGCCGCCAGGCCCGTCGCTCTAAACTCCGCCTCGATCTCGTCGAGCCGCTGCAGAGTCTCCGGCGGTAGGGCGGCTAAGGGGTCATAGCCCGGCAGGGCCACTTGGTCGCCGGTGAGCGCAATCTCCCCGGCGGCGGAAAGGCCGCGCTCGACGTGAGAGATCATGTCCCGGTGTCCTGCGAGCGTCGCGCGGAGGGCGTTGACCGAGTGGGACGCGCGGGCCGGGGCTTGGGCGTGGGCGGCGGTCAGGTGTTCGAGATAGGCGTCGCGGATCTGCTGCAACGCGGTTCGCTTCGCCAGGCGCCCGGCATCTAGATCGACATAGTCGGCGGCTAGGAATTCCGCCACCTCATCCGTCGAGCAACGCGACAGCCGTGCAGCCTCAGCCAAGGACACTATGTCGCGGTCTCGCTCAGCCAAACCGGCGGCGACCTGCCCCACGTCACCCTTCAAGACCGCCTCCAGCAAAAGCCGCCGCGAGGTCGTCTTGCCGCGCGCGGCAGGCGCCTCAGGATCCAACACGATGAGCCCACCCACGGTCTCTGCTGGAGAGGGCCTGCGCAGCACAGCTCGCTGCCCGGCATAGGCGATCACCGGGCTCGCAAACCGCAGCTGGACCAGGTCCGTCCCGCCGGGCACGATCACTTTGTCGCCATAGAGACGTAGGGTGGCGACATCCTGCCGCGCGCCCCACATCACCCGCAGCTCGTCCATGTGCTTCAGGGGTCGGCTTTGGTCGGCGGCGAGACTCACCCAGGCGTCGACCTGCAGAGTCGAGGCGAAGCAGTCGGGGGTACAGAGCACCTCGCCGGACTTGATATCCTTGGCGGAGATGCCTCGCAGATTGACCGCCACGCGACCGCCGGGCTCGGCGCTCTGATGGCTCTGACCGTGCCGCTGGATCTGGCGCAGGCTGACCCGCCGCCCAGAGGGCTGCAGCACCGCCTCGGCAGGCAGCGTCAGGCGACTGCCGAGCAAGGTGCCGGTGATCACCGTCCCGGTGCCGTCCACGGTAAAGGCCCGGTCTATGGGCAGGTAGGCTCCGGCCAGGGCCTCAGGTTGAGTTGCGCGCGCGATCAAGGCTTCAAGTGCCTCGTGCAATTCGGGAATGCCCGCCCCGGTCAGGGCCGAGCAGAACACCACCGGCGCTTCGACCAGAAGAGTCCCAGCCAGGGTCGCTGCAATCTGGTCACGCACAGCCGCCTCACCCTCAGGAGATAGGAGGTCAGACTTGGTGACCGCCACGACGCCCTCGGTAATGCCCAGCAGGCCCGCGATCTGCAGGTGCTCCAGGGTCTGGCGACCAAACCCCTCCACCGCTGAGACGACCAACAACACCGCCCGCGCGCCGGCGGTTCCGCTTACCATGGCGCGGAGGTAGTCCTCGTGCCCCGGCGCATCAATCAGATCAAGACCGCCCTTGGCATAGTCGTGCCAGGCAAAGCCCAGGGTGATGGATAGCCCGCGGGCTCGCTCTTCCTTTAGTCGGTCCGTCTCCATCCCGGTCAGGGCGCGCACCAAAGCCGTCTTGCCGTGATTGACGTGGCCGATCACGGCCAGGGTCAGGTTGGGCAGGTCTGGATGGGACACTCCGGGGCTCATGGGTGGTTCCTACGCCGATCTTTGAGGTCGCGCGACGAGGTTCAAGGGCGTTTTCAGGTGATCGATATTGTTCGTGTTTTGTTCTTGACAATGAATGGCGTTCGTGCGACAATCAACGGTTGAGGGCGCACGGATTGACCCCAGCGTCTGAAACTTCAAATCGAGAGGGTGTTTGATGGCGAGAATGCCAAGAGGAGAGCCACGTTCTGTTCCCGATCCGGATCGGGAACCGTATGCAGCGATGATCCGGCAGGAGCAGTTGCGCAGACAACTCGCTGAGTCGGCTGCAGGCAATCGGCCGTCGTTGTTTGGCTCGGGACCGCTACTGCCCGCTCAACGCCGATACGGCTTTTCCACCCAGGCTGGCCGATTCAATCCCTACATTAAGATCGGAAATCAGTTCTACAAGGGAGAGGACAATGGCCGAGCAAATGTCCTGGTGCCGGTCGATGATCCAAGGGTTCCACCGGGCGAAATGGCAGAGCGCCGGCGGGCCGTCGCGCGCGTGCGGTTCATGGCCGATCACCCCCTTGGAAGCGCAGGCTACAGCCTAGCGACTTTGGCAAACGCGTCTCCGGGGGCGCGTGACGGAGCCCTCTTTGCAGGGGGATTAGCTGATACCTTAATGTCAGGCGTTGCGCCTTTTGGTGGATCAATCCGCAGCCCTACAAAGCCGCCGCGTGGACGGGTTGCACAACCGAACCTACCACGCCCAAGTGTCGAATATAGAGCTGCCAACGCGATTGGCCAAGCTCAGGGTGCGAACGCGACGCTCTCAAAGCAAACGCTTGGCACCGGCACCAGGGCCAAGCAGAGCCTGGTTCCGCCAGGTTGGCAGGGGGACGGCAAGTTCTTCAATGAGGCGAGAGGTCACCTCGTTGGAAAACAACTCGGAGGCCCAGGCGCCACCCTAGATCAGGTCGTCACCCAGACCCAAAATGGATCGAACACGCCGCAAATGAGCAAATTCGAGAGTGGTCTGGCGCGTAGACTCCGAAACGGTGAAGTGATCAACTACTTCGTCACACCGCTATACAGTAAAGGCTTCTTGCCGCCGTCTTCGCTTCGTTTGATGGCACATGGATCTCGAGACATGATCCCCTCCGTGACATTCATCAAAAATCCGGCCGGAAATCCGAAGAAATGACCATCGAAAATCTGATCCGCGCGATGCCACCACCCCTCGTGCCCTTCGGTACCTTCAAGGGGCCCTGGCGACCGGTCGAAGAGGAAATCGGCACCTTTCTCCCACAGGATTACAAAGACTATGTGCGGATATACGGGCGGGGCTATCTCTTCCAATTTCTCGGAATTTGTGTTCCGCGCTCTCTCAATCCCAACATACGCCTCGAGAGAAATGTGCGCCTAGTTAGTGCTGGGTTCGTTGGGTTTGAAGACCTGCCGTATCCAATTTGGCCAAGTCAGGGAGGCCTCTTGTCCTTTGGCGGCACCGATAACGGCGATGAGCTCTATTGGCTCACCGAAGGCGCACCGGAATCCTGGCGCGTGGTGGTTTGGGATGGAGACCCCGACACCAGTGAGGTATTCGACTGCGACATGACCGACTTCCTGGCTGGTCTCGCCACAGGGGAGATTTTGCCCATGCAGTTTCCCGATGATTTGCTGCCGTGCGACAAACTCTTCCAGCCTAGCTCAGCCAAAGGCGACCCCAGGGATGAGGACTTGTCTGACTGACCTATATGGTGCGCTGAGTCCGAAAGGAGTCCTCCCATGACCCCCACCATCACCGCGTTCGAAAGCTCCCCCGATCGCGGTCGGGGTTTGGCGCGGGATATGGGGGTTCGTTGGGCGCTGGAGGAAGTAGGCCGACCCTATGAGGTTCGGCTGGTTTCGTTCGCGCAGATGAAGAAGCCTGCGCATCTGGCACTGCAGCCCTTCGGGCAGATTCCGACCTATGAGGAGGGTGATCTGGCCCTGTTCGAATCCGGGGCCATCGTGTTCCATATTGCACAGAGCCATGCGGGCTTGCTGCCGGACGACGCCAAGTCCCGAGCGCGGGCGATCACCTGGATGTTTGCGGCGTTGAGCACGATTGAGCCGCCCATCCTTGATCTGCAAATCGCTAAGTTTGCGGAGGGCGACAAGCCCTGGGCCGCGCAGCGGCTGCCTCTTGTCGAGGGTCGCATCCGGACCCGGCTGGGGGAGCTTTCCCATCGGCTCGGCGATGCTGAGTGGCTGGACGGTGCGTTCAGCGCCGGTGACTTGCTGATGGTGGTGGTGCTGCGACGGCTGAACGGCACGGGGCTATTGGACGACTACCCGAACTTGGGTGCCTATATTGCCCGTGGCGAAGCGAGGCTGGCGTTCCAGCGGGCGTTTGCGGCGCAGTTGGCGGCTTTTGAGGGGCACCCGCAGATCGTTTGACGGAGGTCGCGACGATGAGTTTTCCCATAGGTGCCGAATGCGCAACATAGTGCTCATCACCTATGTCGCACGCGTCACGGCTCAACCGGCCTTGGTGAAGACTTATGAGGACCAGATTGCTCACTTTGCCTGCGCTGTTTGATTCTAGGTTAGCTCGGTGTTTCGGGGTGTCAGAGAGAGTTAGGGCCGCACCACTCTGGGGGTGCGACCCTGCCCTAGACGTCCCGCTTGGCGGGGAAGCGTACTGCGGGACGGAGCGTTCACTAAGGCTGCACATACTGTTGGCGGCCTTAGTTACGCGGGCCGGGTGACGCCTCGCTTGACACTACTTTCCAACAGCCAATTCGGTTCCCTAGAACGGAGGCTGAACAAGTGGGTTCCGGTTCATCCGAAAAGTGTGCAACGAAGCAAAAACTTAGAGCCACGGTTCGATTCCACCGAAGGGGAGCGAACTCTGGACCCACCGGACCCCTTCGCCCCCGGAAGAAAGGCACCAAATGCTGTCACTCGCCGGGCCGGTGTTGCGCGGGATTGCAGTGGGCGCATTCTTGGTTACGGCGCTGAGCGTCGGGCGCAGTGCGCTGGGTCGGGATGCCAAGGTGACGACCATACTCACTTGCCTGGGCGCGGCGGCTTGGGCCTTGACCGGGTCGGAGCAGACCTCGACCCTGCTCGGTCATCCGGCTTGGTTGCTTTGGTTGGCCTTTCCTGCGGCCGGTTTCTTCTGGGCCTTTGTGGTTTGCGTGTTCCAGGACCGGCCCTTGCGCGCGGCCGCCTTTGGACCGGCGGCGGTATTGTGGCTGTTGGGGATGGCGGCTGGGCTGGTGTCTTCTGATCATCGCTTGATCCTGCTGGCCGTCTTCAATGTGGCGGCCGGGTCGCTTTGTCTGCATGCCATGGTCTTGATCCTCAGCACTTGGCGCGGCGACTTGGTGGAGAACCGGCGTGCGGCGCGGATCGTGGTACTGGGTATGGCGGCCCTCTTCGCCGGTGGCCAGGGCCTCGCCGGGGCGCTGCATTGGTTAGGTCAGGGGGGAGCCTGGGCAAGTCTGGCGGTAGGGGAGGACTTTGCTGCCGTCTCCATGGCAGTCTTGGCCCTGGCGATGGGCGGGCTCTTGCTCAATGCCAGAACCGCCCTGTTGGAAACGCCCGCGCCGGCGGCTTTGGTGGTCGATACTCAGCTGGCGAGCGCCGAGCGGCTATTGCTGGCTAAGCTGGAAGCCTTGATGAGCGCCGGAGCATGGCAGCGTGAGGGGTTGAGCATCGGGGCCGTTGCGCGAGAGCTGGGCAGTCAGGAGCACCGGCTGCGCCGTCTGATCAATGGCCGCTTGGGGCATCGTAATTTCGCGGACTTTGCCAATGGCTATCGCATCGAAGCCGCTAAGGTGCGGCTGGCCGATCCAGGGGAGGCCACCATTGCCAGCATCGCCTTTGATCTGGGTTTCGGCTCGCTCAGCCCTTTCAACCGCGCCTTTCGAGCAGCGACCGGCACGACCCCGACGGCCTGGCGGCGGGCGGTGCTTGACGACGGATTAGTCGATTAAGCTCGGATTCGATCAGGATTTTCCATCCGCGCCGAGACGGTGGAGGCCGCAGTTACCCATTAGGAGCTTCGAATTTGGAGCACCTGTCTATGCACACCCACGAACACGCATCGCGCGCCCAGCCTGGCGGGCGAACATCAAGCGGCCTTGGTCTTTTCTACATTCTGGTCTTTGCCCTGGCTTGGGGGATCGGCCTGTTGTTTGCGGTGGCCAGCGCACCGATGACTCGGATTTTCGGGCCGGTCTCACTCTGGAACCCCTTGGTCTTTCTAACGGTGTGGTCGCCGACAATTCTGGCCTTTGCGGTGACGGCCGTCACCTCGGGCCGCGCGGGCTTGCGCGAACTGTTGGGCCGCATCTTCCGGTGGCGGTTCCCCCTGCGCTGGTATCTGGTGGCCACGTTGGGGATAGCGGCGGTGGCGCTTGGTGCCCGCTTCGTCCAATCCGCCCTGTTGCACACGCCGCCGCCGCCATTGTTTGAACTGGCCCGCTGGCCAGAATTTGCCTTGGGCGGGTTGGCGCTGCTGGTCCTCGATCCCGGCCCGATTGGCGAGGATCCCGGCTGGCGCGGCTTTGCCCTGCCGCGGATGCTGGAGCGTTTCAGCCCGACGACCGCGGCCCTATTGCTGGGGGTCATCTGGACGGTATGGCACCTGCCTGCCTTCTTGTTCTCCGGCATGCCGCAGTCGAGCCTGCCGCTCGGCTGGTTTTGCGTCTCGATGGTGTCGGTGACGGTCTTGATGTCCTGGGTGACGATCAAGGCGCAAGGGGCGGTGATCCCGGCGATACTGATGCACTGGGCGTTTAACCGGTTCAGCGATCTTGGCCATGACGGCGCGGTCTATGCCGCCCTAGGCTATAGTGCCGCAGCGGTCGCGGTCATCGGCGGCACGGGAGGCCGGTTGGGCTATCAGCGGGACTAGCAACTCACCAAGCATAAGCCTCCGGCGCTGGCCCACACGCAGGGAAGATGATGTCGAGCTTGGTCAGGGCGGCGGCATCCAGGGCGATGTCGGGCACGGCGAGCACGCTGCGGAGTTGGTCGAGGTTCCCTGGGCCAATGATGGTCGAGGTCACGCCAGGCTGGTGTAGTAGCCAGCTCAAGGCGACCGCGCTCGGGGCCTGTCCCAGCTTAGCGCAGAGGGCTTCGAAGGCATCGAGTTGTCCGGCCCGAGCCGCGCGCGCGGCCTTGACTCCCTCGGAGCCTCGACGACTGGCACCCTCTTGGAACGATCCAGACAGCAACCCTCCCGCCAAGGGACTCCACACGATCAACCCGGTGCCATAGGCGCGGCAGGCGGGCAGCACCTCCATTTCGGCTCGGCGTTCGATCAGGTGGTAGAGGCCTTGCTCCGAAACCAAGCCCAGGCGCCCGCGCGCAATCGCCTTCTCATTGGCCTGAGCAATGGCCCAGCCGGGGAAGTTGCTGGAGCCCACATAGGTGATCTTGCCCTGGGCGATCAACCGGTCCATCGCCTGCCAGATCTCTTCGATGGGCGCGGTGCGGTCGATGTGGTGCATCTGGTAGAGATCGATGTGATCGACCCGCAGGCGTTTCAGGCTGGCATCACAGGCCATCTGGATGTGGCGGGCTGAGAGGCCGCGATCATTGATGTCGTCCGACATCGGCTCGTGAACCTTGGTGGCCAGGACGAGCGTGTCGCGACGGGACCTGTCCTGCGCCAGCCAATTGCCCAGGATGGTCTCGGTGGTGCCGACGCCGAGCGCGCCGCCATATTGGTTGGCGGTATCGATGAAATTGATGCCGGCCTCGACGGCGGCGTTGAGGATCGCGAAGGACTCAGGCTCGCCAGTGCGCGGCCCGAAATTCATGGTGCCGAGGCAAAGCTCACTGACCTTCAGCGCCGAGCGTCCGAGGTTGCGATATTTCATTGAACGGCTTCCGGGGTTAAGGCGCGCGAAGGGTCGGGCCAGTCTGCAGGATTTCACTGGAATCGGCCACGCAATGCCTCACCAACTGCTGAGCCCGCTCTGGTAGTGTCTTGAAGTCGCCATAGGTTATGCCGGGCACAATCGGCTCACGGAACCAAGGGGCGTAGAATTCCAGGTTGGGGATCGAGCGCAGGGCATCGGACACATTGGGGGTGCCGCCGTGCCAGGCGCGCACATCACGTATCATGATGGCGCCCGCTGGAGCCGGGCAGACGGTGCTCAGCCGCATCCACTCAGGCTCGTCGGCCAGACTGGGGATCCTTACGCGGGAGTGTTGGGTGCCGGGGATCTGGCGCGTGGGGCCGTTCAGATGCGTCACATCCTGCGGCAGGAAGTTCACGCAGACATAGGGA
>JANLPK010000316.1:0-5923 GCA_031367205.1 Alphaproteobacteria bacterium
CGATCAGTGAAGGCCCCGGCAGTTGGTATGCGGCCTTCGGCCGTTCCGAGATGTTTTCGACGGTGTATTCGACGACCAACAGGACGCCACCAGTCGAGGCCTGCTCACGCACGATTGAGCGGCCGACGGCTTTCCGTTCGCTGACGTTCCGGATGATGACCCGGAAGTCGCCGATGTCGATTGGCTGCCCGACCACATAAGCCGCTGGCTTTCGGTCGAGTTTCGGCGCGCCCTCAGCGACCTGGGACTTCGTTGACGGCGAAATGTCTGGCGGAACCAGCGCGCCTACCCCGGCGAGAATTGCTAATGAACCGACGAGCAGGAGGCCGGCGCGCCCTCGTGTCGCGAGCTTTAGCGTCGGCAAGGGTCGGAAAAGCGCAATCACGCCTATGATCAGGCCGGCTAGGCCGACGATGGCGATGAGTCCCAGAAAAGCAGTCATTATCCCCCTCAGCATGTTCGCAGAGTGAAGCACACGTGCCCCCAGTTAATGGTGACAGTGTGTGAAATACAGATCTCTGGGTCTCAGCTGATTCCCAGGCGTGTTACGATGACAGTGCACTTAGTTATATCTTGGACTCGGCGATGAGGTCTACCGCTCAATAATAGCTAGGGGCACTGTCGCCGTAAACTAGGCCCTAGACCGACCGATCCTCATGGTTTTCGGGTGTTTTGGTGTGGGTTGGTAGTCAATCTTGGCGGCGGTTCAGATCCCGAAGCCTCTGGCTTCAGCGCCTTCCGTCTCGCCGCTCTACGCCGATCCACCTCGTGTAATTGAAATGGGCTAGCGTAGTGGAGCAGCCGGCCGAGGCGCTCAACACGCCAGCGGCCGGCTGCCGCACTGTCGAGGCCGTCGCCACCTAGGTTCACAGCCCGTGGGGGAGCTTGGGTCCGGCAGTGCGTTCTTCTGAACCCGAACGGTTGTGTGGGCCCAGAGCCCGAACCTACGAGGATGGGGCGGAACGATGATGCCACAAGATATCGCCTATGTGGGCGTTGATGTATCGAAGACTTGGCTGGACGTGTGTGTGCTGGGTCAGCCGAAGTCCTGGCGTGTTGCCAATAAGGCGGCAGGTTGGGAGGTGTTGAGAGCTCGACTGGGGTTTTTGGGCCTGCCGATTGTGGTGGGTGTGGAACCGTCTGGGGGCTACGAACGGGGTCTGGTGCGAGCTCTGATTGAGGCTCAGATCGAAGTGCGTTGGACCGACCCGGCCCGGGTAAGAGCCCTAGCCAAGGCGCTTGGTGCACCGGCCAAGACCGATGCTATTGATGCGAGCATGATTGCCCGCTTCGTAGCGCAAGCCGAAGGTCACCCGATCCGGCTCGACGACAATCGCCAGCGCCTGAAGGACTTGCTGGCGGCGCGCCAGGCCTGCGGCCAAGTTGCCCGGCAGCTCAAGGCCCAAGCCCAGGTGCTCGATCATCTACCTGCGCGTCAGGCGTTGGAGGATCTCGCCACTGCGGCAGTGCTTGAAGCCAAGTCGTTGACTCGCCAGGCCATGGCCTTGGTGCAAGAGCATGTCGACCTCCGGAGCCAATGGATCAGGATGCAGACCGCACCTGGTGTAGGACCTCTCGTCGCCGCCGAACTCGTGGCTCACATGCCTGAGCTCGGATGTGTCTCCGGGAAAACCATTGCCAAGCTGGCGGGCTTGGCACCGTTCATCCGCAAGAGCGGGGCTTGGGTCGGACGAGCCAGGTGCTCAGGTGGTCGCTCAAGGCCACGCCAAGCCCTCTATATGGCTGCGGTTGCTTCGCTCCGAGCCAAGCTTGGACCAAGACCCGTGTTCCAAAGGCTCACAAGTGCGGGAAAACCCGTCAAAGTCGCCATCACAGCCTGCATGCGACGCCTACTCGTCACCCTCAACGCCATGATCCGAGACCAAATCGACTGGTATCCAACAATCGCATAACTACGGTTGCTCCCCCACCTCGCGCTCCGCGCTGGGGGAGGATTTCAGATAACTCTGCGCCAAAGCCTGAGTAATCTCAGCATCTTGCGGCGTTTTTCTCCCGAGACACCCAACCCCATCGCGGCGGCCCTGAGGCGCGCCTGCGTTTTCTCAAAAGGATACCCATGCCCAATACCCTACTTTCACCCACGGCGGTGACGCGCGAAGCTTTGCGTGTGCTGCATCAGAAACTGAATTTCGTGGGCTCAATCACCCGCGAATATGACGAGAGCTTTGCGCGCCAGGGGGCCAAGATCGGCGACACCCTGAAGGTTCGATTGCCCAACCAATATGTGGTGCGGTCCGGCCCGACCCTGGCCGCGCAGGACACCACCGAGAGCAGCGTTGACCTGAAGGTCCAGACCCAGAAGGGGGTGGACTTGAACTTCACCTCGGTGGATCTGACCATGACGCTGGATGACTTCAGCGACCGGGTGCTGGAGCCGGCCATGAGTGTGCTGGCGGCCAATATCGAGGCCGACGCCATGAGCATGTATCAGGACGTCTCGAACCAAGTGAACAATCACGGCCTGCCGGCGACCTTTGCCAAGGTGCTGCAGGGCCGCAAGATCCTGGTGGACAACCTGGCACCGCTGGGCGGTCGGACGGCCAATCTGAATACCCAGGACAATGTCGATCTGGTGGACGCCTTGAAGGGTCTGTTCAATGACCGCGACGGGATTTCCAAGCAGTACCGCGAGGGCTTTATGGGGCGCACCGCCGGGTTCGACTTCATGGAGAACACGCTGTGGCCGTCGCACCCGCGCGGCGCGGCGAGCGCGACCTATACGACCTCGACCCTGGTGGCGGCCCTGCCGATTTCAGCGGTGCCGGTGAGTTCGATTACCGTGGCGACCGGCACTGGCAACATGGCCAAGGGGGACGTGTTCACCATCGCCAATGTGTTCCGCGTGCATCCTGAGACCAAGGCCGGAACCGGGATCCTGCAACAGTTTGTGGTGACCGCCGCGTTTGCGGGCGGGCCCGGCAATGTGACCTTCTCTCCAGCCATTGTACTGGCAGGCGCGTTGCAGAACGTGACCATTCCGGTGACCAATGCCACGGCGGCCATGAGTTTTGCCGGGGTGATCTCCACCAATCACGGACTCTCCATGGCCTATCACAAGAGCGCTTTTGCCTTTGCGACGGCCGATATGGTGATGCCGCGCGGGATCGACTTTGCGGCGCGTGAGGCCTTTGACGGCATCTCGATGCGGATCGTTAGGCAGTACGATATCAACAACGACAAGTTCCCCTGCCGACTGGACGTGCTCTACGGCTACAAGACCTTGAGGCCGCAACTGGCGTGCCGATTGGCTAATAACTAGGGCTGAAGAATGCAATGTGGTCTGGGGTTTGAGCCTTGGACCACATTGTGGCACGATCTGGAATGACCGTCGTCACCCATCCTGTCCCTGGAACAATTGTTCGCGTGGATTTGAGCGAAGGATTTCGCCCGCCTGAGATGGTGAAGCGGCGTCCCTGTATCGTGTTGTCTCCGCCTGTGCGGGGACGGGAACGACTTTGTGCGATCGTTCCTCTGAGTACCACGCTTCCAAACAAGGTCGAGCGGCACCACTTGGAAATTGAGTTCGATCCACCGCTACCTGCGCCCTATAATCGACCCAAGATGTGGGTGAAGGGCGACATGGTTTTGACGGTGTCATTTCACCGACTTCGCCTGCTTTTCGCTGGTCGAGAGGCCGGACAGCGCGTGTACGATGTGCGGGTGCTTTCGCCCCAAGTTTTGGAGCAAGTTCGGGACTGTGTCCGTGCTGGCTTAGGGCTTTAGTCATTGACCGATGGCACACTGACACCCATATTCACGAGGTCGCCGGTATTCCCGGCACTTAAGTCCAACCTCGGTTGGCCACTTTAGATGGGTGAATGCAAACCCGCTAAGGTGTCTAGAGAAAGCCCCGCTTCGGCGGGGCTTTTGCTTTTCCGGTCATTCTCAAGGCCTCAGTGACTTGAGAGACTTTGACGAAGGTAGCTTCGTCACCGGGTCCGATAACACCAACCCACTATGAATCTTGAACGAAAAGGAGCCCACTTTTGGCCCTGACGACCTATGCCCAATTGAAGAGCGCGGTGGCCGACTGGTTGGAGCGATCTGACCTCAGCGACCGTGTTGGGGACTTCATCACGCTGGCGGAGTCACGGCTCAACCGCGTGCTGCGCCTGCGGTTGATGGAGAGCGACCAAAGCCTGGCAGCGACGCCAGGGTCGCGGATGATCGCCTTGCCGGTGGGGTTTCGCGAGCCGGTGGCTCTGTGGCTGGAAACGGCGGGCGGACGACGGGCCTTGAGCTTTGTCGATGCGGCCGGCCTGCAAGCCTCGGCGAGTGCGGGGCAACCGCAACATTGGACTATCGATGGCGGCAACCTGGCGTTCGAGCGACCGTGCGATCAGGCTTACGGCTTAACCCTTCGTATGTTGGGGCGGTTAGCGTTGTCGGATGGTGCGCCGAGCAATGCGGTCTTGGCCGACTATCCCGACCTCTATCTGTTCGGGGCCCTGGTGGAGGCCGCGCCCTATCTGCGAGATGCTGAAATGCTGTCGCTGTTTGCGGCGCGGTTTGAGGCGGCCTTGGCCGAGGCGCGGATGAAGGAGGCTCGCAGCCGAGCGTTGGCCACCTTGAGTTTTGATCCGGGGATTTTGCCGATGCGACCTGTGTCGGCCAGCCTGCCATGTTGACCATCGGACCGGAGACTCCACCGGGGTTGCGGCCGTTGCTTGGGGATATTCTTGAGGTGTTGCGGGGGCTAAGGGCACCCGGTGCACCCAACCCTGTCTATGCCTGCGCCAGCACAGCCCTGCCGCCGCCGGCCGACTGGCCGCGCTGCGTTCTGCTGGTCACCAATTTGAACATTTTGGCCCATTCGGACGGCTCCAATTGGATCCGCCAAGACACCGGAGGCGTGATCTAGATGCCATCTTCCTTTACCCCCAGGCTGCGGCTGGAACTGCAGGCGGCGGGAGAAAATCTCAATACCTGGGGTGCACCCAAACTCAACAATGTGATCGCGCGGTTGGATTTCGCCGTCGCTGGCCGCAATGCCGTGGTGCTGGCAGGCGGACCCTATAGCCTCAGCGCTTCGAATGGCGATGACGAGGCGCGTGGCGCGATCTTGGACTTCTCCGGGACCGGGCCGGCAACGGTGACCATCCCCTCGGTGTCGAAAATCTATGTGGCGCGCAACGGGGCCAGCGGGACGGTGACGCTGACCACCGGGGCAGGTGCGAGCGTGGCGCTGGATCCGGGCCTAGTGGCTCTGATCGCTTGCGACGGGGCCGGGGTGTTTGAACTGGGCGTCAATGCTCAGGGCTTGAAGGCCTATGTGGACGCTCAGGCCTGGAGCGCCCAAACGGGCAATTTGCCAGGGCAGCCCGGCAATGGCGGCAAGTTCCTGAAAACCAACGGGACCAGCCCCAACTGGGCCGGGCTCTCGACCGCCGACCTCACCGACTATGCAACCGACCAAGCGGCCAAGGCAGCGCAGGCGAAAGCCTTCGCCATCGCGGCGGCTGTGGCACTTTAGGAGAATAAAATGGCCGTAACGGCAAACTCGATCATTACCCCTCAGGCTCCGAAGGCCGCCGCCAATGTGGCGACCACAGCCAACAGTACCTACACGTCAGCGCCCACCAATACGGTGGTGATCTTCACCGCGGGCGCGAACGGTGCGCGGGTGACTCGGATTAGCGCCATCGCGCGGGCCACCGTGACTGCCACCGAGCTGCAACTGTTCCGCGACACCGACGGGACGGGCACCAACAAGTGGCTGTTCAATTCGCGGCTGATGGCGGCCTACACCGTGGCCCAGACCACAGGGAATACGCCGACCGACTTTGGCTATTCCGACGCCAACCCCGTGATTTTGGCGGCCGGGGAGAAGCTCTATGGGGCGATTGGGGTGAGCAATGCGGGGGTGGTGTTTACGGTTGAGGGGGCGGACTACTGATGGCTG
>JANLPK010000350.1:0-8913 GCA_031367205.1 Alphaproteobacteria bacterium
GCACCTCGAGCACCTGAGCCAGATATCCGCTCGAGGGCGGTACGCCCGGCTTGGGCTCTAGGGCGATCACCCGGTGCAACCCCAGCCAAGTCTCAAGATAGACCCAGCTGCGATGCTGGACCGCGATGGGCACACCACGCAAAGACGCAGCTTCCGCCTGCCAGCGCTTTAGGGCCGCCTGCCAGTTGGTGGCAAAGCTGGCATAGCGCGCGTGATAGGTCTGCGCGTTGGCGGGATCGAGCTCCGCAAAGCGGTCGGCCAGGGCCTTGCCGACCGGCAGCATATTACGGGGATCAGACTGGATATGCGGATTGCCTCCGGCGTGAATGTCACCCTGCGAACGGTCCAGCGACGCCGGGGTCTCCATCAGCTTCACATAGCCGGTGGCCTGGAAAACCCCGCGCGCTCCGGGTCCGATCTTCTTGTTGGCCGACTGGCTGACGATCATTGGTAACCAACCGATCTCCAGCTCCGCGCCTGTGCAGACCGTGAGGTCGGCGGCGCGCGCATTGGCGATCAAGCTGGGCCGCGCCTGGACCAAATGGGGGTCTTGCACACCGGTGGTCGCCACATTGACGCTCACCTTGTCGCCACCGATCTCGCGAGCCAGCGCCGCCCATTCCGGCTCGCAGGCGAAGACCTTCAAGGCCGCCGCAGCGGGACTAACGATGCCAAAGGCGATCAGCCCGGCGCTAAACGCGCCCAGGATGGTTCTACGCATAGATCAACTCCTCAGTAGCGATGAGCACCGTGCGGGCCGTAGACCACCGTGTACTGCACTTGCAGCAGGTCATTGGCGCGCGCCTCGGCCTTGTCATGACTATATTGCAGGCGAAAACGGCCAAATTCGCTGGAGTCATATTCCAATAGGCCACTGATCGTATTGGGTGCCCGACCCAATCCGTCCATGACCGATCCTGCCAAACCGCCGGGCGTCTTCCCAGCATCAAGCGCAGCATAGCGCAGCCCGAAGTTCCAGCCCTTGGCGAACTGATAGACGCCCTGGGCATACCAACCTTGGGCGTCCCGGCCAACGACAGCGCCATTCAGCGTGCCCCGCGTTTGATCCCAGAAATACTCACCGCTCAGAGTTAGGTTGCGTTCCGTCAGATTGCCGCCAGGAGCCCACTTATAGACGAGAGACGCGATCCCCAGCCGGTCTTTGCCGTTGAAAATATCTCCGCCTGTATCGCGATTGCGCGCTTGGCTTCGGACATAAGATAGCGCTGCCAACCAGCTCGAACTGTCGTTTATGTCGGCACCGGCATGGGCGAAGACGGTCTGGACGCCCGGCCCGTTCTTGTCACCGTTTCCGGCCGGGAACCCATCACCCCGAAAAACCTCAGTCCCAAGTTCCAGAAAGATCGGCGTCGGGGCGAGCCAGCGGACCTGCACGCCGTCGTCACCGAATTGATTGCCCAGCAAGGCGCGGTAGGGCAGCGGCATATCGATAAACGACCAGTTGTGGGCGTGCCGCTCATTCAAATAGCCCACTGCCGAAAAGAACCGCCCACCCTTGAGGGTGAGGCCAGCGGGCAAAGCTGTAGTCTGGATATACGCCTCTTCCACCGAGACCTGATTATCGCGGCTGAAGCTCGCGGTCAGATTGGCCAGGAGGAACGGATCGACATTGGCCGCCAGCGTCACCTCTGACTCCCCCAGGGACAGGCCGCGTCCGGGCAGACCGGCACCATCGCTAAGTGCAAATCCTGGGATCGGAGCCCCTGTTGTCGCGCGCGACGCCGCCACGTAATTTCCGTTCAGCACCACCGAGACGCCGGGGTTCGAGGTATTGGCGGAGGATACCGGCGACGCTGCCGGCGGATCAGCGATCACCATCTCCTCCGAGGCCGGGGACACCCCGTCCGGCACCCGCTCAGCAGTCGTCACCGCTGCCGCGTCTTCCGCTGCCTTCAGCCGCGCTTCAAGTTGGCTGATCCGCGCCTCATAGTCACTGCGCAGGGCATTGATTTGTTGTTGCATCACCGCCAGGTCAGGATTGGCCGGGGCCGCCTGAGCCGACTGACCCAGCGCCATGGCGACCGCGACCGCCGCACCAAAATTTGCTCTCGACATTTGCCGTCCTGCGCCGCTCAGGCGTCAGGTGTTATATTGTATCAATTCGTCAATCAAGCGGCCTCCACGCTTTTGCGCCACCTGGGGGCAATCAATAGTCCCGCTGCGATCCCCCTGGCACCAACCGCCTGGCCGCTTCTTCAGCCGCCGCCATCCGCCCGCTGCTGGCCGGTCCGTAGTTCTTCTGCATCCGCGCCAACACCTCCGGGGGTGCCGTCTCGGGCCGTCCGGAGTTAAACGGCGGGGCTGGGGCGTATTCGATGCCCAATTGCACCCCTTGGGCAAAGCTCTCGCCGGCCATTTCGGCGGTCACGGTCAGCGCCAAGTCGATGCCCGCCGTCACGCCGCCGCCGGTGAAGACGTTGCCGTCGCGACAGACCCGGCTCTCATCCACGGTCACGCCGAAAGGCACCAGCAGCTCTCGCCACGCCCAATGAGTTGCTGCGCGTTTGCCCGCCAACAACCCCGCCGCCGCCAGGATCAGCGACCCCGTGCAGACCGAGGTCACATATTTCGAGCCTGCGGCCAACCGCTTGATCTGATCGACGAAATCCGTGTTCAGCATGGCGTCTGTGGTGCCGAACCCACCGGGCACGCAGATCAGGTCGCAGCGTTCCACCTTGTTCAGGTCGGCCAGCTTGGCGAACACCAAGCCATCAGCCTCTATATCCTGCGCCCCCAGCGAGGCGGTGATCACCTTGGCACCCGGCAAGCGGCTGAACACCTGATGCGGGCCGGTGAAATCCAACTGGGTGACGCCGGGATAGAGCGGGAAGACGACGACGAACTCGGCCATGGGGGGCTCCGATTATGCCTTGCAGCGCCTCTTAGACCTTCTTGGTCAGCGTCGCCACCTGGGCCCGAAGCAATTCCAGTGTTTCTTCCTGGGTTTGCAGCACCTTCATCAATTGCTCATCGCGCACCGCGTCTAACTTGTCGTGCAGGTGCAGGATCTCCAATTCGGCGCGTAGATTGACCACATAGTCGTGCTCGGCGGATTTCCGGTCGCGAGCCGCAGCGCGGTTCTGGCTCATCATGATCACCGGAGCCTGGATCGCCGCCAGCATGCTGAGCATCAGGTTGAGGAAGATAAAGGGATACGGGTCAAAGTTGAGGTGCCCACCCCGCGTGAGCAGGTTCCAGCCGATCCATAGGGCCAATGCCAACCCAAACCCGATGATGAACTTCCACGACCCGCCGATCGCCGCGACATTATCGGCCAACCTTTGGCCGAAACGGCGATCATCAACCCGCAAGGTCGGCGACAGCTCACTCGGGGCCTCGGTGACGATCAAGTCGATCACACTGCGCTGGATCGGCGTCAGTTCGTCATAGGGACAGTTGAGTAGGCCTTGCGACAGTTCTTCCTGTCGAATCGCTTCCGTCATGTGAGGTCTCCCGATGCAGTGCCAGCATTCGCGCCGCACCGGGACGAGCGCAAGGCTCTTAGGACGGCGTGCTGACCTCGGACTTCACCAGCTCGGCCTTTGGTGCTGATGTCGGGGCCTTTGCGATCGGTGCAACCTCGGCATCCACTGGTCCCCTCAGGGGAGCCAGGCTCTCACTGGGACCTGAGATCACCACCGCCGAAGCTAGGCGGAGTTCCGGGACCAACCCATTCGCGTCCGCGCCAGCCTCGGCAACCGGGTGCGCTGTCATCTCCGGCAGCGCCTGGGCATAGGACGCACTCGGCGCGTGGCCGAAGCGATAGAACACATGCAGTCCGACCTGGGCCACCCGCAATAGGTTTGGACCCCAGCTGGGCGCGACCCCGGTGGTGTGGAAATGGGTGGCGTCGCCGACAGCGGCCATCACCGCCCCGGAAAGCGCCTGGTCGGCCACCGACTGGGCGCGCGACCAAGCCGCGTATTCTCGGCCGCGTCGCATCGAACCGTTACAGGCAAAAGAGAACTGGCAGCCATGGCTTCGAGCTGCGCCCTGGAACACCACGCCACAGACCGTCTTGGGGAAGGCCGGGCTCCGCACGCGGTTCAGCACCACCTGAGCCACGGCGGCTTGGCCCGCAGAGCCCTCGCCCCGCGCTTCAAAATAGACCGCCTGGGTCAGGCATTCCAGCTCGCGTGAGCTCTGTAAGGCTCCGGCCAAATGGAAGGGTGCGGCGACCGGACTGGCATAGCTGGCGCGCATCAACACTGCGCGAGGCACCGGATGATCCTCATCAGCGCGGCGCTCTAGTCGGTCGGCCAGTACCGTCGCTTGGCGCTCACGCTCAATCAGCTCTTCGCTGGGGTCATAGGCGTGGGCGATCCGCAAAATGCCTGGATCGCCGCTACGTTGCAAAACAGATTCAGAGAACCCGCCGATGGCGGCTTGAGCCAGGCGCGAGGCACGGGCGTGATCGGTGGCGGCGCGGGCCATGCCGCCAGCCAGATAGGCGGCACCCAGGCCCAGGCCGATCCCGGAACCGATCAAAACGGCGCTAATCAGCGCACGCCTATCGGCGCTCGCTTGGGGGTGGACTAGCAAAGACAATATCCCGTGTGGCGAGGGCGAGCCGCCCCCAGACATCGTTGTCATCTGTCGCCCCTGCTCTTGCTGGCGGCGCTTTCTGACGGGACCTGTTCAAGACACGTTGAGGAACAGGCTACGGCGAAGTTGACCCGCTTATGATCGAGTCGCCTTCGATTCGCAAGCTTTTATTGCGGTGCAGCATAAATGAAGCTGTGGAGGAATCACTTCGCCACATAGTTCATATGCGTCATGCGCCCCGCCCCACGGGCCCTAGGATCGATATCGGGAATGCTCGAATCGAGGGGAAAATCGTGAGCCACATCATCTTTGCGACCTTAGCTTTGGTCGGGGCGGTCGCTATCGCGATGACCGGACCGTGGCCGTTCTGACGCCATCAAGTTGACATCGCCGCCGCCGATGGGTTGCTGAGCTGACACCATCACAGGACCTGACCCTTGCGCTCTACGATTTTCGGCCTTGCCCTGGCCCTCGCCGCCGCGACCGCTTTAGCCGCACCACCTGCAAAAAGGCCCGCCGACGACGCGTTCAGCATGGGCAATCCAAAAGCCCGCATCGTGCTCGAGGAATATGCCTCACTCAGCTGCACGCACTGCGCCCATTTCAACAATGAGGTCTTTCCGGCCTTCAAGAAGAAATACATCGATACCGGCAGGGTCCGCTTCACCCTGCGGGAATTCCTCACCCCGCCGGAGAATGTCGCCGGCGTCGGCTTCATCACCGCCCGTTGCGCCGGGCCGAAGCGATATTTTTCGGTGGTGGACGACTTCTTTCACCGCCAGGCCACGATCTACGAAACCCATGATCTCGCCAAACCCCTGTTGGCGCTTGGCCAAAAGTTCGGCCTAACCGAAGCCGCGATCAACAAATGCCTGGAAGACCCCGCCGCCGGTGCCGCACTCAACGCCCGCGTCCAGGCCGGCATTGATCGCGGCGTCAACAGCACGCCGAGCTTCTACATCAATGGCGTCAAAGCTCCGGACGATACTCAGACCCTGGCCCAGTTGGACCAGCTCATCCTTGCAGCGACAAAGGCGGGAAAGTAGCAACATCCCCACATGGTGAGGATTTTGAGCCCTTACTTCATCATTTTCAGCATGTTGACCTTCATCCCGCCGGGCAGGGTCATGTCGCCGGGGACCATGCCGGTCGGGCACGGACCGGTCCATTCGGCGGTAATCGACATCTTGTGAGCCCCGTTCATCCGGGCATTGGGCGCGCCGGTGGTCGTGCTCTCGTTTTCGACGATATACCTGCTGTTGAAGTCGCCGGTGGCGGTGCCCTGGCTGACCGTCGTTCCATTGCCGATGTTGCAGGTTGACGAGAAGCTCCATCCGCCGGGGATGGGTGCATAGGAGGTCTGTTGACAGGCGCTCTTGCCCAAGCCGTCCCCCAGCAGGGAGAGCTTAGTCTGGACCGCTGCGTCGAGGCAGAGGCTGGTCTGCTGGCTCATGCCGGAGGTGGAGATGGTTTGCTTCCAGAGGCCGGGCTTGCGAGTCGGCATGGCGAGCTTGATCGGAATTGAGGGCGCGGCGGCGGGTTTTGGCGCAGCGGCCTGACCTGCTGGTTTGCCACATCCGCTGAGCGCCAGTGCGCCGATGATCAGAAGGCTAAGCCGCGCGTTCATGGAATTCCCCCGCCAAATTTGAGCTAAGGCTAAACCTTGCGATGAGAGTTTACTATATAGGGATCATGACCCAGCTTCGCGATACCGGAACCCGATATGAGCACGACGAACAAGGTCTGACCTCCTGGGCCGATTATCGTCGCGACGGTGCGCGCCTGATCATCGACCATGTGGAAAGCCCTGTGGCCCTGCGTGGGACTGGAGCATCCGGGCGTCTAATGGAAGCGTTGGCCGGTGAGGCCAAGGCCAAGGGCTGGAAGATCACGCCGATCTGCGGCTACGCGTCGGCATGGCTGAAGCGAAGCAAGGACTATGCTGGGCTGGTGGGGTAGATCGAAGCTCCCGGTTCGTCTTGCTATCCATCGTCGCCCCTTTAAGCTCCCGCTAGGCAAAGACTTAGGGAGCGCATATTTTGACAACTGCAGAGGGCCTGGCCCCAGCGGCCAGCGTGGACTTAAAGCCCTCAGTGGGAATCAAGATGCTCTACGGCCTGGGTCAGATGGCCCAGAGCGGCGGGTTCGACACCGCCATCGGGTTCATCTTCTTCTACTACACCGCTGTCCTGGGTCTTTCGGGAGCCTTGGTGGGCGCGGCCCTGGCGATCAGCCTGGCCTTTGACGCCGTGGTCGATCCGCTGATCGGCTCATACTCGGACAATATCCAATCCAAGCTGGGCCGCAGGTTGCCGTTGATGATCGGGGCCATTGTGCCGATCTGCATCTCGGTGGGCTTGCTGTTCGCGCCGCCGCATGGCGCGGGGCAGTGGGCGCTGTTCGGCTGGCTGACGGCATTCTCAGTGGCGGCACGCAGCTTCATCTCGCTGTTCAACGTGCCCTATATCGCGCTCGGGGCCGAGATGACCAATGACTATACTGAGCGGACCAGCGTGGTGGCATTTCGTGCGGTGGCCGGGATTATCTCAGGCCTAGTCTGCACGGTGTTGGGCTTTGCGGTCTATTTCGCCAAGGGCGGGTTGCAGCGGCCCGACGGCTATCCCGGCTATGGCTGGACGGTATCGGGGCTGTTGTTTGTCTGTATGAGCATCTGCTGCCTGGGCGTCTGGCGCTATGCCGCCAAGCTACCGCAACCCCAGCCGGTAAGCGGGGCGATCTGGAAGCGCCTGCCCGGCGAAGTGGCCGAGGTGTTCGCCAATCGCTCATTCCGGGTGTTATTCATCTCCGCCGTGGTGACCTTCGTGGCCATCGGGGTCAATGCGACCCTGAACAACCATGCCTTCGTCTTTGTCTGGCAACTGAAGTCTGAAAGCATCCAGTTCCTGGGCTACGCCTACCTGCTCGGCATCCTGCTCGGCGTGCCCGCAACACCGCTTCTACAAAAGGTGATGGAGAAGAAGAACGTCGTGCTGCTGGGCCTGACCCTGCTGATCGCCAACTGGCTGGTGCTGCAGGGCGCGCGCGTGCTGCACATCTACGCCCCGGTGGGCGACGCGGCGCTCTATCCGCAGATGTTCAACTCCTTCGTCGCCGGGATCGGGGTGGGCTTCACCTCCATCGCCTATCCCTCAATGATGGCCGACGCCGCCGACGAGCACGAGCACCTGTTCGGCCGCCGACGGGAAGGGCTCTATTTCTCCGGCCTTGGCTTCGCGGCCAAGGCGGCCAGTGGCCTGGGCGTGCTGGTAGCCGGCGTGTGTCTCGACCTGATCCGCTTCCCCAAGGACGTGGCCCACCATGTGGGCATCGTGCTGCCCGAGGACGTCCAGGTCCGGCTGGTGATGATTTGGGGGCCGGGCGCAGCGGTGATCTGCATCATCTCCATGGTGATCTTCGCGACCTACAACATCACCCGCCAGCGCCATGCCGAGATCGCCGAGGCACTTAGGGTGAAGCGGGGGTAGCACGCGTGCTATCGCTCGCGCCGCGCCTTCTCGATCTCCGGGAGAGCCTGCTCCACCACGTGAAGGAAATCTCTATGGGGCAAGGCCTCGTGGGGATCGAGCCTGAGTTCAGAGATGATCAGGGGGGCCATTGAAACAAACGCCTGATAGTCCGCAAGGATCGCGCTGGCCCCAGGCAGCGGATTTTCCTGGCTGCGATTTGCGTTCAGCCAATCTCGCACATGCTTGATCACTCTGGCGACATCGTTCCCATGGGCTTCGATATCCATGCCGGAAATGTCGGAGAGGGTCTTGTCGTAGCGGTGACCGTCAGCGTCGAGGACCAAGGTCTTGCGCTGCCTTTGTAGGGCCGGGCCAGCGATCCGCAGTCCCAAGTCCGCGCCGAGTTCTAAAGGCATATTGAAGCGGGGAAGTTGGGACACGCTGTCCAATTCGACGCGCGAAATATCATGGATGGAGAGACCACATTCGGTGATGATCTTGATGATCTCCTGCAGGCGCACAACGCCGCTGTCGCTATAGTCCAGCGCGCAACGCGGTACATAGGTGCAGGCCAATATTGTATAGCAGATGGCCCGTAGAAGCGGCTGATACGCGTCGTCAAATGGGCAATTTATGAAGACCGAGCGACCCCGCTCTGGCCTAACCCTTGACACCGGCTTCGAAATATTTGGCGATCGCCACATCGACCGCCTTCTTGATTTGTGCCGAGGTGAATTGCGACGGCATCGGAAGCCGGGGCAGCGTATTCCCGCGATAGGTCAGCTTGGGCTCGGGGCGCGCGCGCTTTGCTTGTGACGTAGCCATGCGTGGAATATGCGCCGACTTGGGTTGAGATTCAATTGTTGGGTTTGGGTGTTTT
>JANLPK010000035.1:0-2817 GCA_031367205.1 Alphaproteobacteria bacterium
TCGTCGCGATGGATACGCTCGCGGCGCTCGTGCCGCTCTTGCGCCTCAAGGCTCAAGGTCGCGGTGGGCCTAGCATCCAGTCGCGCCAAGCCGATGGGTTCACCGGTTTCTTCGCAATAGCCATAAGACCCATCCTCGATCCGCCGAATGGCTTCATCGATCTTAGTGACGAGCTTGCGTTGGCGATCCCGGGTTCGCAATTCCAAAGCCCGGTCGGTCTCCGACGTCGCGCGGTCCGCCAAATCGGGATGATTCTCGGTCTCAGCTTGCAGGTGGACCAAGGTCTCACGGCCCTCGCGCGCGATCTCATCTTTCCAAACATTGAGTTTGTTTTTGAAATAGGCGAGCTGACGCTCATTCATGAACTCCTCGTCCTCGGAAGGACGATAGTCCGACTTAGCAGCCGTGGCGGCGGTCATTTTACTCTCGCACCCCTAGAAAACCGTCCCTTAGAGCGCGTTCCCTTTAGGCGGATATGTCTAAAGGGTAAAACTGCGCTCTAGTTCAAAAGTTTAGAGCCTGTTTGTCTCCGATAACCGGTTCCCACTTATCGGAACAGGCTCTAGAACGCGGGGCGCTTATACCAAACCCGGCGGTCCCTGCAACGCACCTCATGCATGAGGTGCGTGACAATCACACCTTCGCCTGTTCAAGCTTGGCCATCTCGACAGCTGCGCGGGTTTCGATCTCGTTGAGAACCCCCTCCAGACCGGGATCATCGGTTTGTTCGCGCTGCTCGCGAACGGCGGCCTTCAGGCGATCCAAGTCACCAGCCGTGATCTGCCCGTCCAATACGCTGAGCTTCATCTCGTCGAGAACATCCAACACGCGCCCCGCGCGGCTTATGGCCCGACGCTTGCGCTCCAGGGGACTGCCGACAGTCTGCAATGCCAACAGCGCGCCTACATTCATCACGCCCGAGAGCCCGCCTGCCCGAGCAATCTGAACCGGCGGTGCAAGCGCATCGGAAGCAGGCAGCTTGAACCCTTGGCCCTGCCCCGCCGGACGCACCCCACCGGTGCTGCCGGCTGACCCTAGTCCGCTTGTTCCGTTGACCTTCATGGGTCGCGTGACACTCTTTCTGAAACTCAGAGCGCCAATGTCACCAGCCTTGCTTATGGCATGGTTAATGCCGGGCAAATTCTGCCGAATTGTGAAGTGCCTTCTCTAACAACCGGCCCCGAGCTCTTGTAATTCCTTATCTTTCTCAAACGTGTCATCTGGCACAACCATCGCAAGGCAAGCTCGGAGTCAGTTTGTCCGAGGCCTCATGCGTCGATCCTTCCGTCCCTTGGCTATTGCGTTCGGCGTCGCGTTGATGATCGCGGGCGCGGCCGGTCCGTGCATCGCCAAGTCCCGCATCAAGGACATTGTCGAGTTCGAGGGCGTTCGAAACAACATGCTGGTGGGCTACGGCCTGGTAGTCGGCCTAAACGGCACGGGCGATAGTCTGCGCAATGCCGCCTTCACCAAGCAGAGCCTCGAGGCCATGCTGGAGCGTTTGGGCGTTAATACCCGCGACACCAACCTGAACACCAAAAATGTGGCGGCCGTCATGGTCACTGCCAAGCTCCCGGCCTTCGTGGCCACCGGTTCCCCCGTCGATGCCACGGTCTCAGCACTTGGGGATGCCAAGAGCCTGCAAGGCGGCACCTTGCTGGTTACCCCGCTACTCGGCGCAGACGGCCAGGCTTACGCGGTCGCTCAAGGCACGGTGCAGACCGGATCGATCTCGGCGGGTGGAGCCTCCGGCTCATCTGTCTCCAAGGGCGTTCCGACCGCAGGTCGCATCGCTTCGGGCGCGATAGTCGAGCGTGAAATCGGCTTCCAACTGGCCAATATGGGTCAGATGCGCCTGACCTTGCGCAACCCAGACTTCACCACCGCCCGGCGCATCGCCGATGTGATCAATGCCAAATATCCCGGCTGCGCCCGGGCCGACAACCCCACCATCGTGACCCTACAACCGCCGCCTGGCCTCGACATGGTCGGCTTCATTGTTCAGGTGGAGAGCTTGGCCGTCGAGACCGACGAACCCGCCAAGGTCATCATCGACGAAATCGCCGGCGTGGTGGTGATGGGCGATAGCGTCCGCATCTCCACCGTGGCCATCGCCCAGGGCAACCTGACCATCCGAGTGCAGGAAAGCCCAGCCGTCAGCCAACCCGCGCCGTTCAGTCAGGGCCAAACCGCCGTGGTGCCGCAGTCGACAGTCTCCGTCGAAGAGGAAACCGGCAAGCAGTTGATCACGCTCAACAACGGCGCGTCGCTCGCCAGCCTTGTCTCAGGCCTCAATGCATTGGGCGTTACCCCGCGCGACATGATCTCCATCCTGCAAGCCATCAAGGCCGCCGGTGCCCTGCAGGCCGAAATTCAGGTGATGTGATGCCCGATTTCGCCTTGCCCGCCCTTTCGGCCATCCCGACGCTGCCCAAGGTCGCCCCCAGCGCGGCCGAGCTAGCCAAGCGCGCCGACATTTCCAAGACCGCCAAGGACTTTGAGTCCTCCTTCCTGTCTGTGATGCTGGGTCAGATGTTCAAAGACGTGAACCAGCCCGGCATGTTCGGCGGCGGCCAGGGCGAGGACGCCTTCAAATCCTTCATGTCCGACGCCATGGCCAAGAAGGTCGTGGCCTCCGGCGGCATCGGCTTGTCGGCCACCATCCAGAAGGAAATGCTGAAACTCCAAGGCCTAAGTCAGGACACCCCATGATGGCGTTGAATGCCGTCGACGCCGGCGAGCGCGTCGAACAACTCTGCCTGCTTACCGAACGCCTCACCGAGCTGATCGCCTTTGAGGCTCAGGCCTTCGAGCAGC
>JANLPK010000078.1:0-11542 GCA_031367205.1 Alphaproteobacteria bacterium
ACTTAGCTCTGGCCCAGGCCGAGGCTTGTCCGCTCGTGACTGCTGACCAGCGCTTGGCCAATCGCGTTGCCGAGCGCCAACTCCCAATACCCGTACAGATGCTGTCAAGCTTCGAGATTTGATCCGGCCTCAGCTCGTCGAGCCGCCGTCCACCACGATGGTCTGGCCGGTCATCCAGCTGCCAGCCTTGGAGCCCAAGAACACGGCCGCCCCGGCAATATCGTCCGGCTCACCCAGGCGACGCAGGGGTGTGCCGCTTGACGCGCGCTCTTCGCCAGCCGGTGTGTCCCACAGCGCCTTGGCGAAGTCGGTCTTCACCAGGCCGGGCGCGATGCAATTGACCCTTATATTGTTGGGCGACAGCTCCTGGGCCAGGTTCCGCGCCAGCTGCATGTCAGCGGCTTTCGAGATCGCATAGGCCCCGATCACGCCGGTGCCGCGCAGGCCGCCGATGGACGACACGATAATGATCGCCCCGTCCTTGCGGGCCACCATCTCCGGCGAGACCATGTTGATCATCCAGTTGTTGGCGATGATGTTGTTGTCGAGGATCTTGCGGAACTGATCATCGCTGATCCCGCTCATCGGGCCGTAATAGGGGTTCGAGGCGGCGTTGCAGACCAAGATGTCGATCTTGCCGAACGCCTTGCGGGTTTCATCCATCAACCGCTGCAGGTCGTCCTTGGAAGAGATATTGGCCGGAACCGAAATCGCGGCACCTGCATGTTTCGCGTTGATGGCGGCCGCCACTTCATCGCAGGGCCCGGCCTTGCGCGACGAGATCACCACCTTGGCCCCGTGTTCGGCCATGCGCTCGGCAATGGCCTTGCCGATCCCCTTGGAGGACCCGGTGATGACAGCGACCTTGCCGGTCAGATCGAACAGTTCGCCCATGACGTTTCCTCGCACTTAAACAGTTGTTTGATGTTGGCGCACATTTGCCGCGTCGGGCCGCTCTGGGTCAAGCCAGGTTTAGAACTTCGTGCTATGGCCGCGCACAAAGGAGGCCCAGATGACCACCCTGACCACCATCGGCGAACTCGAAGCCATCTATGGCTCACCCACAGCGACGGCGACGATGAAGGAGCTTCCGGCCCTCAACGCTCAATACCGCGCCTATGTGCAGGCCTCGCCCTTCTGCGCCTTGGCCACGGTGGGTCCCGAGGGTCTGGACTGTTCGCCGCGTGGCGATGCCGGTCAGGTGGTGCGCATTCTGGACGACCGCACGGTCGCCATGCCCGACCGGCGCGGCAACAACCGGGTGGATAGCCTGCGCAACATCGTCCGCGATCCCAGGGTATCGCTGATGCTGATGATCCCAGGTTCCAACACCGTGTTGCGGATCAATGGCAAGGCAGAGCTGCGCACCGACACTGACCTGCTGGAAAGCTTTCGCATGGAGGGCAAGCGACCGCGCTGCGTGATCGTAGTCACCATCGACACCGTCTATTTTCAGTGCGCCCGCGCCATGATGCGGGCACAGGTCTGGAACCCCGACACCTTCATCGATCCCGAAACCCTGCCCACCGCAGGCCAAATGCTCGCCGCCGCCAGCGCCGGAACCGTCGGCGGTGAGGCCTATGATCGCGAGTGGCCAGAGCGCGCTAGGGCCAGTATGTGGTGACTATGAGCACGACGCGATGACCCTCAAGATCGGCACCCGCAAAAGCACCATGGCGCTCGCCCAGACCGCCGACGTCTGCGCACGCCTAAAGGCGATTGGGGTGGAGGCTGAGCCCGCCCTGTTCCAAACCCGAGGCGACGCCGACCAGACCAGCAAGCTGGGTGTCCACGGCGGCAAGGGCGGAGCTTTTGTCGATGAGCTGCGCCAAGCCCTGCGCGAGGGCGTCATTGACGGCATCATGCACTCGCTGAAGGACGTGCCCGGCAATGAGGAGGTCCAGGGACTTGTGCTGGAAGGCATGTTGGCGCGCGCGCCCAGCGAAGATGTCCTAGTCCTGCGCCCGGACATCAAACTCACCGATTTCGCAGGCGATGGCGCGGGGCTGCGGGTGGGAACCAATTCCGTGCGACGGGCGGCCTTTCTGCGGCTGCTCTATCCCAAGCTGGAGATCACCCACTTCCGGGGTGCCGCGGACACCCGTCTGACCAAGCTGGATGAAAGCCAGGGCCAAAAACGCCAGGACGGTAGCCAGGATGCACCGGTCCACGCCCTGGTCATGGCCGCCGCTGGATTGGAACGCATCGGACGCGCCGACCGGATCAGCAAGGTCTTCACCCATGCCGAGATGTTGCCGGCCGCCACTCAGGGCATCGTCACCGTTGAATGTCGCGACGGCGATTGGACCACCCGCGCGGCCTTGCGGGCCATCTCAGACCCGCAAACCGCCCAGTGCGCCGCCGCCGAACGCGAGGTGCTGTGGACCCTCAACGGTGATTGCAACAGCGCTATGGCGGCCCATGCGGTCATCGAAGATGGAGTGATGTCGCTGGTCGCCTGCGTGCTTGGCAAGACCGCCCGCGTTTCTGCGACGCGCGCGGGCCCGGCAAACAAGGCCAGGGAGCTCGGTCGCGATGCCGCGCTGGACCTGCTGAGCCAGGGCGCGGCAAACCTCTTGGCTGGCGGATAAGGGCTATGAAGATGAAGTGTCTTGGCGCTCTGACGATGGCTGCGATGCTCGTCCTGCCATTGGTGCCGCATGTCGCCTTGGCACATGAAACCGCCGAGCCTTCGCAGATGACCGCGCCTCTGGAAGGCGGAGCCGGGCGGGCCGCCAAAGTCGTCGATGCCTTTCATGCCGCACTTAAGGTCGGAGACACCGCCGCTGCCGCCGCAATGATCAGCGATAGGGCTGTCATCTACGAGGCCGGTGAGGCTGAGCGGTCAAAGACCGAATACACCGCCGGCCACTTGGCCGCCGACGCCGCCTTCGAGAAAACCGCCCACGACCAGGTTCTGCGGCGCACAGGCGGCACCACCGGTCGCATGGCCTGGATCGCCACCGAGGGCCAAACCGAGACCGGATCGGGCGACGCCCGCAAGATCAGACTGACCACTGAGACCATGGTTTTGGAGGCCATTCACAGCCAGTGGCGGATCGTCCACATCCACTGGTCGTCACGGGCGGCTCGCCCCTAAGCCGTCACCATCCGAACCACAGCAAAGCTGGGCTCTTGGCTCTCCCAAACCCTATCCACCCGCCAACCGGCCTGGGCCGCAAGGGCACCAAAGGCCGGCAAGGTGAACTTGTAGGAATTCTCTGTGTGCAGGGTTTCCCCGGTGGCAAAGTGGAATTCACGCCCTGCCGCCCGAACCACTTGGTCAACCAATGAGACCAGATGCATTTCCATCCGGCTCTCCTGTGCATTCCAGATGGCCCGATGCCGGAAAGCCGACAGATCGAAATTACCACCGAGTTCGCGATTGATGCGGGTCAGCAGATTGAGATTAAACGCCGCCGTCACCCCCTGAGCATCGTCATAGGCTGCGACCAGAGTTGCTGGGGCCTTCACGAGGTCCAGGCCAATCAGAAAGGCCGCGCCGCGTCCTAGGAGGTGTCGCGCCGTCTTCAGAAACGCCACGGCTTCCACCGGTGTGAAATTGCCCAGGGTCGACCCGGGGAAGAACCCGGTGCGTGGCCTGCCCGTCGCGACATCCGGCAACTGCATGGCCGACGTGAAGTCGTCCACCAAAGGGGCGACCTCGATGTGTGGATAATCCCTGCGAATGGTTCGCGCGGCGGCCTCTAGGGCGTCAGGGCTGATATCGATAGGCACATAGGCACCCACCTGCGGCGCAGCATCCAGTAGGATCCGGGTCTTGGTCGAGGCTCCGCTGCCAAACTCGACCAGCACAGCATCGTCGGAAATCACCGCAGCCATTTCATCGGCTTTGGCGGCCATCAGCGCCGTCTCAGTGCGGGTCGGATAATATTCCGGCAGATCACAAATGGCCTCAAACAGCCGCGAGCCCTCGGCATCGTAGAAGTATTTGGGCGAGATTTGTTTGTGCGGTTTCGACAGGCCATCAATCACATCATGCGCGAAGGTCGAAGGCAGGGGCGCAGCCACCACCTTAGGATCAGCGTCCCAAGCCAGCCGCAGCCCTGAGAACATCCACCTCTGACCCGGATGGAAGAAGTTGCGATAGCTGGCGCGGACATGCCCCTGGGGCGTGGCGCAACATCCGCCACGCAACACCATTTGCCCGATCATGAACTTGCCGTTGTACTCCCCCACCGCCCCCTCCGGCGGCGCAAAGCCCGGATAAGGGTGATAGGCGCTCCGGGTCCATTCCCAGAGATCACCGAACATCTGCCGCAGGCCTGTTGCTGCTGGATCGGCCCCGGTCGGCACCAACCGCCCATGGTCTGCAAAATTGCCAAGCACGGGCAGCGTCAGCGTTGCATGCTCCCACTCCGCTTCGGTGGGCAGGCGTGCACAGGCCCAGGTCGCATAGGCCTCAGCCTCATAGAAGCTGATATGGGCGACCGGGGCATGAGGGTCCAAGGCGCGTAGCCCCAGCAGGCCCATGATGCGCCATCCACCATCGTCAGCCTGCCAATAGGACGGCGCAGTCCATCCTTCGACCTGAACCTTAATCCAACCCTCCGACAGCCACAGCTCGGCGCGTTGGTATCCACCATCGGCCATGAATGCCAACCACTCGCCATTGGTCACCAGCCGGTCAGCTAACTCATAGGGCGACAGAAACACTTGATGTCGGGGTCCCTCATTGTCGAAGGCGAACCCTGCGCCGGAGTGACCGATCTCTACCAACCCGCCGTCAAACCGCACCCGACCCAACGGACCGGGATCTACGGCGAGGCCGTGCGCCGCCTCCTGCAGATAAGCGGGCTTGAGCGGCGATTGGCCAAACAGGTGCAAGACGTCCATCAGGATCAGCTCTTGGTGCTGTTCTTCGTGCGCCAGACCCAGGACGACAAGTGCGGCATACTGGTCCCCGGTCTGCGCGAGCAGGCATTCCATCGCCGTATCCACATGGGCACGATAGGCCATCACTTCAGCCAAGGATGGCCTTGTCAGCAGACCCCGCTGCGGGCGTGGCTGTCTCGGCCCCAGGGCCTCGTAATAAGAGTTGAACAGATACCCGAAGACCGGGTCGAATGCCTCATAGTCCGCTAGGCTCGGCACCAACAGAAATGTCTCAAAAAACCAGGAGGTATGCGCCAAGTGCCACTTGGCGGGGCTGGCATCGGGCATGGACTGCGCGCCGGCGTCCTCGGGAGACAGATCACGGACCAAATACTCTGAAGCTTGACGGACCCGGTGAAATCTCGCGAGCAAACTCATTTCGGCAGCTTGTTCGCTCTGGCGAGCTGCGTCTTGTATGATTGGCATGCTTCGCCTCCTTATCATCCGGCAATCCATTCGCCGCGCCACGGCCCGCGGTTAGATTGCCGGGGTTGGTACCTAGAAGTGTCAGCAGCCCATACGGTTGCCTATGATATTTAGAGCGGGAAGGTCTAAGACACCTCAGCCCTGCGCCGCCGCACGCGGGTCAGCCGCCTGAGTCTGCGCCAAAACCGGTTCTTCTCCGCTTCGGGATAGGGCTGCAGATTGCGCACGAAGTCCTCGGCACAGGCTCGCCAAGAGAACCCCTCTGCGAACCTCCTCACCGCCGCTCTGTCCAGTTTCAACGCCTCCAGGCAGGCTTCCTTCAGCCCTTCCGTGGCACTGGCAGCCAGTGTCCCGGCATTGGACCCTGGAATGATGTCGATGGGCCCTGGGGCCGGATAGGCCGCCACCGGTGTTCCCGCCGCCATCGCCTCCAGGATCACCAAGCCAAAGGTGTCAGTCAGCGATGGGAAGACGAACACATCTGCGCAGGCAAAATGGGCCGCCAGCTCCGCGTCAAACTTGGCACCTGTGAAGACCGCCTTGGGGTACTTGACCCGAAGCTCCTCAAGCTGCGGTCCCGACCCCACCACCACCTTGGTCCCCGGCAGATCCAGCGCGAGGAAGGCCTCGATATTTTTCTCAACGGCCACGCGACCAACAGACAGAAAGATCGGGCGCGCAAGGTCAGCAAAGCTGTCAGGCTCATCCTTGGTGCGCGGATGGAACTGGATCGTGTCAACCCCCCGCGACCAGGCGGTGATATTGCGAAACCCGTGATGCTCAAGCTCATCGCGCATGGTCGGCGTGGCCACCATCAGCCGCCCCGAGGGCTTATGGAACCAGCGCATATAGGCATAGCCTGCCGCCAGGGGCAGCGGCAGTCGGGCCGACACATATTCCGGAAACCGCGTGTGATAGCTGGTGGTGAAGGGCAGTTTCCACTCTACGCAAATTCGCCGGGCCGCGAGGCCAATGGGACCCTCGGTGGCGATGTGAATCGCCTCGGGCTCAAACGCCTTGAACCGCTCCTGCACCGGTTCATAGGCGCCGACAGCCACCTTGATCTCTGCGTAGGTCGGTAGGGGGAAAGTCTTGAACTGGTCGGGGCTGACAACCTCGACCGTGTGCCCCATCCCGCGCATCTCGGCGATAACGCGGGTCAGGGTGCGCACCACACCGTTGACCTGCGGCTCCCAGGCGTCGGTAGCCACCAGAATGCGCATGGGCCGGGTGCCGTCGATTTGAGTGCGGATCGCGTCCTGCACCCTTGCCTTGGAAGGCCGGGGCGGGACTAAAGCCTGGGCTTGCAGCCATGCCCAGAACGCTCCCATCAGGGCTTCGCGGGTGGGGAAATGCCTATAGACCGTCCTTTCCCCAACCCCCGCCTCACCGGCAATATCGGCGAAACTCAGGTCCTCAAGGGACTCTGTCTCCAGCTTTCGACCGACGGCGCGCAAGATCTGGTCACGGGTCTCAGCCTTCTGACGATCGCGTAGGCCGGACACATAGCGTGGGGGAGGCAGGCTCATGACAGTGAGACTGTCGTCAATTCATACTGACTGTCAATGTGCCGATCTATGCCGCTTCTGCCACGACCTCAGGAAACTGTCGCCGATCCAGCGCTGACCAAGATCGGATCTCGGCCCAATGCAGAAGCTCAAGCCGCCCATCCATGTGCTCAACCAGAGCTGTGCAGCTCTCCACCCAGTCCCCATCGTTGACATAGGTGATACCGGCAATATCGCGCATCTCGGCCTTGTGGATGTGGCCGCAGATCACG
Source organism: Alphaproteobacteria bacterium (assembly GCA_031367205.1). Lineage (GTDB taxonomy): Bacteria > Pseudomonadota > Alphaproteobacteria > Caulobacterales > Caulobacteraceae > Phenylobacterium. Next base: position 7,103 of record JANLPK010000078.1, read on the forward strand.
CCGTCAACTCCGCGCCGGCGGGCCTCGTCAGCGACCGCCTCCTCATAATTTTCGATGAACTGGAGGGCGTTCTTCACTCGCGTCTTCAAGAACGCCGAAAGGCTCCAATAGCCAAAGCCGAGCCGACGGCGCACCCGGTTGAAAACCGTGTTCAGCAGCAATACGGCGCGATAGGCCACGTCGCCCACCAGGGCCAGCCACTTGGCATGCTGCACCACCCCGTCAAACTCGTCGCCGTGGGTCACCAGGAACCGCCGACCATCGGCCATCTCATGGATGGCGTCACGCGCCACCACCACGCCACCAAAGTGCACGCCGCAGAAGTCCCGCACCATCTCGTCGTGATTGCCGGGCACGTAGATCACCTTCACGCCCTTGCGGGCCAGGCGCAGTATCTTCTGCACCACATCGTTGTGCGCCTGGGGCCAATACCAGCCCGAACGCAGCTTCCAGCCGTCGATAATGTCGCCCACAAGGTAGAGCGTCTCGCACTCGCAGTGGCGGATGAAATCCAACAAAAGTTCGGCCTGACATCCCCGCGTCCCCAGATGGACATCAGAAATGAATAGAGTTCGATATTGCCGGACAGTGAAATCGCTCACCAAGGCCTCCCCAGCGCCTATGAGGAGATCAGCCGCTAAGCTGATTGCGTGACAGGGATGTGAAAGTCCGGTCGGGTCTGTTTCACGCGACCACGCGGGTCTATGGAATTGGCCCCGCCACCCAAGACGTGACAAACCAAAAGCCAATGGACGCCCCCACCCCGCGCGACACGCCAAAGTCACGAAGAACCCGCGCTCGGATTCTGGAGGCGGCGCTGAGTCTCTTCGTTGAGGTGGGATATAGTGGCACGACCAATGCCGCGATTGCCGAGCGCGCCAAGCTGACTCGAGGCGCGATGCTCTACCATTTCCCCACCCATGAAGACATGATCGACGCAGCGATCAACCATATCGAGGGCGCGCGGGCCAAGCTGTTCGATGCTGCCGCAGCGCCGCATGGGCCAGATGCCTCAGAGCAGGCCATCGACGCCTACTGGGCCTTGCTCCATGAGCCCGCCTTCGTGGCTTTTTCCGAACTTGAGTCGGCTGCCCGCACCGACGACATGCTCCGTCAAAGGCTGGCCGCCGCCCAAAGCGCCTTCGACCATGCCCAGGTCGGGGTCAGGTTCAACGCTTTGGCTCGAGCCGGAGATGATCCTCGGTTCCAGACAAGTCGCGACCTCGGACGGTTCCTGCTGGAGGGCCTCGCCAAGGGGACACTAACTTATGACCAGCCCGAGCGCACCGAGCGCCTCCTGGCCGTGGTCAAACGTGCCGTCCACATCCTCAATCGCAAGGGTAGTGTTCAGGATTTGTGGGAGGTCTGACGCCCCTTCTCGGCCAGGATCCAGGCATCCACCCGCCGTTCCAGCAAGCTCAGCGGCAACGGTCCAGCCAGCAGCACGGCGTCATGAAACCGACGGATATCGAACTTGGGCCCCAGCGTCGTCTGAGCCCGAGCCCGCAGCTCCAAGATCTTCAGCTCGCCGATCTTGTAGGCCAAGGCCTGCCCCGGCCAGGACACATAGCGCGCCAGCTCAACCTCGATATTTAGCGGCGACAGGGCCGAGTTATCGGTGAAGCAGGCGCGCGCCTGTTCCAGGCTCCAGCCTTTCCAATGCAGCCCCGTATCGGCCACCAACCGACAGGCGCGCCACATCTGATAGCTCAGCTGCCCGAACCGTTCATAGGGATCGCGGTAGATCCCCATCTCGCCGCCCAGCTTTTCGGCATAGAGCCCCCAGCCCTCGGTAAAGGCCGACACGCTCGCAGAGCGCCGAAAACTGGGCACGTCCTTCAGCTCTTGCCCCAGCGCGATTTGCAAATGGTGGCCCGGCACCGCCTCGTGCAGAGTCAGCGCTGGCAGCTCATAGAGCGGACGCTGATCGAGCTTCGAGGTATTGACCATATAGCCACCGGCCACGCCCTCGGCCGGACTGCCGCCGAAGTACCGGCCCGTCGTATAGGAAGCCTCAATATCGACCGGCACTGGCCGAACGCCGTAGGTCAGACGCGGCAGGGTCGCAAACCAGGCCGGCAGTTCATTGTCGATCCGCTTGGCGATACGGCTAGCCTTTTCCAGCAGGTCCTCGCGGCTGGTCGCATAGAAGCGCGGATCGTGGCGCAGCATCTCCTGAAACGCCTTGAAGTCCCCCTTGAAACCGGTCTCAGCGATCACCCCGTCCATCTGTGTGCGGATACGCGCCACCTCCGAAAGGCCGATGGCGTGGATCTGGTCGGGTGTCAGGTCGGTGGTTGTGTGGTCAGCCACCAGCCAGCGATAATAGCGCTCACCATCCGGCAGAGATCGGGCCGCTAGGCTCGTCCGGCTGGCGGGCAGGTATTCCGCCTCCAGAAAGCTGACAAACCCCCGCTGAACTGGCCTGATCTTGTCGCGCACCAACGCCAAAGCCTCACCGCGCAAGGCCGCCTGATCCGCCGCAGCGATCGAAGCCGGAAGTTTCAAGAGCGGCGTCAGCAAGACATCGCTCTCCACCGGGGCGTCCGCCTGTTCCTTGGCCCGAACGATCACCTGCTGCGTGGTGCTGCGCGGCTGAGTGAAGCCGGTCTTTACCCCGCGCCGAGCATTGGCGATGTTGTCGTCGTAGTTCCCGGGCAAGGCCGAGAGCCGGGCGATCCAAGACTGAGCGTCCGCCACAGTCCGCACCGGCGTTGTGGTCGCCAGATACCCCATGGTCTGGTGAAACCCGCCGTCTGAATTGAACGGCATCCGCGCCTCATCGAAGGCTAAGCTCGAGAGCTGACGATCCAAGGTCCAGGCCAGGAAATCAGCATTGAGCCGTGCGTCTGTCGATAAACCCACCAGCTTGATCTTGGCCAACCTCGCCTTGAACGCCGCCAAGGCCTTGGCCCGCGCCACGTCCGCCGCCGGCGTCACATCCCAAAGCTTGGACAGGGCCGCCCGGTCACCCTGGTGCCCGGCCTCGATCGGATCATCGCCCAAGGCATAGGCTTCATACTGTGCGACCAAGGCATTCAAAGCCCGGTCATCCGCCAGGGCCGGTCGCGCTAAGGCCAACACAGCCACAATCACCAATAGGGTACGCATGAGAACTCCTGGAATCGCCACCAGAAGCTGACCGATCTTAAGCCCGCGCGCAAATCCGGGGCTTTGCACTGCGCCAAAGCCGGGCCATGCTCGCTCCACAGATTTGGGGCAGGACGCCAACATGAGTTTCATCACCCGCCGCAAGGCCATCGGGGCCCCCCATCATGAGGAGGGCCAGCACCGCCTGCAGGCCACGCTCAGCTGGCCTCACCTGATCGCGCTGGGCGTCGGCGCGATCATCGGCACCGGGATCTATACCCTGACTGGCGTTGCGGCAGGCCTCGCGGGCCCCGCCGTCATCGTCTCTTTCGCTGTGGCCGGGGCCGTCTGCGCTTGCGCTGCCCTCTGCTACGCCGAGATGGCCAGCCTGATGCCACAGGCCGGCAGTGCCTATACCTATAGCTACGTCACCCAGGGCGAGCTGATCGCCTGGACTATCGGCTGGAGCCTGATCCTAGAATATACCCTGGTCTGCAGCGCCGTCTCCGTCGGCTGGGCCGGTTATGCAACAGGCCTGATGCAACAGGCCCACTGGCCCATTCCCGCCGCCCTATTGGCTGGGCCTGAAGCCGGTGGCCTGATCAACCTGCCCGCCACCTTCATCGCTCTGGTGGTCACCGGTGTGTTGCTGGCCGGCACGCGGGAGAGCGCCAATGTCAATTTCGTGTTGGTTTGCATAAAGCTTATCGCGTTGGCGGCTTTCGTGGCGCTTACCCTGCCCAGCTTCGACGCCAGCCACTTCCATCCTTTCACCCCATTCGGCTTTGGGGCCCATGAGATCGACGGCAAGAAATACGGCGTCATGGGTGCGGCCGCGATCATCTTCTTTGCTTTCTACGGCTTCGACGCCATCTCCACAGCCGCCGAAGAAGCCAAGAACCCCAAGCGCGACCTAACCATCGGTATTGTCGGCTCGATGTTGGTATGCACGGCCATCTATATGATCGTGGCGGCCTGCGCGCTCGGCGCTTCGCCTTATGACGTTTTCTCCAAGAGCCCCGAGCCCTTAGCCTTCGTCCTGCGCGAACTCCACCAACCCACTGCTGCGGCCCTGATCGCCGGGGCCGCCGTCCTGGCCATGCCCACGGTTATCATGGTCTTCATGTTCGGCCAGAGCCGGGTGTTCTTCGCCATGGCCCGCGACGGCCTGCTGCCGCGCAGCCTTGCCACAGTCACCCCACGCGGCGTGCCACGCACAGTCACCATCCTTACCGGCGTCATCGCCGCGCTGATCGCCGGGATCATGCCGTTGTCCGAGATCGCCTCCTTGGCCAATGCCGGAACCCTAGCGGCGTTCGTCGCCACCATCGCCGCCGTTATGATGCTCCG
>JANLPK010000223.1:0-17729 GCA_031367205.1 Alphaproteobacteria bacterium
GTCCTCTCATAGGCCCGGACTCTAGTTCTAAATGGAGGAAATCAGCAGGGGCAGGTCACTTCGAATAAAGATGGTAGGTCATTTGGCTAGATAAATATTTTGAATATATGAGATCCTAATTTGAGTAAAAATCCCATAACCTCGTCTATTCAACACTGTTAGCGCTGGTTATTCTCACGCAACCTGTCATGATACCGGCTGGACCAGCAGCATCGAACTTGAAATTCTGGACGAGAGAGCCTGATTGTCCGGGAGCGATAGAGATTGAACTGTAAAATGACTTTCCAAGCGAACCAGAGCAATCCAGATTGCGCCCTATCTCGTACTCAAAATGCAAGCCTCCAATTTTTCGAGACGACATATTCTTGAGACTAACCGTTATGTTTTTATCATAGCATGGTGTGTATTCATCATTCATTCCACACTTAATATCGTATTTTACAATATTCAATTTATCCATAGCGTGTGATTTTTCTGCAATATCCTGGTTTTTCTTCTCGCGAACACCTCTAATAATTTCGATATCAGAAGCAGACAGCTTCGGCCCCGATACATCTACCCAGGTTGCTGACTCTCGATCGTAGTATACGTAAGACCCATCATCACGGCGGCGGGCGGGAAAATCCCGTTCGCACTGTTCAAGCAATACCTGCAACGACGCTTGGTTTCTCGCACTCTTAGCAGCTGAGGTACGACACTCCTCCTGATCCTTCGGGGCACAACCGACAAGCAAACTCGCGATCCCAATCACAAGCGCCCACCTGAGCATCCACTCTAAACTCCCGCCTCGCTTCTTGTGTTGCAATCGACCACCCGCTCAATTCAACCATCAAGCCCTAAAATTGACCCGGGCAACCTGTCGGTCAAACACATTCGGAATTCTCGCGTTGCACCGGCACGCAGCTTTCGGTGACCCCAAACCGAAACATCGGGGCCACAACACCCTGCGCCGCCTCCACCTCCCTAATCTCCAGCACCAGCCCCGCCGCCGTCGCCAGATTGACCAGAGCATCCAACGAGAACTTGCCAAGTTTGCCGCGCATCAGATCGTTCAATCGCGGGCGCGTAATACCCAACCCGACCGAGGCAGCCTCCTGCGTCAAACCCCACGTGCCGATGCGCGCCACGAGCAGGCTGAGCAGATCAGCCCGGGCCCTCATGTTCGCGGCTTCCGCTGGGGTGTCCGCCAAGGTGTCGAACACGTCGTCGAATTTCTGGATGTCCATCACTTAGTCCCTCCACGCTCGCAAACGGATTGCCGCCAAGTCGATGTCTCGAATTCGATACTTTTGGTCAAGGCCAAGCGTCAGCAACACCGCTCACCCCGGCGCATGCCGAGGTCCAGGTGATTGAGCGCGGAGCTTCGAGATAGGCATCGAAGTGCCGGCCAATTGATCACCCGAGCCTTACGAACCGGATCCCGGCATTCACCGGGATGAAGGTTAGCTCGAGCCACCCGATCCCCCTGGTTTTCGTGTGGTTTCGTGTGGGTTGGTGGTAAATCTTAGCGGCGGTTCAGCGACCAAAGCCTGCGGGCTTCAACCCCCTCCGTCAGCTTGGCTGACACCTCCACCCAGTCGCGCCTGCGGCGCTGGGGGAGGATTTCGCGTTCGTGATTTTGGTGAAGTTCGTGGACAAAACTTCTTGCCGCTGGCGACAACTCATACCGCGACCGACCCCTACTCAAAGTTTGACTTAGACCATCAATTGGTCCAATATCTTCCCATGCAAGTCTCCGTATCAGACGCCAAGGCCCAACTCACCGACCTGGTCCGCCGCGCTGAACAGGGTGACGAGATCATCCTGACTCGGCACGGCCACCCGGCCGTCCGCATTGTCCCCATCCAAGCCGCGCCCGACCTTGCAGAACGGCGACGCATCATGGACGACATCTACGCCGAGGCCGTCATCAAGGCGACGCCCGGCCCAAGCGCAGCCCGCAGCCAGGACTTTCTCTATGACGAGGATGGCCTACCGCGATGATCGCGGTCGATACCTCCGCCCTGATCGCCATCGTTCTCGGCGAGCCGGAGGCCCAACACTGCATCCAGCTCCTGGGCCAAGAGCCGGATATCATCATCTCTGCGGCCACACTCACCGAAGCCCTGATCGTAGCGGCGCGGCGTGGACAAGGGGTAGAGCTCGACAGGCTGATCCAAGCGCTGCAGCTTCGCGTGATCCCTGTCACCGAGGCCTCCGCAAGGCGAGCCTCGAACGCCTACGAAATGTGGGGCAAGGGCATTCATTCGACGGGTTTGAACCTCGGCGACTGCTTCGCCTACGAGGTAGCGCAACACCACAACTGCCCCCTGCTCTTTCTCGGCAATGACTTTTCCAAGACCGACATCCAGAGCGCCCTGCCGCCAACGCCCTGAAAACGTGGTCGCGGACGCCTAGCGACGAGGCAAACCGGGCGATAGAGATACCCCATGGACGCCATCGCAAACGCCCTCGTCTGGCTCGACTACGCCGCCGTTGCTGTGTTCGGCGCGACGGGGGCCCTGGCCGCCGCGCGCGGGCGGCACGACATCGTCACCTTCGGCTTCTTCGCTGCAGTGACGGGGGTGGGCGGCGGAACCCTTCGCGACCTGCTGGTGGGTGCGCCGGTGTTCTGGGTGGCGCAACCTGGCTATGTGGTCGCCTGTTTGGCAGCGGCGCTGGTGGTTTGGCTGATTGGCCCAGGCAAGGGACCGCATGCCCAACGCTTGGCGGTGCTGCTGTGGCTCGACGCCTTAGGCATGGCCGCCTATTGCGTGGTCGGCGCGGCGAAAGCCGGCGCGCTGGGTGCACCGCCGTTCTCCGCCATGGTGATGGGCGTGCTGACTGCCTGCTTTGGTGGGGTGATCCGAGACGTTTTGGCCCACGCGCCCTCAGTGCTGCTGCGCCGCGAGATCTATGTGACCTGCGCCGTGCTGGGGGCCGGAGCCTTCGTGCTGTTGGAGATGATCGGGGTCGGCGGCTTGGCCTCCGGCTTGGTAGGATTTGTTGTGGCCTTTGCCATCCGTGCAGGTGCCATCCTGTGGAACTGGAGCCTACCCGGCTTTCCGGGACGCAGCGACCCGGATGAGCCCCAAAACCCACAGTCTCACTCGCAGTAGATTCGCACCTTGGTCTTCTCCTGATCCACGTCCAGGGTCAGGTCATTGAGTTGCTCGATTAGCTCTTCGAGGTTTTCAGGCTTGAGGTCCTTCAAGTCGAAGCCGAGGTGTCCCTTGCGCTGCATGGCGGCATTGACCTTGTCGCGGGCCTCCGACGGGATCAGGCTCGACAGTCGAACCCCGGCCCGCAGCAGCTGCATCGGCACGCGGATATTCACCTTGGTCGGCCCGCCACGCGAGGCCTCGGTATCAATCGCCACCCGCAGATATTTCGATGCGACCCGCATAGGTGCCGTAGTCGATGTGCCGGAGGCTATCGGGGTTGGCTGTCGCTCCAAAGCCGCAATTAGGCGCTCGGCCTCATCAGCATTGATCGTGCCGTTGGCCAGCATGCCAAGGATGGATCGACGGTCTTCACTCATGGCTTGGTCTCCTAGAAGATATTGATAGTCACCGGTCGGTGGTCATTCTCCACCTCGATCCGCGTGCCGCTGAGCGAGGACAGAACCCGACCGACGCCCAGGATGATGTGGATGGGATTGACCCCAATCGGCCGCGGCAGAAACACCGCCACCGCCAGGACCAGCAGGATCAGCGGCGAAAATAGGACCAGCAAAGGGGTCAGTGGCAACCACAGCCGGATCGGCCTGCCCGGCGCTTGGTCAACGCGGCGGGTTACCTGTCGCCACCGCAATCGCTGAACGCCGCTCGGCGGCGGCCTGACCACGCGCGGTGGCAGCGGCTCCGGACGGATGGGCAACCGGTTCACGCCTTGCCCTCCAATTGCGCGATGGCGTCCTGGGCGTTGATCTCACCCCGGCTCAGGCGACCCAGCACTTCCGACCTTGCGGGCTTGGGATCCAGATCGACGAACTCAAACAGCGCCGCAATACGGTTCAACCGCGCCTTGATGGTGGGGTAACTGACGCCAAACACCTGCTCCATCTCCTTGATCGAGCCATGGCTACGCAGGAAGGCGGCGACGAACACTTGGTCCTCCCCCGACAGCCGCGCCAGTTGCGGCGGCTCGAAGGTGCCTTCAATGGCAATGTCCGAATCGGCGAGCCGCACCCGCTCCACCACAAAGCCACGACCTTGGGTGAGGTCTGTTAGAGTCTGCCAATCCTGTGACTTTCTCGACATTCGGAAACTTCTACATTCATTATATCAATGTTTCAATTAATTTTATTAATTTTCCGAGCGGAGTATTTTAAACATTCACGCCGCCTTTGCATCCAACCCCCGCCTAAGCCATCATCAGCTCGACATTCTGGGAGGCGGCAATGCGGTTGGCAGCGAGCTTGGTCAGTGGGTTGGCTCTGGCCCTAGGCGTCGGCACCGCCCTAGCCGATGTGACCCCAGCTCCCATGACACCGGCACCCGTCAGAGGCGGCGGATATCTGGGAGATACCGCCCCCGATACCTACCGCATCATTCCCCCGGCCCCGACCGCCGGTTCGATTCGCGACCAAGCCGACCGCGCCGCCTTTCTGGCCACGCGAGGCTTGAAAGATTCGCCGCGCTGGGCGCTCGCCATCAACGACGTTGACCTCAATGTCGCCAAGGACATGAGCTGCGCCGTGGGTGTGGAGCTAAACCCCAAATCCACACCAAAGCTGGTCGCGCTGATCCAGAAGATGGGCCCCGATATCAGCCGCGCCACCAATCACCCCAAGGACATTTACAAGCACAAACGCCCCTACCTCGTCGATGATGGCCCGATCTGCGTCGACAAGAGCCCGTTCCTTGCTGCCAGTCCCGATTACCCTTCCGGGCATGTCACCTTCGGCTGGACGGTGGGTCTGATCCTGGCCGAGCTGGCCCCCGACCGGGCCACGGAAATCCTGGTCCGCGCCAGGGCCTACGGCGAGAGCCGCATGGTCTGTGGCGTCCACACCATGAGTGCAGTGGAATCCGGCCGCACAAATGCCTCGGCCTTGGTGGCGGGCCTGCATGGATCCGCAGCGTTCCGCAGCGACATGGACGCCGTCCGCACAGAGATCGCCCAAGCCCGCGCGACCGGTCCGGCACCAGACCCGGCAGCCTGCGCAGCCGAAGCGGAGCTCACAAAGGGATCGCCCTACAACTAAATCCCCGCATACCACTCATAGCCGCGGTCTTCCCAGTATCCGCCCTTGCCGCGGCCGATGTCTTTGAGGTCGGCCACCAGCTCAATGCGGTTGATATATTTGGCCTGCTTGTAGCCCAGCTGCCGCTCGACTCGCAGGCGCAGCGGGGCACCGTGGCCCACGGGCAAGACCCGACCGTTCATCTCATAGGCCAGGATGGTTTGCGGATGATGGGCATCGATCAGGTCGATGCTCTCATAATATTGCCCCGTGCCGTCCAGGGTCATTTCCAGGCTGTCGAAACAGTGGAACACCACATAGCGGGCCTGCGGCTTCACCCCAGCCTTGTCCAACAACGGGCTTAGGCGAGCGCCCTTCCACTGGGCGATCGACGACCAACCCTCAACACAGTCATGCCGCGTGATCTGGGTGCGAGACGCCTCCTGGCGCAGCTGCGCCAGGGTGAAGGACTGCGGATGCTCCACCAAGCCATCAATGGTCAAGGCATAGTCGGCAAACCCACCCTCCAACAGAGCGCGATAATCATCCTCGCCGGGACTAATCGAGCCGTTGGCGCGGAAGTCCTTGGAGATGTCGGCGACACTGAACTCTTTGGCCAAGGCCATACGATCAATCAGCGTCCGGTGGACGCGGCGCGTGAGACCTTCTGCGCTCTGCAGAACCTCCTGAACCTTGGGATTGTCGTTGAGCTTGGTGCAGGCGGCAAGCCAGAGCCCCATAGCGCTGGCACCCACGCCCTGCAGCCAACCGCGACGGTGGTTGGTCAGGTCGCTCATTTGGCCTCTCCTTCGACTTCGATGGCGTACTTGCCGGTGATCATCGAGCGCAGATTGTTGAACACGCCTGACACCAGCACCAAGACCACGTGGACAACGATGAACGCGATCACCAGGTTGGCGCTGATAAAATGTAGAGTGCGCGCGGACTGCCGTCCGCCAAACAGCGCGACCAACCACGGCTGGCCGGCATTGACCGCAGGTGACATCGTCAGGCCGGTCAGCACCATCATCGGCAGCAGGATGAAGATTACGGCCAGATAGGTGGCCTTTTGTATGGCGTTATAGCTTCGCGCTTCCTCCCCCTTTGGGAACCGCAAGCGGGCGTGATCCTTGATCTCGTGCCAGAGGTGAGCGGGAGTCAGCTGGTCCTTGGTATGCAGCAGATCTTTCTTGAAGTGCCCGTTGACCAGATTGGCGACCAGATAGACCAATCCATTGATGGCAAAGAGCCAGGCGAAGAAAAAGTGCCAGTGCCGACCATCCACCAGGGACCGGTAGCTAGGAATGGTGGCCCAGGCGGGAAAGCCGCGCACCTCTTGCACTCCCGCCTTGCCGGAATAGCCGAACAGGCCGGTGGTTTCGATTTTCAGGGAGCCGATTTTCGTTACGCCGACGGTGTGGTCACCGTGCTGGACTGCGGTCATGGAGAGCCAGGGCTCGGCAAACGTCGCCTTCTGACCCCAATAGAGCGCGGGATGGGCATTGAAGATTTGCAGTCCGCTGAGGATCAAGAAGCTGATGGCCAGCAAATTGATCCAGTGGGTGATCCGCGTCACCGTCGAGTGGCGGGCGATCATCACCTTGTGGGTGGAATTTGATTCCGACATTGAGGTCCCCTCCCAAGAACCCGAGCTTGGCACAAACTCAAAGCTTCGGCGATGGGCTGAACCACGACATGCCCACGATGCACTCTTTGGAGCATTCGCGATCCTCCGCCGATTGGTTACAATCCCTCAGCAATAGAGGAATGGCAGCGTGAGTGAGATTTGGAGCGGTGGGGTCAATACCTGGGAATGCGACGAGATGGGCCATCTCAATGTCCGTTTCTGGGGAGCTAAGGGGCTCGAGGCCTTGGCCGGTTTGGCGCGTCAACTGGGCATGCCCGATGCCTTCCATGCTCGCGCCGGGGCGACGCTCGTTGTTGACGAGCAGCATATACGTTTCCTCCGGGAAGCTCGGGCCGGGGCTTGGCTGTTCGCCACTGGCGGCGTGGTGCAGATGGGACCATGCGACGCCCGACTGATGATTATTCTGCACCATGCGAACGGTGACCCGGCGGTGACCTTCCAGATGCTGGTCAGGCATGTGACGGCAGATAACCTGCGCCCTTTTCCATGGCCAAGTCGGGTGCGCGAGGCCGCCTTGACCCTAACGATGCCGGTGCCGGATTTTGCGGCCGCTCGTGGATTGACACTGACCCCGTTACCACAGAGCCAAGCTAGCCTATCACGCGCGGAGTCTTTAGGCCTCATGCGGATCGGTCTGGGAACCATCCAAGCTCATGAGCTGGACGCCTTCGGACGTATGCGAGCCGAAATGTTCCTGGGCCGGGTATCAGACGGCATTTCCCGCTTCTTCGGCGAGGACCGCGCTGGGCCGGAGCTGGCCGCCGGTGACGCCCCCAAAAGGATCGGCGGCGCTGTACTCGAATACCGGATCCTGCACCACGATTGGCCGTGCGCAGGCGACCATGTGGAGATTCGCTCCGGCATCTCGCAGTCCACGCCACGCATCCGCCACGGAATTCACTGGATGATTGATCCGGTCAGCGGCAAGCCTTGGGTCAGTTCTGAAGCGGTCGCCGTGAATTTCGACTTAGATGCTCGTAAAGTCATCGATATCAACGCAGCAGCCCAGGCCGAATACCAAGCCCGGGTTGTCCCTGGATTGGGCTTATAGAATTCGGCACAAAAAAAGAGGCACCCGAAGGTGCCTCGTATATTCAAACTCGCCCCTTTCGGAGTCGAATTAGAAGGGTGAGATGTTGCCGTAGCTGCTCACATTCGGTGAGGCGGTTTCGGCAGGCTTCCAGGGCGAGATGTTGCCATACCCGCTCACGTTCGGCGCGGCGACTTCAGCCGGCTTCCAGGGCGAGATATTACCGTAGTTGCTCACGTTCTGTGAGGCGGTGCCGGCATGAGCTGCGCCTGCCATTGCGGCGAGGGCAAAAACGACTGCCGTCATGGAGATTTTCGACTTGATCATACTAATACTCCCTGAAGCGCGCCCGCTCACGGCAACCTATTTCCCGTAAGAGACACGCTCTAACTCGACTTAAAGCGACATCCGGAAAAGAGTCAATTCCTGCTAACCTCGTTTTTTCACTTTTTATAAACCATAGGAAGAAGTTAACGCGGCCTCACTGGTTCACGATCGGGGCGAAAAGCCGCTCTCGCGTGTGTTTCAGGTGTCACGCATGGCGAATTCTTTATCCAACGCCTGGATCAGGTGCATGGCGCGTTGCACGGCGGTAACCCATCGGGTAACGGTGGTGAGTAATTGCCGAAAGCAATCTATCCGAGTGAGTTGGGGCGGTGTCCGAATTGAATTCTTTGTTTGCCGTCTTTGAGATTCTTGTGGCTGCGGTGCCAGCGGCCGCGATCAATCAAGGCATCACCGCCTATCCCGTTGAATTCTTCGCCTCAGCTCAACCAACCAACGCGCGCGAGATGCTGGATCGCCTTCCCGGATTCACCTTTTCAGGCGGCGAGGGCGTGCGCGGCTACGAAGGCGCTGCCGGCAACGTCCTGGTCGGTGGTCAGCGGCCCGCCTCGAAAACCGACAGCCTCGACTCCATACTGCGTCGAATTCAGACGTCCAGCGTCGCGCGCATCGAGGTCATCCGTGGGGGCGCTCCAGGAATTGACATGCAGGGCCAGAGCGTCCTGGCCAATATTGTTCTAAAGACCGACAGCAACCTCAAGGCCCAGGTCAGCGTCGCCAATACTTTCCTTCCCCGTGACGGACGCAATGTGCCGCAGGCCCGCCTCATTGCATCAGGCGGTTCAGAGTCACGCGCATGGGAACTCGGCCTAGTCGCGGGCAACTATATAGATGACCGCGCCGGCGACGGGCCGAACATTCAATACAATTCAGGACTGGTTCCCGTCGTAACCGCGCGCTCCCAGGCCACCGGGGGCGGTTCTACGTATCAGGCCACTGGAGCCTATGAGTTACCGCTGGCGGGGGGGCGACTGCGGCTCAGCGGTTCCATCGGTCGCCAGCTCTACGACGTCGACGTCACCAATCGGATCATAATGCCTGCTGCAGCCGTCGAGAGGTTTCACGCGGCTGAGGATGCCGACTCCCTGGAGTTCGGTCTGCGCTTCAGTCGAGCGATTGCCACTGACACCAGCCTCGAAGCTGTTGCCCTAAGGCGCTCGAATGACGACCTCCATGGCGAACGGAGTCTCACAACCGGCGCGACAACGCTGTTCAATCAGCACGCCAGGACCGGAGAGACCATCGGGCGACTAGTCCTCAAACGCACGGTGAGCCCTCGGCTCTCGTTGGAATTGGGGGCTGAGGGTGCCGCAAACACCCTGCGCAACAGCCTTGCCTACAGCATCAATGGCGTGGCGTTTCGGCTACCGAGTGCCAATGTATCGGTCACCGAGGATCGCTATGAGGTCTTCGCTAAAACGGTCTGGTCCCCCACACAGGCATGGACCGTGGAGGGATCGGTTCGGCAGGAGCGTTCCAATATCTCGTCCACCGGCGACACGGTCCTGGCCAAGTCCCTAACCTTCACCAAGCCACGCTTGGCGCTAACCTGGGCCCCAAACCCGGCCAACCAAGTTCGATTTCGCGTGGAACGCGAGGTCGGCCAGCTCAACTTTAAGGATTTCTCAGCGTCATCAAGCTTGAACAACGGCGTTGTCGCCGCCGGGAACCCTAACCTCACGCCCGAACAAGCCTGGGTCACCGAACTGGCCTGGGAGCGCCAATTCCTGGAAAAGGGAGCTGCAGTCCTTCAGGCTCGTCACTTCGTCCTGACGGATGTGATTGATCGAGCACCGATTTTCACCGCGACCCGCACCTATGATTCTCCGGCCAACATCGGAGCCGGCACCAAGGATGAGATCAGTGCCCAACTGACTCTACCCTTCGACAAATTTGGCGCGCCCGGAGTTCAGCTTCAGGGCAGCTCCACCTGGAGATGGTCGCAGGTCACCGATCCGACCACCCATTTGAAGCGCGAGATATCTGGCCTGCCGCCCCAAGACTGGAAGGTCAATCTAACATGGGACCTGCCTCGTAAGAAGTTGAGCTTGGGCTTGTCGTTGATGCAGCAGTCTCTCGTCACCAAATACCGCCTAGACCAAATCGAAAGCACCAAGATCCGTCCGATTCTCAGTGCTGTGCTGAACTGGAACCCGCGACCGAACTGGATAGTCCTCGTCGCCATTGGTGACATCACCGACCGCGCCATTCGTTATACCCATGATCAATATGCCGGCCCGCGCAGCCGCAACGGCCTGGGTGTGCGCGATGACCGGGTAGAGCGTGTGGGGCCGACCATTCTCCTGGGCCTCAAGAAGACCTTCGGCTAGTTTAGCGCCGTGACCTATCTCGACTACGCCTCTCGCGGTGCCAATGGCGCTTGGCGCTATGGACTAAGCCTGATCCTGGGGCCCGCATTGGCTATGGGAATCGGCGCTGCGGGCCTGTTGATCTTGAACCTATTGCACCTGATACCCGCTGACTTGGCCGATCAGGTCACGCGGCCGGATCATCCGGTTGTCTTCTTCACCGCTAATGGCTTGATCTTCGCGGCGCTGTTGGTCGGCTATCAACTGGCCATTCGCCTGCTCCATCGAAGGCGTTTTCGCGACCTGATTGGCGACTGGCGCTGGTCCAGGTTCGGCGCGGGCCTAGGACTCTGGCTGGCGGTATTGGTTGCTGTCACACTCATCGACTACGCCTTGACCCCGAGCGGATTTCACCTCTCAAACCAACGCCCGGATCTACCGATCATGGCCTTGGCGATCGCGGCTCTGGCTGTGCAGACCTTTGCGGAGGAGTTCATCTTCCGTGGCTATCTGACCCAGGGCCTATTGCTTGCTACCCGTCAGCCCATCGCGGCTTCGGTGATCAGCGGGCTAGTCTTTGGGGCACTGCACATTCCCAACGGCTTGCCCCAGGCCGCAAATGCGGTGGTGTTCGGCGTCGTGCTTTCGCTAATCGCTATCCGCACTGGCGGGATTGCGTTCACCTTCGGCCTACATCTGATCAACAATCTGTTCGGCGCAGTGGTGGTGGTCTCGGCCAATGATGTGTTCAAGGGCGGCCCGGCGTTCATCACCCAAAACACGCCCAACCTCAATTGGTGGGACATGGCCGTCGCAGCCTTGGCTCTACTGATGGTGTTGAGCCTCGTGGCCCGCGCAACGCCACCCGTCACTACGACCTAGTGAAAAGCGGTCAGGCCATAGTGCGTCGCCAGCATGGGCAATAGGATCAGATATTGCGCCAAGGCCACGCTATACATTCCAGCCAATATCGGCCGACCGCCGCGCCAATTGATGACGACGCCAGCGACCAGCGGGCCGCTAATCGGGCCGATCAGAAAATAGGGCGCGAGACGACGAAACTTTGACACAAGCGGGACCCAACGAAATACCTAACAGGACCTTAACGCCCGGCGATCACCGTTGGAAAGCGGTTTTGTGTTAACGCGTGGTCGTTTCGAGCATCTCCCGGAGCGCGTCCCGGACGAGATCGGGGCGTTCCATGGGCAGGAAGTGGCTGGTGCCCGGAATGGTCTCCAGGCGAACCCTCCCCCCCGAAAGCACCCGCGCCTCATGACCCTCAATGCGGCAGGTCGAGCCCGCCTCGGCGCGAAGAATGTGCATCGGCATCTGCAAGACATCGAATGCCGGCCATGGATCATTGCTAGACGACATGAAGCCTGAGGCTTCCCAGGCCGGCGTGCAGGTCAGTCCAACTTGACCATCAGGGGTGGGATGGAAACCATCGGCGACATAGTCGGCAAGCATGTCGGCGGTCCAATTGCGAAACGCCCCGCGACCGGTATAGGCCGCAATGACCGAGGCCAAGTCCGGGAACTGTGCCCGCCGTCGCTGAGCCCCGGCCACCAGAGGGCTATCAGGGGGGTCATCACCCTGCAGGATCACGGCCGGCGGGAGGATCACCGGATCTAGCAACACCAAGCCCCGCACACGTTCCCGGGCGGCGGCAGCGGTCATTGTGCTGACAGTCCCACCCATGGAATGACCCGCCAGAACCACGTCGCGGGCATCCAGGGCCTCTAGGGCGGCCCCAAGATCGTCGACCAGATCGTTCCAAGACTTTCGTGGTATCGACGCGTTAGCGGGAAGGCGCGACCGACCATGCCCGCGCTGATCCAACAGCAATATCCGAAATCGAACAGCTAAAGGTTCGACAATGGCGCGGTAGGTTCGCCCATTGAAACCGTTTGCATGAGAGAAGATCAGATCAATCGGCTGGTCCTGCGGCCCCATCTCCCAGGCGCTCATCTCGCCGCCGCGACCCGGCAAAACGATGGCTCTTGATCGCAGTTTGACGTTATCGGCTGACATGCTGGGCTCCCTTGAACCCAGGCCTTAGCGCGACTTTCCAGTCATGCGGGGAAAAAGTGATCACGAGGATGTGAAGATAACTCTTGCCCTTGGGCAGAACCGGGCCATAGTCGGTGCCTGCATCCGTGCCGTTCTCCATTCGGGCTCGGGATTGGACGCTTCCAACCTGCGATTCTAGAGGATCTAGGCCCATGAACACCGTTCAAAAATTGCTCTTCGCCGGTGCCGCTGTTGCTGCACTTTCCCTGTCGGCTTGCGCCAAGCCCGCCGAAAAGGCCGCTGAAGCCGCGACCGATGCCGCCGCAACCGCGACCGATGCTGCCGCGACGGCGACTGACGCCGCTGCAACCGCGGCGACCGCCGCGTCCGACGCTGCTGCGACCACCGCTGCAGCTGCTACCGATGCTGCTGCCGCTGCCGGCTCAGCTGCCGACGCGACCAAGGCTGCTGCCGCCTCCACCGGTGCCGCCGCAACCAGCGCTATGGATGCCGCCAAGTCCGCGATGGCTCCGGAAAAGAAGTAAGCTTCAAACCCAGTCGGGATTCGAGCTAGGGGCCGTCCTTCGGGGCGGCCCTTTTCTTTTGATCCCAACTCAGCCACAGGGTCGGCATGACCAGCGAGATCCTGGACTGGAGTCCGCAGGACGAGCCGCGCTCCAAGCTTTACGGGGACGTCTACTTCTCGGCAGAGGACGGCTTGGCTGAGAGCCGCGCGGTGTTCCTGACCGGATGCGGTCTGCCGCAGGCCTGGACCGGACGAGATCGGTTTGTCGTCGGTGAGCTGGGGTTTGGAACAGGCCTGAACATCTTAGCCCTCATGGACCTGTGGCGACGCACGTCTGAACCCAGCGCTCATCTCCACATATTCAGTGTTGAAGCCCACCCCATCGACGCCGCCGACGCTGAGCGGGCCCTGAGCCGCTGGCCGGAATTGGCGGACCTTACCGTGCTACTGATCTCCTGCTGGCCCGGCCGGACACCGGGCTTGCATCGCGTTTCGTTTCCCGAGATCAGGGTCACCCTAGATGTCGCTATTCTGGAGGTGGCCGAAGCGCTCAAACAGTGGCGCGCCAAAGCCGACGCTTGGTTCCTCGACGGCTTCTCCCCGGCCCTGAACCCGGCGATGTGGCGACCGGAAGTTCTAGGCCTGCTGGCGGAGCGATCGGCACCAGGTGGCCGTCTCGCCACCTTCACCGTAGCCGGCGATGTGCGGCGCGGCCTGCAGGCGGCCGGGTTCGACGTGACCAAACAGCCCGGCTTCGGTCGCAAACGCGAACGGCTGGAAGCGCGCCTCCCGGGCACTAGACTGCAATCACCCCTACCCCAGGTTGCCATCATCGGTGCCGGGATTGCCGGGGCGAGCACGGCGCGTGCTCTGCGCGCGCTCGGCGTCGAACCCCAGATTTACGAAGCCGACGAGCCGGGCGCTGGTGCCTCGGGCAATCCCGCCGCCCTGGTCATGCCGCGACTCGATGCCGGCTTGGCCGAGCCTGCAAAGCTGGCGGCTCAGGCCTTTGCCCGCGCCGTGACGCTGTATCGTCAGCATCCCGAAGCTGTCATCGCCACCGGTGTCTTGCAAGTGGCGCAGGATGCTGAAGATCGTCGGCGGCATGCCAAGATCGCCGGATCGGACCTGTTTGCAGCGCGATCCCTAGCGCTTAGTGAGAATCAGGGATTGGAGCTAGCCGACGCCCTGGTGGTTGAGCCGCGAATAATACTCGACGCTTGGACCGGGCCCTTCACGCGTTGCCGCGTCGAAACTCTACAGAAGACCCACCAGGGCTGGGACTTGGTTGGGCCGGACGGTGCCTTGCTTCATCAGTGCGACGCCGTGATCCTGGCCTGCGGCCTCGACGTCTCGCGCCTTGCTCCAACCGCCGTGGTCAGCGCCGTGCGGGGTCAGGCCAGCTGGAAGGCCTCCTCACAGCGTCCAACATCGATCTCGAGCGGCAGCTACGTTCTGCCGACCCGCGACGGCTTTCTCTTTGGTGCCACCCATGATCGCGACCAAGTGTCGACTGAAATCCGCGACACTGACCACGAACGAAACCTGCAGGGATTGCGCGAGATCCGCCCCGACCTGGCCGCCGGCCTAACCCGCAAGGATCTGCAGGGTCGCGCTGCCGTTCGCGCCACCACCACAGACTACTTCCCCTTGGCCGGTGCCCTGGAGCTTGGCGGCTTGTTCGTGCTCGGCGGCCTCGGGTCGCGCGGCTTCTGCTGGGCACCCCTGTTGGCCGAGCACGTCGCCGCGCTGGTCATGGATGCCCCTTCACCCATCCCGCAGGACCTTGCGGCCCTGATTGACCCCGCCCGGTTCGCAAAGCGCGCCCAACGGCGAGGTCGCAATTTGGTCGTCGATGGAGACTAACTTGGCGCATCGCTCGCCAAGTTAGGCGACCCAACAGGGAGTCGAGACATGCCAAGCAATCTCTTGATCACGGTCGCCGGATTGACCGTCGCTGCGGCCCTCAGCGCCGCGTCCACCCAAGCCGCCCCGCCGGCCACAGCCAAGCGAACCTGCTTCTGGGTTCAAAACGTCAACGGCTGGTCCTCCGCTGACGACCACACGGTGATGCTGCGCACCGGCGTGAAGGACGTCTACCGCCTGGATCTGATGGGGCCCTGCCCCGACATCGAATGGTCCCAACACATCGGCCTGGTCAGCCAGGGATCCTCGTCCATCTGTTCACCCCTGGACGCCACCGTCATCGCCCAGGGTCCCCTTGGACCGCAGCGGTGCCCGGTAAAGGCCGTCACCAAACTCACCCCCGAAGAGATCGCGGCCCTGCCACGCAAGCACCGGCCCTAGAGCCTGTTCCGATAGGTGGGAACCGGCTATCGGAGACGAACAGGCTCTAAATATTTGAATTAGAGCGCGGTTTCTCCCTTTAGACGATTCCATCTAAAGGGAACGCGCTCTAAGGCCCTCAAGACCCCAAAAAAGAGGGCACCCGAAGGTGCCCCCAATCTCGTATCTCGGGTTCGAAGACTAGAATTTCTTCTTCACGCCCACCTTAAAGACGCGCCCCAGCGGGTTCCCGTTGGTGACGTCGTAGTTGTAGAAGCTCTGAGCGAACGGCGGATCCTTATCCATCAAATTTTGGATGCTGAACGATGCCGTGGTTTCCCATGGCAGATCGACATTCAGATTGACGTCAGACTGCCAATAGGCGTCGGTCTTGCCCACACTCTGGTAGACACCCGCCGTGTAACTATAACGGCAGTCGGCTGTAGCGCCGGCTCCGGCGTCCCCGACGCAGGTCGCTCCAACATTCTTGGTGCCTTCACGATAGAGCAACTGATAGCGGAAATTCCAGTTCTCACCACGGACATTCACAAAGCCATTGGCTCGCAATTTCGGGAAGGAGTAGAAATCGCCTCCTCCGAGATCGTGCCGGCCGGCCCGGTCCACTGCTGCAGACAACTGAACTGTCGGGTCTCCATCGAGTCCGAATCGTGTGCGCTTCACTTCCTTCAGAATCGTCGCTTCAGCACCCACGGTCACTTTGCTGTCGTGGAACTCCATCCCGAAGAAATTTGGGAAGTCGTACTGCGCGCGAATATCAAATCCAGAGGTTTTGGTATCCGGGCCGTTCACCAACCGACGAGTCAATTGGAGGACATTGGCTTGCGAACAGCCAGAAGTGAACACAAACCTCGCGGTGATGTTCGGGTTTGCGCAAGCCCCCGGAACCAACAAGGTGTTAAACAGGCCCGTTGTGTCCTCCAAGGTCAGTTCTTTCTTGAAGTCGAAACTCCAATAATCGACGGTCGCATTGAAGTTACCGACATCCAGGATCACACCAACATTGATGGTCTTGGCAGTTTCGGGCTGAAGGTTCGGGTTGTTTGCCGTTACGGTGGCGCGATAGCTGCCTCCGATATTACTGACACCCTTTGAACTTCCAGGGGTCAAGGCAGCCTGTCCGGGTGCCCGGAAGGTAGTCCCCGCTGACCCGCGGAAGGCCAACCAATCCACTGCCTGCCAACGCGCCGAGATACGCGGGTTGGTCGTTGAACCGACTTTTCCACCAAAGTCTTCGTGGCGCACCGCCGCACTGACTTCGAGATTGTCAAACAGCGGTAGCCGTAACTCGCCGAACACCGCACCAACTCGGCGATCAACGTCGAAGTCTTTCTGGGATCCGAAGAAGACGAAGGGGCCAACCGGCGACGCGCAGAGCCCCTGCTGGCCGTCGATGGAATCGACGCAAGGCGTGGCACCCACGTCGCCCAGGCCCTCCCAATCATCGGTGTTGTGATCAAACCGCCATTGAGCACCAGCGGCCCAGGCCACATTACCGCCGGGCAGAGCGATCTTGGTTTCGCCGTTGAAGACCAAGTCAGCAACCAGAATTTGGTTGGTGGTCACCTGGGTGTAGGTCCCGTAGAGCCAAGCCTTCATCGCAGCGTCATTTGCCACCGACGACACATAGTAGGGGTTCGTGGCACCGGTAATCGCGCTCTTAGCGATACTATTCGAGAACGGATTCAAATATTTGCAAGCGCCAACGCCGGGGGTGCCGGTCTGATAGTTGCAGCCCGGGCCGCCAAGGCCATTAAACGCACGTTGGATGCGGTTGACCAATAGATCGTTGGTGATGTTTTGACCCTTGTTTTCCATGAAGGTCAGGGCGGTGTCCCAACCGATTCCGTCCAGGAATCCACCGTCAAACTTGCCCTTGAACCCGCCGGAAACACGATACTGGGTCTGCTGGATCTGCTGATGGTCAGCGCCGTCAGGGTTCAAAGGATGGCCTTCAACCCCGATCAATCGCCAGGAGGTCTGGCTAGTGGTCACGCCGCCCACCATGCCTGCGCATTGGGCAGCAGTCAGCGGTGCCGCGCAATTGGTGCGAAGCGCAATCAAGCCGGGATTGGTCGACGGGATGAAGTACCTCGTCTGACCATTGAACCCGACCGGCGCCAGCGGATTGCCTGTCGTAAGTGCGGTTGGGAACTGGGTCGTCAGGTTGGCGGGCGAAATCCGCTGATCGACGACGTCATTGCGGTTCCAAGCGACCTCACCGTGGAATTTCACGTTGTCGGTAAGATCAAAATTTACTTCGCCGTAAAGTTGATAATGGTGTTCTTCGTTCACGAGGTCATTGAAGTGGGTGAACTGATAGCGACAAAGGGCGGTGTTGCCGGCTGCCGTCGTCGTGGGCTTAAGGCCACCTGTCAGCTGTTGCGAGC